>BJGJ01000029.1 GCA_014190435.1 Methylocystaceae bacterium | reverse complement strand
TGAGTAAGCTGATATCAGCTTATGTCCTTGTTGGCATCTCATATATGTGTTGTTTGACTTCGACTACTATGTCGAGATCGAGAAGCATTCTGACCCAACCCACCAAGCACCTGAATGCTTAAGATTATAGGTGAAAGCTGCATCAAAGTTGTTCGATTCAACATGCAGCGCACTGATACTCGCTCCTACGCTGCATTAGCTGTCATATCAACAGAAGCCTTTGCGGAAATTGACGCAAATTGCGCAACAATTCTGCACAAGGTAGAGCTTGACTGCTACAAAGGTCTTAGATGCAATAGTAGGCGCACTAGTTATTTGCTCGGACGATACGCCGCGAAGCTAGCGCTAGAAAGTCTATCAGGAGACTCAGTAAGTCGAGAGGTAGCGGTATTACCAGGTATTTTTGGGCAGCCCATTGTGCGAGGACTAACGGGATTATCCGTTAGTATCAGCCACACGGAAACACTAGCATGCGCTATTGCCTTTCCAGAAGAGCATCTGATGGCGATCGATACAGAAAACTTATCCGCCAATAAAACATCTTTAATGGCTGAGGAACTAACAGAGGCTGAGAGGAAACTGGGCCCTGAACTGATTCAGAAAGTAAATCTCCACGCATGCATATGGACAGCAAAAGAAGCACTCTCGAAGATACTACGCACAGGTATGATGACGCCCTTCTCTTTGTACGCGGTAGAAACTCTAGACCAAGACACTGACAAAAACCCGATTGTAGAATTGGAGAGTTGCGAAAGACTAAAAGGCCAATATCTTCACTTTTCTCAATACCGCTTCCAAACGTGGATCAGAGATGACTCGATAATAACCATAGCTTTACCACGCCGAACGATACTCAGTTGCTAATCCGCAGATCGATGACGCGCTGTATACTTACATTTCTATGCGATAATACTAAGCGCCAATAGTATCAAATATATCATCAATCGCAGCAGCAATCACTTTTGAGGGTTCAGGGAAAAGCATAATTATATGCCTTGTCTGAACCGAAACATACTTAATACTACGGCAGTAATGACGCCATCCAAAACGCCTAGCATTAATTTCTGACGTTACTTCTTCGGCATCAGCTATAAAATATGTTATATCAAAACCACCCCTCCGGGGCTTAAGTTTTTTTATCATTTTATTATCTAAAACAGTCCTTTCTAGCAGTCTATCCATTAAATCTAAAGTTTTAACATGGAGAGGTATTTTCTGCTGAAGTAAATGCTTCCAAAATATTCTCGCCATTTCTGAATAGTCGGCTATTTCTTCTAACTGTAATCCGGCAACCATCGCTGTCATTAAAAGTAAGTCACGTTTACTTTTTTCTTCTTCAATAAATGCAGTTGTCGAAAAAGGGCTATCTAACAAGCCAACAAAACGAATTATTCGACCCCTATCCTCTAGAGCGCATGCGATTTCGTGTGCAATATTGCCTGCTGTGGAAAATCCAATGATATTAATGTCACCCTCAGGGTGCATTTTAATAATCTCATCTAAATAGATAGTTATTTCTTCTTCAAGAGAATTGAACGGCTCCTGTCCAAATTCCATTCCTCTGGGGATCAAAGTGTAAATAGAACAATCTCTTCTTAGGTGACGCGCCAAATCAGCGTAAAGCACAGCTGTAGCTCCAGAAGGCACAATACAAAATAGAGGAGACTTTTCCCCGGAGGAACGCAAAGTAAGGATGGGGTCATATGGAAACTGCTCACTCTTATAGCTTAAGAATTGGGTTAAACTCTCGACTGTTGGATGTTCAAATACGGCTCTTACCGGCAGCTCTACGCCAAGCTCATCTCTCACTTTTGAGATAAGCCGTAGTGCTAATAATGAATGCCCTCCCAATGCAAAAAAACTATCGTCTAAGCCAACGCAACTAGCGCCCGTCAACTCTGCATAGAGTTTGCAGAGCAAAATCTCTGTCGGAGTAACAGGCGAACGATAAACCTGATCACTCTCAATCTCGGGATCAGGAAAGGACTTAAAATCCAGCTTTCCATTCGGTGTCAACGGTAAG
Source organism: Methylocystaceae bacterium (assembly GCA_014190435.1). Classification (GTDB taxonomy): domain Bacteria; phylum Pseudomonadota; class Alphaproteobacteria; order Rhizobiales; family Beijerinckiaceae; genus Methylocystis. The sequence continues at coordinate 17,562 of BJGJ01000029.1, read as the reverse complement.
CTATCAAGAAAGATAAAATTCGAGGGAACCATGTAATCTGGCAGTGTCATCAACAACGCCGCACGAAGTGCTCTCGCTGAAGGAAGAGCTGGGGATAAATTAAGGGAACCAGAGCTTGATACAGATGAAGAGGAGGCAAAAGATCCTGAGGAAGAATCTAAAGCTATTACATCATCTCTATGATGATTATGAGCTTCAGATAATCCTCTGCTACGGCCAACTAAATAAGCCACAAGTCGTTTCTCGCCCGCAACCTCGCGTAGCTGAACAGTTACCTGACCAACTCCTTCAATCTTTGAAAGCGCACTCTCAATCTCACCCAACTCAACCCTAAACCCGCGTATTTTTACTTGATGATCACTACGCCCGACATACTCAAGCGTCCCATCTTCTCGCCACCGCGCTAAATCCCCAGTACGATACATACGTGCGCCGCTCTTCCCAAACGGACACGCAATAAACCGCTCACTCGTTAAACCAACTCGACCCAAATACCCACGAGCTAAGCCCGCTCCAGCTATATATAACTCGCCAATCGATCCAATCGGGACTGGGTTAAGAGAGTCGTCGAGGATGTAAATCTGTGTATTAGATATCGGTGAGCCAATTGATACGACAGCTCTATTATTTACGAAATTTTTAAGAATGAGCCATGTTGAACAGATAGTACACTCCGTTGGTCCATAACCATTAACAATTAATGGATTACCAAGACATCTCGCAAGAGTGTGAAGCTCATCATTTCTAATACTCTCGACGCCTGTGAGAACTTCTTTTACTAAAAGTTTACGACCATCTTCTTGTATAAAATCGTTAAAGAGTCCAACAATTCCTGCAGGGATATAAATACTGTCAATAGAATGTAATTGAATATCACTAATTAAATTCTTAATATCCTCAATACTCGCCATCTCTAATCGAATAGAGTTACCTTGAATTAATCTTGTAAATACTTCCCAAACCGCCACATCAAAACCAACACCTGCATTCAAGCAGCCAATATTTTTATCTTTATTTTCTGAAGTAATTTTATATGATTCGAAAAAATTACATAAGGCGGAATGAATAACCCCCACCCCCTTCGGTCTGCCTGTCGTTCCTGATGTGTAAATTACATAGGCAAGATTTGCGGTGGTGATCGGCCTAATACGAACCACATCTGAGATCTGCGAGTTCGAGAACACGGAAAGCTCCGCTCGAACAATCCCGTCATCAACAAGAATTGCTCCTCGAAGCATCTCTATGGAGGATGCTATATGAAGCTTGTAAGAAGATTCTTCACTAACTGACTCAGGTAAAGCCACAACTAAAGCTAAAGTGCCTGTCTGCGCGAGCCGATCGCTCTCTGAACCATCAGATGATGACGATACAGGCGACGTTATGTTGCCGTGTTCTAGCGATGCTGTTGGTTGTACGCCACCCGCTTCGCCCAACAGACGATCATAAATCTCACGTGTCGTTATCAGACGCTTGGCGTTGCTGTCCTTGAGCATAAAAAATAGACGCTCAACTGGATAATCTGGATCTAACGGTAAATAAGCAGCCCCACTCTTAAGAACGCCAAGTATAGAAACGATCATTTCAACCGAGCGATCCAAAGTAATCGCAACAATATCCTCAGCACCAATCTCTCGTGAGATCAGATAACGCGCAAGCTGATTGGCGCGTTGGTCCAGCTCAAGGTAACTGACCTCTTCGTCCCCAAAGATCAGCGCAATCGCTTCAGGACTCCTAGCGACCTGAGCCTCAAATAATTCAGGCAATGTAGCCCGCTCTACAGGATAGTCCGTGGCATTAAAGTCCTGCAAAACAACCTTTCGCTCAGCCTCCTCAAGCAAAGGCAGCGATATGATCAAGTCAGAGCTAGATACTGATATTAAACTGACTATAAAATTATGAATGCGATTAAGATGAACTCTTGTTTCCGATTCACTGTATAAAGCTCGGTTACAATCCAAATCTATTGCTATTTCGTTCGCACCATCTTCAAGATATAAGGTAATACCAAAGTCTCTAACAGGACCATTAGAAAAATTATGCGTTTCCTTAATTATACCAGAACGAAGGCTAATCTTATTAGATGGCAAGATATTGATCGAAAACAAAGCCAAATTAAAATCTACACCAAATTCTTTTTGAATATACTCCCATCTATATTGCTGATGCTTCAGCGCACCCCGCATTTTTACTGATATGATCTTTAATAATTCGCCAAAACTTGTTGTTGTATCGAGCTGTAATCGCAAAAATACAGCGTTGGATCTCATATCTACAGCAAATAAATCGGCCTTGCTTTTTCTTAAAGAAACAGGAAGCTCAATGATAACATCTCTTTGACTCGTCATTCGAGCGTAGTAAAGCGATACAAACGCTACTAAAGCGCGCGGCAACGAAATCTTGTTATCAAGACAAAACTTCTTAAGTAAAATTACCTCCTCATTAGATAAGAGAGTTCTTTCACGATGAAAAAGCCTGTCCTTAACTGGTAAACGACCCGATAGACTTTGTTGAGGCTCAATACCGGATAACTCTTCTTTCCAAAATAACCGATCTATTTCAAAATTCTCAGATGCTAAATATGCCGCCTCAAGATTTTGAGCCATATTGGGCCCATCAATTACCTCGACCTTATCCCCGCCCACGAGCGCGTCGTAAACCTGCAAAACATTACGTTCAAACTGATATGCCCCCGCACCATCGACGATAATATGATGCCCACAATGAAATAAGAAAAAACGTTCAGTTCCTATCTTAATCAAAACAAATTTTATTAACGGGCCATTGAAGAGATCAAAACCTACTTTCCATTCTTGGAGCATCCATTCTCTAGCGGCAATCTCAGGAGAGGGAGCATGTGATAAATCTACAAACTGCAAACCCCAGTCCGCTGAGTTAAGAACTTTAAGAAATGGCTTATCGTTAACGAGCTCTAGCCTTGATCGATAAGCCGGCGTTTTTGCAAGAACTAGTTCTACAGCTTTAGAAAGAAACTCAGTGTCTATAGCACCAAAAATTTCTCTATAATCAGAAATAATGAAAGCAAGACCTGAGCCTTCCAGTATATCAGCAACATAAATGGATTCCTGAGCCGTGCTCAGAGAGATAATATCTCGATCTACAACAAGGCTCATTTCTTCTTGCTTCATACCAGATACGTTTTTTACACCAAGCGTATAAGATCACCGGAGATCCATACAATAAAATTTATTGGTTCAACTTTATTATTAAGAAACGAGTATACAATACAAACTTTGTTTTTAAAACCCCAAAAATTTTGATTTTCTAATTAGAGTCCATTATCACAATAGCTAGAAGCTCCTAGGAAAAATTCTTTTTATAGCAGGGATCAATTTATTGACTACCCTCTAAATAATAATCTCACTATAGCTTATTAACTAATACAGGCAGCGAATTTATTCCATTAATAAAGCATGAATCCTTTCTTACCGGATCTCCGACAGGCTCAACGAGCCATCCACGAGATATGATTTCTTCCAATAAAATTTTTAGTTCCAGCTCAGCAAGATTCTTTCCAATACATCTGTGAATACCAAAACCAAATGATAAGTGGTGACTATGCAATTTTCTAGAAATACAAAAATCATAGGGATTTTCGATTTCCTCATCATCTCTATTCGCTGAAGCATACCAAAGAATAATTTTATCCCCCATACGTATATTCTTTCCTTTAAAACAAGTGTCTGCTGTTGCTGTTCGGCGCATATGCGCTATGGGTGTCTGATAGCGTATAATTTCCGAAACTGCTGATTTTATAAATTCTCGATTCCCATAAAGGATATCTCTTTCTTTCGGGCTCCTAAATAAAAATATAACGCCACCAGTCATGGAATTTTTTGTCGTATCCGTCGTTGCAGCTATCAACAAAGATAGCGTTTGCAAAAAGTTTTCTTGCCACATTTTTTTAGCTAATGGTGAATGCGCATACATCGAAATTAGATCATGTGCAGGCTCACTGTTACATTTTCTATGCCACAAGACTGAAAAATATTCAGAAAAATCAGCCATTAATTGTAAATTATTTAAATCTAGCTTAGATTCTTTTTCAGGAAAGGTTGTAAGAACCTCCGACCACTTTAGTAATCGACCTAAGTCTTGATTTGGAACATCAATTATAATAGCAAGAATCTGGTTAGTTATTTGCGCTGATACCTTTTCTACCCAATCAAAAGGCTTGTTTAAAGGAATTCCATCACATACATTTGAAATAATCGCACGAATTGTTGGCTCCAAATTCTGAAGACCTCCTGAAGAAAACAATGGCAGGATCGGAGAGCGTTGACTCTTATGTTCTGGAGGATCCATCGCCACGAAGCTTTTATTTAACTCTGGAAGATCATAAATAGAATAGCCCTGCGCTGAAGAAAATAATTCATGATTTGCTTCAATCTCTTGGATATCCTTAAATTTTGTAATTGACCAAAATTGACCATAATCACTATTTTTGCAGAAATGCACAGGCTCTTCTTTTCTTAGACGGTCAAAATAATATTGAACTGTATTATTTCGAAATCGAGACCGATTGCTCACATCTAATTCATCCAGATCAATCAAAAGAGATTCTTTTTTTGCTTCCTCGTTTATTGGATACATTATTGATAACTCCCGAGATAGCTTTTCTATACACACATAGCACAAATAGTAGCGCTTAATTCCAGATATTTGGATACTTAATTCAAACCTTAACTTATCATCTAACTAAAATTATTTACATACAGATTGCCACAAATATATTAATTTTAGCCATGAAAACTCAGACTATTAATATAAATACTTCATCCAAAAAATCTTGATCCTGTATTAGGTGTTCATGACAACACTTGGTTTTATTTTATAAACTAATATAGATAACAATGTTCGTAGCAGAAGTAGTATACCTCAATTCTGATCGCGCTAGATTGCCTTGCTAAACATTATTTAGGCAGATCTAGCATCCTTAAAAAATCCCTGCTCTTTCAGATACGAGACATAAGTAGGGATCCATTTTTTGTAATCCGATGAATAATTAACGCTCAAAGATTTTAAAGTCGCTAGCGTGGCTCTGTATTCTATCGGTAAGATCTTTGCAGACACTTCCCCAGCGTACAAATCTTTAATGAGGAAAAGCCCATTATCCTCTTTGATTTCAGTCAATCTATCTTGCCAATTAGCTATTGACTCCCCTTGAGCTATTAGACCGTAAATTTCTAATTGTTGGTAAAACTCATTTTGACTTATCGTCTCTGGATTAGAAAGATTAGCAACAAACAAATCTGATCTTGGCGTCATGATTAAGGCCACAATGGCTTTTGCCAACTGATCAACCGGAATCATTTCAATTGACGCGCTTAATTCTGGGTATGCGCCCAGTTGCACGCAGCCCTTTACGAAATTCCAGAAATGATTAGATTCATAATTTGTGTAGCCACTTATACTGCTACCTGTGATATTTCCTGGTCGAGCAATGATCGCAGGGAGACCATAATTTTTAGCGCATCGAGCAACAAGCTGCTCTCCTACCCATTTGGTTAAGAGGTAGCCACTACTACTGGCTGGTTCATTCGGTAGTATAGATTCTGAAGATAATGTGACCCCTTTAAGCATCGAGGCAACACCAATAGTTGACACAAAACAAAAAGACTTTTGCTTTTCAGTCAATGCCAGCGCAAGAAGCTTCTCCGTACTACCAACATTTACTTGTTTCATAATTGCATAACTGTGAAGATGGTGAACAAAGGCGCCACAATGTAAGATAGCGTCAACTTCATGAGTTAGTAACTCCCAATTAAAGCCCGACAGACCTAAGTTTGGAGACGCTAGATCGCCAGGAATGATCTTCACACGGTTCAAGTCAATATTTAGACCCGCAGCTGCTATACGATTACGCAGAATAGCTAACCCTTCTGCCTCGTGCTCACAGCGTAGAAGGCAATAAACTGTCTCCGCAGGTATAAGCAGGTCATTCAGGAGAAAGCGGCCTAGAAAACCACCTGCACCAGTCAGCAAAATGGAACGCGGGGCTATTAGGCTTGGCTGGCGAAAGGTCGGTTCATGTATAATGATATCACTTCGCGCATCCAAAATAGCTTGGTTGATATCTCTAGCTCCTTCCTCTCCTGAAATAATCCGCGTAGGTGTAAGTTGTGAAGCAGAGGTATCTCCTTCCATGTCTATCACGCGAGCTAAGGTCTCGACTGTAGGATGTTCAAATACGGCTCTTACCGGAAGCTCTACGCCAAGCACGTCGCACACCTTCGAAACAAGCCGCATCGCTAGTAGCGAATGACCGCCTAACGCAAAGAAACTATCATCCAAGCCTGCACGCGTTGCTCCCGTCAGCTCCGCATAAAGATCACTCAAGAAGACTTCCGTTGGCGTTATAGGCGCACGATATGCCTTATCACTCTCAATCTCGAGATCAGGCAATGCCTTAATATCTAGCTTCCCATTCGCCGTCAGTGGCAAACGATCCAAAATAACAAAGCTGGACGGAATCATATAATCAGGAAGCTGACGCGAGAGACGATCTCGTAACCCTAACACAAACAGACGATCCGTATCCCGGACCATCGGCTGGTTCGTAAATACAGACCAGTCCCTGCACTCTCCTGCCGGCGCTGGATATTGCAGCTCTATTGGAATACCGATTATTACAGGATCAATATCTGATTTTACAAAATAAGCATCAAAATAGCGCTCAGGATTCATAACATTAAACATCAAAGCAACGCGATAGCCCTGCCTCTCTGCTAGACAATAAATCTCTTCCGGATCAATGAGCGATGATTTATCGTTATCTACGCTCTGCGCTAAAAGATCTAACTTCTTATGATTCTCGTCACACTCTACACTCCGCCGTAGGTGCCCTGCTATATCAGCATCCCGCCATAGGCGCTTATTCGATAGTCTCTTGAGCACTAACTGATCCAGGCCAAGCCCTAGCCTCGACGTCAGACTCTCCAGGGTAAATCTATCGTCTTGAGCATCAATGATATTTTTAGGATCAATTGCAACCGACTTACGCGATAATTCATTGACGTGGATAACAACATCATACCGGAATAAAGACATCTCATTGGTAAAAACGCTACGCTTAAACGTCAGTTCAATATCCGTAATCACAGGATATTGACGCTTCAGCAGCGTAAATATCGCCGGATCAAATAACAATTCCTCTTCTGCCTCAAAACGCCGGCACATACGCTCATGCATTACATCCAGTGGACAATCTTCTGACGCCTTAAAATACTCAATCGACGCGCTCTGAAGCGCTATAAGCGGCAACATGCGCAGATCTCCTAAAAAAATCCGTCCACCTGCCTTCAATTGATCGATGCAGCCTTTTATAACGGCTAGAAAATAATCAACACTCGGAAAATACTGCGCAACAGAGTTGATAACTATCGTGTCAACCGGCGCCTCAAATGTCGGAAATACACTATCTGCCGCTTGGTGATATAATGCGACACTTCGAAGCCCAAGACGCTCGACCTCTTTTCTCAGCGCACCTATTGTCGTTCCAGAAAAGTCTGAGCCTACATAAAACTCAACTTCACGGGCAAGACCCAACAATAAAATTCCAGAACCAGAACCAATTTCAAAGACACGCTTAGGCTTAAGATGACGAAGGCGGTCAAGCGTCTCTGTACGCCACTCTTCCATCTCTAATAATGGAATAGCCGCGCCATCATAACTGGTCCGCCAACCAGAAAAATCTGGGGCTTCCGACGCAAGATTATCGGTGTCGCTATAAATCGTATCAAAAACTGCATGCCAGTTATCTATCTGCTGATCACTCAAAGCTGAGGAATACTGATTTGATGACGCAGCCTGACTTTTTACAACATATGCGACTAACCGCTTTTCTCCCGCGCCCTCTCTTGCTTGAACGCTCACCTGTCCTATGACATTAATCTTTGACAGCGCGCTCTCAATCTCACCTAACTCAATCCTAAACCCGCGTAGCTTTATCTGATGATCAGCACGCCCAATATACTCGAGGTTCCCATCTTCACGCCACCGTGCCACATCTCCCGTACGATACATCCGTAGCCCAGGCGACCCAAATGGACACGCTATAAACCGCTCACTCGTTAGTCCGGCTCGCCCGAAATATCCTCGCGCTAAGCCTGTTCCCGCAATAAAAAGCTCCCCAATCGCTCCTATTGGAACAGGGTTGAAAGACGGATCGAGGACATAAACCTGAGTGTTCAAAATAGGGGAACCGATCGTTACACTCCCCATATTCTCTGAACCATCAGCAATCGGATCTAACGGCCCGCTCATTGTCGCACAGACGGTCGTCTCTGTTGGGCCATAAGCGTTGATCATTCGACGACCGCCAGCAAAACGGAAGACAACCGCGGGAGGGCAGGCTTCCCCGGCAACAATAATTGCCTGGAGATCTTGGAGTTTTTTGTCGTCCATATTACTTAGAAAGGCTGGGGGTAGTGTCGCGTGAGTTACTTTATACCTTGAAATAAACCCTGATAGCTCGCTACTATTTGCTCTAATACTGCTCGAATTTGGAATAATCAGGCTAGAGCCATTTAGAAGTGCAATCGTCCATTCTGAAAACGAAGCATCAAAAGCTTGTGAAGCAAACAGCAATACACGCGAATAATTCGAGACATTAAATTGCTTTGTTTGTGCAGCTACGAGATTAATACCGCCCCTATGCGTATTACCTACTCCTTTCGGCTTATCTGTTGTGCCTGAGGTATAAATGACATAGGCAAGATTATCAGGCATCAGAGGCTGTGCATGTTCGCTGTCTTCAATTGGTATGTTTGAGAACATTTCAAGCTTAGCCTGCAAAACTACATCATCAATAAGAAGCGCACCAGGAAGTCTAATGAAGTCAGAAGGTTCGCTTTCTATCGCTGATACTACATCAAAAGCGTGATCTTCTTCAACGCCATCCGTTGATGTAAAGATGGACTTTATGTTGCCTTGCTGTAGCGATGCTCTTGGTTGTATGTCACCCGCCTCGCCCAACAGACGATCATAAATCTCACGTGTCGCAATCAATTGTTTAGCATGACTATCCTTGAGCATAAACAATAGACGCTCAATAGGATAATCTGGATCTAACGGTAAATAAGCAGCTCCACTCTTGAGAACGCCAAGTATAGAAACGATCATTTCAACCGAGCGATCCAAAGCAATCACAACAATATCCTCGGCACCAATCTCTTGTGAGATCAGATAACGCGCAAGCTGATTGGCGCGTTGGTCCAGCTCAAGGTAACTGACCTCTTCGTCCCCAAAGATCAGCGCAATCGCTTCAGGACTCCTGGCGACCTGAGCCTCAAATAATTCAGGCAATGTAGCCCGCTCTACAGGATGGCTTGTGGCATTAAAGTCCTGCAAAACAACCTTGCGCTCAGCATCCCCTATCAATGATAAGGAGCTAAGCGGAGCATCCGACTTCGTAATCAGCGCGTCTGTTAGACTCTTAAACTGAGCGACCCATGACTTCGCTGTCCGTTCCATAAATAAAGACGCGTCATACTCCAATACCCCAGAAATCGATCCATCTTCTTGGGGTGTTAGATAAAGCGTCACATCAAACTTCGCCTGATGTAGCCCCGTAAATATCGACTCAACCTGGATGCCCTCAGCATCAAAGGAGAAACTGCCCTGCGTCTGCCAGGCCAGCGAGGCCTGGAAAATAGGTGTATGCGATAGCGAACGTGTCTCTGTGAGATCTTCTACCAGGCGCTCAAACGGCGCTTCCTGATGTGATAGCGCATCTAAGGCAACTTGCTTAGTAAGCGCAATCAGATCATCTCCAGTAATCACGCCATGAAAATTAAGACGCAGCACAAGCGTATTCACGAAGAATCCAACAAGATGTTGAACTTCTGTCCCGCTTCTGCCCGCTATAGGAAAACCGATCACAACATCTTCCTGTCGTGCAAGACGTCCAAGAAGAGAGCCGTATATCCCCATCAAAACCGCAAACAGCGTCGTCCCATGACTCTGCGCAAGTAACTCTAAACTCTTCGCAGTCTTCGCCCCTATCTCAACAGGAATATAGCCCGCTATGCGACTACGATCGGGGCTACGTACATTATCAGTTGGTAATGTCAGTAGTTCAGGGGCCCCATCCAAGGCCTGGCGCCAATGTAGAAGCTGGCGATCAAGTTCACCACCCTCCTCAAGCCAGCGGCGCTGCCATGCCGCATGATCTGCATAACTAACCAAAAGGGGGGGATAGTTTGGAACTTGGCCTCGTCGCCTGGCGGTATAAGAGTCATTCAAATCCTGGAAAAATACCTGCATCGATGTCCCATCACCCGCACCGTGATGGATATTCACAATCAAGATATGATCATCTCCACCTAATCTCAAAAGAGTAGCCTGAGCCATCAAGTCGCGCGAAAGATCAAACAAACGGTCAGCTTCACGCCGGATTCTTTGTGCAATCTGTTCTTCACACACTGCAATAGGAAGAGCACTCAGGTTTTCAATCTTAAGAAGAACCTCTCCCTCAGGAACAGGAATAAGCCTACCTCTGGCTACTCCGAAATCCTCAATAATCACTGTTCGTAATGGTTCATGTCGCAGGACAACATCTCTGAAGGCCGCGCCAAACGCATGCGGATCCAGCTTGCCCCGCAATCGCAATGCTATCGGCATATTATAGCTGGCTGTACCGCCCTCAATACGATCCAACGCCAACATCCGAAGCTGGCCATAGGAGAGAATACGTTCATCCCCTTCACCGCCCTCTCCTGGGGTAATACGCATATGCTTATGTTTTAAAGCTGAGGTATCTCCTTCCACGTCTATCACGCGAGACAAAGTCTCGACTGTGGGATGTTCAAATACCTCTCTTACCGGCAGCTCTAAGCCTAGCTCATCTCTTACTTTTGAGACAAGCCGTAACGCCAATAACGAGTGTCCTCCCAACGCAAAAAAACTATCGTCTAAGCCAACACGACTAGCGCCCGTCAACTCTGCGTAGAGTTCGCAGAGCAAAACCTCTGTCGGGGTTATAGGCTCACGATAAACCTGATCACTTTCACTCTCAGGATCAGGAAGGGCCTTAACATCTAGCTTCCCATTCGGGGTCAACGGCAAGCTATCAAGAACGATAAAATTTGAGGGAATCATGTAATCTGGTAGCGTCGTCAATAACACTGCACGCAGCTCTGATGTGGACGGCAATAACGAAACATGCATCTCGTTATCAAAAGTAGAGACGTCTTTGGAGAGCCCTACGGCTCCAATAAGATCTTCATCCAAGCCCCGGGCAACCAAATAGGCAACAAGTCTCTTATCCCCCGCAACCTCGCTTACCTGAACCGTTACCTGACCGACACCTTCAATCTTTGACAGCGCGCTCTCAATCTCACCTAACTCAATCCTGAACCCACGAATCTTTACCTGATGATCACTGCGCCCAACATACTCAAGCGTGCCATCTTCGCGCCACCGCGCTAAATCTCCCGTACGATACATCCGTAGCCCAGGCGACCCAAATGGACACGCTACAAACCGCTCACTCGTTAGTCCGGCTTGCCCGAAATATCCCCGCGCTAAGCCTGTGCCCGCAATAAAAAGCTCCCCAATCGCTCCTATTGGAACAGGGTTAAAAGACGGATCGAGGACGTAAATCTTTACATTGTGTATTGGCGCACCGAGAGGAATCATATCAGAGAATTTTGATCGCTCCAGCTCATACGCTGCAGAAATATCCGTACACTCTGTCGGTCCATAGATATTAAAAACTCTGGCATGACAGTTAGGAGACGCAAACCATCGCGCTATCTTATCTGCCTTTATCGCTTCGCCGCCTAAAGCAACACAGCGCAAACTTGCCAAAACATCAAATTGATCACTTTCTCCAAAATCAATCAATGAATTATAAACACTCGGGGTGCAGTTAATAAAAGTAATAGCTTTAGCTTCAATAAAAGTAATAGTCTCTCTGTCATCAAAGATCGTTGACCGCGTAAAACAAACCGTCCCACCTTTTACTAGAGGTCCGATAATATTCTTCTGCGTCGCATCAAAGGCCGTTCCTGTTAGGATTAAACAGCGATCATAAGAATCAATACTCAAATCCGAAAGATACCAGCAAAGAAGATTTATAAACGCTCCTCTTTTAACCCCCACCCCCTTTGGCTTACCTGTTGTTCCTGATGTGTAGATGACATAGGCGAGATTATCTAGCGTCGACGCTCTAACGCGATCGCGATCAGTAATAGGCGCATTGGAAAGGGCTTTAAGGTCAGCTCGAACCACCGTGTCATCAAGCAAAAGCGCGTGCGAGAGGTTATCTGCAGCAGAGCCTGATGCAGAGATGAATTCGGCATGCGCTGCATCTTGTTCCCTCAACAGACGATCATAAATCTCACGTGTCGTTATCAGACGCTTGGCGTTGCTGTCCTTGAGCATAAACAATAGACGCTCAACTGGATAATCTGGATCTAACGGTAAATAAGCAGCCCCACTCTTAAGAACGCCAAGTATAGAAACGATCATTTCAACCGAGCGATCCAAAGCAATCGCAACAATATCCTCAGCACCAATCTCTCGTGAGATCAGATAACGCGCAAGCTGATTGGCGCGTTGGTCCAGCTCAAGGTAACTGACCTCTTCGTCCCCAAAGATCAGCGCAATCGCTTCAGGACTCCTAGCGACCTGAGCCTCAAATAATTCAGGCAATGTAGCCCGCTCTACAGGATAGTCCGTGGCATTAAAGTCCTGCAAAACAACCTTTCGCTCAGCCTCCTCAAGCAAAGGCAGCGATATGATCAAGTCAGAGCTAGATACTGATATTAAACTGACTATAAAATTATGAATGCGATTAAGATGAACTCTTGTTTCCGATTCACTGTATAAAGCTCGGTTACAATCCAAATCTATTGCTATTTCGTTCGCACCATCTTCAAGATATAAGGTAATACCAAAGTCTCTAACAGGACCATTAGAAAAATTATGCGTTTCCTTAATTATACCAGAACGAAGGCTAATCTTATTAGATGGCAAGATATTGATCGAAAACAAAGCCAAATTAAAATCTACACCAAATTCTTTTTGAATATACTCCCATCTATATTGCTGATGCTTCAGCGCACCCCGCATTTTTACTGATATGATCTTTAATAATTCGCCAAAACTTGTTGTTGTATCGAGCTGTAATCGCAAAAATACAGCGTTGGATCTCATATCTACAGCAAATAAATCGGCCTTGCTTTTTCTTAAAGAAACAGGAAGCTCAATGATAACATCTCTTTGACTCGTCATTCGAGCGTAGTAAAGCGATACAAACGCTACTAAAGCGCGCGGCAACGAAATCTTGTTATCAAGACAAAACTTCTTAAGTAAAATTACCTCCTCATTAGATAAGAGAGTTCTTTCACGATGAAAAAGCCTGTCCTTAACTGGTAAACGACCCGATAGACTTTGTTGAGGCTCAATACCGGATAACTCTTCTTTCCAAAATAACCGATCTATTTCAAAATTCTCAGATGCTAAATATGCCGCCTCAAGATTTTGAGCCATATTGGGCCCATCAATTACCTCGACCTTATCCCCGCCCACGAGCGCGTCGTAAACCTGCAAAACATTACGTTCAAACTGATATGCCCCCGCACCATCGACGATAATATGATGCCCACAATGAAATAAGAAAAAACGTTCAGTTCCTATCTTAATCAAAACAAATTTTATTAACGGGCCATTGAAGAGATCAAAACCTACTTTCCATTCTTGGAGCATCCATTCTCTAGCGGCAATCTCAGGAGAGGGAGCATGTGATAAATCTACAAACTGCAAACCCCAGTCCGCTGAGTTAAGAACTTTAAGAAATGGCTTATCGTTAACGAGCTCTAGCCTTGATCGATAAGCCGGCGTTTTTGCAAGAACTAGTTCTACAGCTTTAGAAAGAAACTCAGTGTCTATAGCACCAAAAATTTCTCTATAATCAGAAATAATGAAAGCAAGACCTGAGCCTTCCAGTATATCAGCAACATAAATGGATTCCTGAGCCGTGCTCAGAGAGATAATATCTCGATCTACAACAAGGCTCATTTCTTCTTGCTTCATACCAGATACGTTTTTTACACCAAGCGTATAAGATCACCGGAGATCCATACAATAAAATTTATTGGTTCAACTTTATTATTAAGAAACGAGTATACAATACAAACGCAGTTTTTAAAACAACACTCTGTCGCTTCTTGTCTGATCTACATCCTACAAAAGTTCAGTGGATTTCAGCCGAGGGGCGCAAAATACAGAACCTTACATCTTTGATGTGGCAGGGAGTAGACGTAGGGCTAAACTCTGGTGGTTTTTTTATTATTTGCAGCTATCGCGGGCAGCGACATACGCCGTGGCATAATTCCTGCTATGAATGACATCAATTTGTTTGCAAAACCTGGAATGACAATCAGTTTACTCGTCATCAAGCCTTTGTAGCCCTGTCTGGCTACCTCATCGACTGACAAAAGACCAGGCATTTTGTCTGGCATTTTTATTCCAGCTCGTGCTTGAAAACCAGTCGCAACTGGGCCAGGACACAGACAAGAAACCTTAACGCCACTCGATCTGAGCTCTTCGCTCAAGGCTTCACTAAATGATGCTACGTAAGCTTTAGTTGCGGCATAAACTGCCCCTCCCGGAACAGGAATGAAGGCTGCAGTAGACGCGACATTCATAATGCCGCCTCTTAGAACTATTATCTCAGGTAGAAAACGCAAGGTTAGAGCTGTTAGCGCGCGAGTATTTAGATCTAACATTGCAAGCTGTTCATCAGGAGAAAGCTGTGTAACACACCCAAAAATGCCAAAGCCTGCGTTGTTTACAAGATATTTCACAGTTACCCCAGCCTGTGCAATGTTTATAGAAAGTTCCTCAATTGCTTCAGGACCCGAGAGATCAAGCGCAACAACAATTGGGCGCTTACCACAACTACTCTCAATATAGTTAGCCAAATCTTCGAGCTTGTCACGACGTCTTGCTACAAGCACAACCTCATGCCCATTTCTAGAAAAAACACGCGCAAGTTCAGCACCTATGCCGTCAGATGCACCAGTAATTACAGCAACAGGTCTAATTGAAGCTGCAGCCTTCATATGAACTCATTGTGTAACATCATCATAGCTTTCACGAAGAATATCCAATTAACTTATTGACATAGTTCTGCAAGCTATCGGACCGTATGTCTAGCCAATTTTTAAATATTTATGAGTACTTAGGCTTAATCTTCTTGAGGCCTGTCTATTTCCAACCATTTAGCAGCTGCTGATAATCTGACCCAGAAGTATGAACAGTTGAATACTAGTTTAAGGTTAGACTTGAATCGTTTTGGACCGAGAGGGCCTCCAAATATAAGAGTTTGTTTTCTATTTCGAGAAACCTAGATTCAAGTTCGAAGCGCGACTTCGATCAATTTGTTGACTTAACTGTTGAGTGGTAGACAAGACATGAAACCGGAATAAGCTCCATTAATAATGGGAGAGTTTAATGCTCAGTAGATATGCAATATTGCTGATAGCAATCCTACCAAATTTCCTGATTGCTGACACATCATTGGCCGGGCCGACTTATAATAACTTTGATAAGTCTTTAGTTTCCTTGCCAATTGAACAGATTGCTCATCGACGGACCAACCATAAAAGAGTGGTCTCAACGCCTAATACAATGGCTACGAGGAACTATGACACCTACAATGGATTTGGGACAGGTGGCAATATGAACGCTGACGATGATTTTGCGTTTGGAGGTTATGATCCAAGACCTAGTCGTTGATTATCGCAATGGATGGAACGTGAACGGGCCATATGGTTACAGTCAAGGCTTTGGTCCAGGATACAGGATTGGGATGTGGGGCTGGTAACTAATCAAAATTTCTAAAAACTAGTCCCAAGCATTTTCGAGGATTATCCCCTCAGTTGTCTTTTTACCTAGCGTTCTCGTTCACCCTGCTGAAAAGCAGTAATCCATGAAGATTTGGCTTTGATCTGGTTGAAGGGCTTGGGAAAGATCTCAGCCTTAAATTTTTGTAATTGCCAGTTATATTTGATACCCGTATAAGTCT
This sequence comes from Methylocystaceae bacterium, assembly GCA_014190435.1. Lineage (GTDB taxonomy): Bacteria > Pseudomonadota > Alphaproteobacteria > Rhizobiales > Beijerinckiaceae > Methylocystis. Next base: position 1,508 of record BJGJ01000029.1, on the reverse strand, counting down.
CTGATTAGTCGCTATTTTTGCAGATTTATTTTCCAATTCTGCAAGTTCTCATCTTTGCTTTTCTTGGCGCGCTAATAAAATCAATGGACTACAAATCTTAGTCCGTGGCAGATCATCAACTATCTCTACTATCTCTCTTAAATCCCTTGAAAGTCAAAGCCTTTCAATACCGCTAGATCACGCCTGTATTCATCAAAGCCTGACCCTGTGAAAATACAGAAAATAAATATCCGATTAGAAAAACAACTATTTTTAGACTCGAAAAGCAAATTTTCAGACCTAAATCAATCATATGAGAAAAAGTGTAGAAACTGCCCTTATGAGAATCTTGAACGATGCGACTTATCGTAAGGAGGTTATAAAATGGATAGCTTCCCATTCTCAAGCTGACTTAAATACGCATCAAATCTGTTGGTATGGAAAAAAAGACGCTCATCATATGCCAATCATGAACATATGCTCAGACAATGCTCCTGTGACTGTTGCGGTAGAAACTATTCTTTATGTTATTGATAATCATAAGCTACCTAAAGAAGAGCAGATATTATTATTAAAATAGCAAATTCAATGCTGAATCTGACTTTATCTGCTCTAACCCCGCATGCTTTTTTTTATTTTATATCGTCGAATTATTCTTAATAAATTGGAAACCAGGTAAATGTTAATGAGGAATCTGCTGCAGAAATAATAAATTAACGAATTGTTAACCATAAGTGACTAATACTTTTCAGGTCCTTCCATTTAAGGCCTAGTCACATGAGCAGCAAACAGCACACAGAATTACCCTCTGGCGCAAAAACTTTACTAGGGATTTGCGTTTGCCTCTGTATGGCGTCAACGATCGCTGTAGATATGTATACATCATCGCATAATGTCCCTAAAATTGAACTTAGCAACGAAGCTTGGCATATACACCAGAAAAACTAAATTTATCAGTAAATTATAGCAATACGAGATTATCAATAATAAATACACCAATCAAAAAATCGAGATTTACAGAAAAGCGTCTAATCTAATCAATACAAACAAAGCCTATATCTCGCTCAAGATTTCTAGTTATATAATTGGCGGCCTTAAGGATCTAATGCAACGGGAGCGGAAAATGCTTCATTCGGCATTCTAATACACGCCTTGGACGACCATTCAAGCGATCTTGTGCAAGTTTAATGCTCTGCGGCGTTACCTCATCGAAGGCCGTTCCTTTTGGAAAATATCGCCTAATTCAGCCGATCGTATTTTCATTCGTTCCTCGCTCCCAAGGCGATGCAGGATGCGCAAAATAGACCTTCATCCCCGTTGAGATTGTAAAAGCTTTGTGCTGGCTCATTTCCTTGCCCTGATCATAACTAAGCGAACGGGCGAGATGTCTTGGAAGTTTGGTCAGTGCTTTCGCATAAGCCTTGCGAACTGTCTCTGCATCTTTGGCGATAAGTGGGATCAGCATTGTGTAGCGCGTTGTGCGTTCGACGAGAGTTCCTAGAGCGGTTCTTTTATATTTTCCCAAGATC
>BJGJ01000028.1 GCA_014190435.1 Methylocystaceae bacterium | reverse complement strand
AGACGGGCAAAGAGCTTTACAAATATAAGACGCCGTCTGGCATTATCGGCAATGTGACGACCTATGAGACGGGCGGCAAGCAATATGTTGCGGTTCTCTCTGGCGTTGGCGGTTGGGCTGGCATTGGGTTGGCGGCAGGTCTGTCAAAGAGCAATGAAGGCTTAGGAGCCGTCGGCAACTACGCCTCTTTAGCAAATTACACCCAGCTCGGCGGCGTCCTCAGCGTCTTTGCTTTGCCAAATAACTAAGTCGCCTGAGACTTAATCGTTACAACAATAACGCCCGGCGCTTTCTTCAAAAAGTGCCGGGCTTATTTTTTAATTTGCATAAAAAAAGCCCGAGCGATAAGCCCGGGCTGAGTTGGAAGGAGGTTTATTAAGAAAATAAATAAATAAGATTCGTTCAAATAGGCGCGCGTCTTTAGCCAATTAACGCATGATTTTCGCCAAGCTTTTAAGCCACTCAAATCTTACGCCGCAATACCGCAGCATTTTTTATACTTCTTCCCAGAACCGCAACTACAGGGATCGTTGCGGCCCGGTTGCGGCCCCTTCACAACCGGTTGGGTTTTTCGGTTGGCTTCTTCAACAAAAAACCAACATTTCTCAGCGTCATCAAAACGAAACAAGGAGCGCTCACGATGCGCCATGCGCTGTCCATCATTTATAAAATGCGCGATAAATTCGACGTAACCTATTTGATCACCAACCTGCCCTTGTTCAGTCGCGATAATCTCTAAACCCAACCACTGCGATTGATTTGCCCAATGGGTAATGGCCTTACGATCAAAATCATGCCGCGCCTCCGGGGCTAATGTTTGAGAGAGATGATCAATATCTCCAACAGTAAAAGCACTATAGCGCGAGCGCATTAAGGCTTCCGCTGTCGGAGCGGACTTATGATCAAGGATGTAAGGCTGACAACAGTCTTTATAAGAGCGCGCATCTTTTGTCATGACGCGACAAGGACAATTATCTTCAGCCATCTTCACGCGCGCTCATTAAGAGAAAAACTAAATTTTGACTAAGCAGTCTTAAATCGATCTAGCTTATTTAACAGGCGGCAATTTTTTAACGGCTTCTAGCGCAATCGGATCCAGGCCAGTGCCGCCATGCGCGACATGTTCAATAATCAGCGCCCGCATTCGCGGATCCCAAAACTTCATCAAATGCTCAGCCATACCCGCTGCTGACTGCGAAGCCTTTTGCGCGCCAAAGAAAGCGCCAATCTGATTGGCCATTTTAACGAGCTTCTCAACACTATTATGCGACATTGGTAGAAACCTGTTCGATGATCCGTTCGGGATGACTAAAAATTTCAAATTCACGCCCACGCATAACGGCGACAAGCGTGATGCCGCAATTTTCCGCAATGCGAACCGCCAAGGCGGTCGGCGCAGAAACAGCGGCCAAAATGGGCGCGCCAATTCGGGCTGCTTTTTGCACAAGTTCAACAGAAACGCGACTCGTCATTAAGATCACGCCCTGCGAGGCACCGATCCCTTGACGCGCTAAAGCGCCAGCGAGTTTATCAAGCGCATTATGCCGGCCAACATCTTCCCGCACGGCAATCATTCCTGAATTTGGCCGCCAGAAACCTGCTGCATGCACGGCGCGCGTTTGATGATTGATCTTTTGTCCAGCTGGCAGGCTTTCCATCGCCTCAATCAAACTCTCCGCATCCAGACTGAGCGAATTATCGATCTTTGGCGGCTCCCGCGTCGCCGCTTCCAGACTTTCAATTCCACATAGACCGCAGCCAGTTGGCCCAGCCATTGATCGACGACGTTGCGCATAGGACTCTTGGCGGGCATGCGGCAACCAGGCGCGCAATTCGACTCCAGCTTCAGTGATAATCACCTCAATCTCACGCGCTTCTTGCGCGGTATCAATCAATCCTTCTGTCAGCGCAAAGCCAACGGCAAAGTCTTCAAGATCAGCTGGGCTTGCCATCATGACTGCATGCGTTGACCCTCCAAATGTGAAAGCGATAGGCGTTTCTTCGGGGATCACGCGTGAAGAACGCGCCATCATCTCATGACGGCGCGCTAAACACTCTACTCGTAATGTTGGAGACAGCGCTTCTGTCATTCCGCCGCGTCGACGGCACCTGCAATACGACGCGAGGTTTCTGACAATTCGCGATATCGCTCTTGCCACTCCGTCGGGCCATTGCTGGTGGAAATTTGTACCGCCGTCACCTTATACTCAGGACAATTGGTCGCCCAATCGGAGTTATCTGTTGTGATAACATTGGCCTGCGTCATTGGGTGATGGAAAGTTGTATAGACAACGCCCGGCGCAACGCGATCCGTGACTTTCGCCCGAAGCGTCGTTTCGCCCGCGCGGCTTTGAACTTTCAGCCAGTCTCCATCGTGCACACCACGCTCTTCTGCGTCATGCGGATGGATTTCGAGTAAGTCTTCTTCATGCCAACGGCTGTTTTCTGTGCGGCGCGTCTGCGCCCCAACATTATACTGCGACAAGATACGGCCCGTTGTGAGCAGAAGCGGGAACCGCGGCCCAACCTTCTCATCTGTCGGCACATATTCCGTAATGACAAATTTGCCCTTACCTCTTGCGAAGCCCTCAACATGCATAATTGGCATGCCGTTAGGCGCTTCATCATTACACGGCCATTGAACGGATCCATCACGATCAAGCTTCTCAAAAGAAACGCCGCTGAAGGAAGGCGTCAGGCGCGCAATCTCATCCATGATTTCGGATGGATTAGTGTAAGTCCAATTCATCCCCAATCGATTGGCGAGCAATTGTGTAATTTCCCAATCGCCGTAACCATTTTTAGGGCTCATCACCTTACGAATGCGCTGGATACGACGCTCGGCATTGGTGAAGGTGCCATCTTTCTCAAGGAAAGTCGCGCCTGGCAAAAAGACGTGGGCGTAATTTGCCGTCTCTACCAGGAAGAGGTCCTGAACAATCACGCATTCCATATTCGCCAACGCGGCAGAAACATGACGCGTATCAGGATCAGACTGAAGAATATCCTCTCCTTGAACGTAAAGCCCCTTGAACAGCCCCTCGATCGCGGAGTCAAACATACTGGGAATACGCAAGCCCGGTTCACGATCGAGTTTAACGCCCCAATCTTCTTCAAACACCGCGCGCGCCTTGTCACCCGATATATGCTGATAGCCTGGCAATTCATGCGGGAAAGATCCCATATCGCATGAGCCCTGAACATTATTCTGGCCACGTAACGGATTAACGCCAACACCGCGACGGCCCAAATTGCCGGTCGCCATAGCGAGATTAGCGATACCCATAACTGCGGTTGAGCCCTGCGCATGTTCCGTTACGCCAAGACCATAATAAATCGCTGCGTTGCCACCCGTTGCATATAGGCGTGCAGCGCCCCGAACATCTGCTGCAGAAACGCCAAGCGTTGCAGCGAGGGCCTCAGGACTATTTTCAGGGCGAGATACAAAAGTCGCCCAGTCCTGATATTCTTCCCAATCGCACCGCGAACGAATGAAGGTTTCATTCGCGAGACCCTCCATCACGATCACATGGGCCAAAGCTGTAACCATCGCGACATTAGTGCCAGGCTTCAATGGCAGATGATAATCTGACTGAATATGCGGCGAGCGGACAAGATCAATGCGCCGTGGATCAATAACGATCAATTTTGCGCCTTCACGCAAACGCTTCTTCATTCGCGATCCAAACACAGGATGCGCGTCAGTAGGATTAGCGCCAATAACAAGAATGACGTCAGCGTCGTCGACGGAGTCAAAATCTTGCGTGCCCGCCGAGGTACCAAAAGCCTGGTTCAGACCATAGCCCGTCGGAGAGTGACAAACGCGTGCGCATGTATCGATGTTATTATTGCCGTATCCAGCGCGTACGAGCTTTTGCACGAGATAGGTTTCTTCATTCGTGCAGCGCGATGAAGAAATTGCGCCGATCGAGTTGCGGCCATATTTCTCCTGTACCGCCTTCATACGGCTCGTCGCAAAATCAAGGGCCTCATCCCAAGAAACAACGCGCCAAGGTTGATCAATTGTCTCACGAATCATTGGCTCAGTGATACGATCGCCATGATGCGCATACCCATAGGCGAAACGGCCCTTGATGCAGCTATGACCATGATTGGCCTTGCCATCTTTCCAAGGCACCAAGCGCACGACTTCTTCGCCGCGCATTTCGGCTTTAAAAGTACAACCAACGCCGCAATAGGCACAGGTCGTCACTTCAGAATGTTCTGGCTGACCAATCGCAATGACGGATTTTTCTGTCAGCGTTGCAGTTGGACAAGCCTGCACACAGGCACCGCAGGACACGCATTCAGATTCGAAGAAGGCCTCATCCATGCCTGCCGAGACGCGGCTATCAAACCCACGCCCAGAAATTGTCAGCGCAAAAGTGCCCTGCACTTCTTCACAAGCGCGCACACACCGGTTGCAGACGATGCATTTTGACGGATCATAAGAAAAATAAGGATTGGATTCGTCTTTTGGCTTCCAATCGAAATTCGCTTCGCCACTGTTGCGCGCAAAAACGTGATTGGCGCCATCATAGCCATAGCGCACGTCACGTAGTCCAACAGCACCCGCCATGTCTTGTAATTCACAATCGCCATTAGCGGCGCAGGTCAAACAGTCTAGCGGATGGTCGGAGATATAAAGCTCCATGACCCCTTTGCGAATTGCAGCCAGACGCGGCGTTTGTGTTTTGACGGAGATACCAGGCGCAACAGGCGTCGTGCAGGAAGCCGGCGTACCAAATCTCCCTTCCACTTCGATGACGCAAAGTCTACAGGAACCAAAGGCTTTTATACTGTCAGTAGCGCAAAGTTTAGGAATTTCTGTGCCAGACTCCATTGCAGCACGCATAATGGAGGTGCCTTCAGGAACGGTTACGCTTTTCCCATCAATGGTCAGCGTGATCATCTTTTCAGATTTGGATTCTGGCGTGCCGTAATCGGTTTCTTTAATCAGGGTCATGTTCGGATGCCTCACTCGGCGGCGGCTTCAAGGGCCGGCTTGTGGAAGTCCTCAGGGAAGTGACGAAGAGCGCTTTCAACTGGATAAGGAGCAAAGCCGCCCAACGCGCAGAGCGAGCCAAACTTCATCGTGTGGCAGAGATCTTTCAGGAGATCGATATTATTTTCAACATCCTGACCCGCACGAATCTTGTCAATCGTTTCTATGCCTCTTATCGACCCGAGACGACAAGGGGTGCATTTCCCGCAACTCTCAATTGCACAGAATTCCATGCCAAACCGCGCCATCCATGACATATCGATCGTATCGTCGAAAACGACAAGACCGCCATGGCCAATTAAACTGTCTTTCGCGGCGAAAGCCTCATAATCAAAGGGCAAGTCAAACAAAGAAACCGGCACATAGGCACCGAGCGGACCCCCACACTGAACAGCGCGCACAGGACGCCCTGAGCGTGTCCCTCCGGCGATGTCATTAATGATCTCACCCAAGGGAATGCCAAAATCTGTCTCAAACAACCCGCCGTATTTTACGTTACCAGCGATTTGTATAGGCATGGTGCCGCGTGACCGTCCAACGCCAAGATCAGCATAATGCTGCGCACCCTTTTCCATAATCATCGGAATGGTCGCCATCGATAAGACGTTGTTGACGACTGTAGGCTTGCCAAAAAGACCTTCATGCGCAGGCAATGGCGGCTTGGCGCGCACAATACCGCGCTTACCCTCAAGACTATCTAACAATGACGTCTCTTCGCCACAGACATAGGCGCCTGCACCAATGCGCAGCTCAATATCAAACTTAAATCCTGAACCACGGACATTATCACCAAGCCAGCCGGCCTCGCGCGCAACGTCAATCGCAGCTTGATAAACCTTAGCAGCTTGCGGATATTCAGAACGCAGATAAACATAGCCCTTAGAGCCATTAATCGCATAACCACAAATGATCATGCCTTCAATGAGCGATAAGGGATCGCCCTCCATGATCATACGATCTGCAAAGGTACCACTATCGCCTTCATCAGCGTTCACAACGACATAACGGCGATCAGCCGGTGCGTCTGCGACTGTTTTCCATTTAATGCCAGTTGGAAACCCAGCGCCGCCGCGTCCGCGCAATCCTGATTTAGTGACTTCTTCAATTGTTGCCGCAGGACCAATCTGAAGCGCGCGCGCAAGTCCCGCGCCACCCCCATGGGCTTCATATTCAGAAATCGATAGCGGATCGATAATGCCACAACGCGCAAAGGTAATGCGATTTTGACGCTTCATCCAGCTATGGTCGTCAACTTTACCAATGCTCAAAGGATGCGCCCCGCCTTTTAAAAAGCTGGCATCAAATAAGGCACCCACATCTTTCACGCTGACAGGGCCATAACCAATACGTCCTGTAGATGTTTCAACTTCAACAAGCGGCTCAAGCCACAGCATACCGCGGGAACCGTTGCGAATAATTTGAACGCTCTCTCCGCGCGCAGCCGCTTCTTTAACGATTGCCGTAGCAAGACGATCAGCGCCCATGGCCACAGCAGCCATATCAAGGGGAACATAGACCTTTGTCATCAGCTTCTCGCCTCCGCCGCAAGCTCATCAAGCTTTTGCATATCAATGCAGCCGACTGGCTCACCATCAATCAACGCAGATGGACTATGAGCGCATAAGCCAAGACAATAGACTGCTTCAACTGTCAGCTTTCCGTCAGGCGTTGTTTGGCCCCATTCAAGCTTCAGCTTATTAAGAAAATCATTGGCAAGTTTTTCAGCGCCCATCGACTGACACGATTCAGCGCGACAGATTTTTAAAGTATGACGACCATGCGGCTCGCGGTGAAAGTCATGATAAAAAGTTACAACACCATGCATTTCAGCACGCGAAACATTCAGTGCTTCAGCCATTTCTTTTACTGCCGCTTCTGGCACATGCCCGAACTCAGCCTGAAGGGCGTGTAAGATAGGGAGAGCGGGACCTTCGAGACCCATATGGTCGGCGATAATTTCCCGCGCCCGCTCGTCGCTATAAGGAGCAGCGCCAGCCATTTCTTCCCTTTCCAGTCCGAGCGTTTTCCCAGCGGGTCGCCCGTCTCTATTTTTTGAAGATATTCCAAAGAGAGTGCCGGAAATTGGCGCTTTGATCAATAGAGTTGATCCGTTGGATCATAGGCCTTGTCTATCAACAGAAATTGTGCGGCGCACTAGTCCTGAAATGCACCGATATCGGCCAGAGCCTTCGCTTCTGCAACAAGCGCAGCAACTGAGGGAATAACCGGGTCGCGTTGAGGAGCGATGAGACCAATTTCATAAACAGCTTCCGGCTCGACAATTGGAATCGCGCGCAAGGGAGCCTCTACGCCAAGCGTTTTTGCCAGCTTCTCTGGCAAGACCGTAGCCCAACGCCCCGATTTTACATGATCAAACAATAAGATAGCAGAGTTTGTTTCCAAAATTGGCGCAGGCTCTGACCCGGCATTGCGGATTAATTGCTCAATAATACGGCGATTCTGCATATCAGGCGTCAGCAAGCATAAATCGATTTTGCCAACTTCAGACCAAGTGACGCGGTCCCGATCGCCCAAGGGATTGCCCGCGCTTGTAAGCAATCTGTAGCGCTCCAAACACAGCGGCATCGCGCGCACGCGCCCGAGCGGCTCATTATTAAGGTAGGTAATCCCCGCGTCGATCTCAAGATTCTCCAGCATCGTTAAGACGTCGGTGGAAGAGGCGGAAAGAACGGTAAAACGAACATTGGGATGTTTGCGCCGATAGGTCTCGGTTAATTTCGTGACGATGCCCAAAGCCGTGGGAATCACTGCAATACGTAAGGGTCCCGTCAACCCTTCTTTAAGCGCGCGAACATCCTGCCGCATTGCCCGCGTGTCGCCAACAATCCGCTTGGCCCATTCCAGAACGCGTTCACCCTCAGCAGTCAATCCATGAAACCGGGAGGAACGATTAACCAGCAATACGCCGAGAGTGTCCTCGAGCTGTTTAATGCCAGCCGAGAGCGTCGGCTGGGTAACGCCACAGAGTTCGGCTGCGCGTGAAAAGCTCTTCTCGCTCGCTACCATAATGAGGAATTCAAGTTTTTCGATCACTGTGCGAGTTCCATTCCTCGGCCCGTACGCCCTTTTAAGACAAAAAACTTAACTTGGCTCTTAACTTGGACAAATGAGAAATGCCTCCAGCTAAGAAAGCCTGTCGCCTAAATCTCCGATTACACCAAAACCCCTCTTTCGCCCGCCAGCCTATTCCGGGCTCTCTTAGCACAGCTCCAACAAGCACGCCTGCTAAATTACCAGGCGACCGAAAGACCAACTGCGGCCACAATTCCTGCCTAAGTGGCGATAATTCCCAAGGTCATGCTAATGAAGCACCCAAAGGGCTGACCATCAACTGGTCAGAGGGGAGAACGCTGAATGACGGGTCGTCATCAAATTCTAGATTTCTGTCGCATTTTCAGCGGCAGCTTTATTTTATTTGCACTTGTCTTTGGCGCAACGCCAACACAAGCAGCCCCCTCATTGATAGTCGATGTCGCCTCCGGCCAAGTTCTTTCCGAAGACGAAGCCACCGCCTCATGGTTTCCAGCCTCAACAACAAAACTAATGACAGTTTATGTCGCGCTTGATGCAGTTCGCGCCGGCCGTTTGACAATGGATACGCCATTGATGGTGTCCCCACGCGCCGCGCGCATGGCACCATCAAAAATGGGCTTTCGGCCAGGTACGGAAGTCACGCTTCAAAACGCGCTCATCATGCTGATGGTCAAATCTGCAAATGATATTGCTGTCACGATTGCAGAAGGCGTATCGGGCTCGGTCGAGGCTTTCGCAGATGATATGAATCGAGCCTCCGCCTCTCTTGGCATGACGCAATCGCGCTGGGTTAATCCCAATGGCTTACCTGATGCGCGTCAAGTAACCTCGGCCCGCGATCTCGCAATGCTGGGACGCGCGCTTTATACCCACTTCCCCGAATACGCCACGCTATTTAACATCGGCGCGATGCAATTTGGACGTCATATTGAGCCAAATCATAATGGTCTCATTGGACGCTATCCTGGTGCCGATGGCATGAAAACAGGGTTTACCTGTCCTGCAGGATTTAATGTCGTCGCCTCAGCAACGCGCGGAGGTCGTCATTTGATTGTCGTTGTACTTGGCGCGCCAACAGCGATTGCCCGGACAGCGAAAGCAGTTGCTCTTTTTGATCGCGGATTTCAGACAAGCTCAGGACAAACGTCATTAGCAAGTCTGTCAGCCCCTGGACCAACCGACGCGCCAGATCTGCGCAATCGCGTTTGCAGAAATCGAGGCGCAGCGACAGCCGAATTTATGGCTGAGGTCGAAAACACGCCCGTAGCAATGGGTGCTTCTACTGGCGTTCCGCTCTTTGACGCCGTCGCGGGCGCGGGACAACCCACAATGACGCCAACTGATGTTGCACGCTTACCCCGACCGCACTTCCAGCCAACTCAAGTCCATGTTGGCCGCGCAGAGGGCTATACCGGGCCCGTGGCGCGCACCCGAGCGCCTGGTTCGCCCATTGGCGAGGGAACAGATTTAGAGGCTTATGCCAATGATAATGTTGCGCCCGAACCTGAAGCCAAACCCTCCAAGCGACGCTTAATCAAAAAACGTACAGCTCAACCAGCAACCCCAGAAACTGCGACAGAATCCTCTTCTAGCGAACCGCGCGAGGCTCCGTCCGCCGCATCAGTAAAACGCGCCAAAAGCGCCGCGACAAAATCATCCAAGACCGCGACAGCAATAAAAACGACGTCATCAAATGACGCGACCAGTGAAAATCAGTTGAATAAAGCGACGACACCAAAACCCGCAAAGGCTAAACCAAAATTACCCTCATCGACGCCCGAAGGCGGCAAGCAATGAATTCAGGCGCACCGGCGACTGCGCGTCGACCGCCGCCGCCCATTCCACTAACGATCCTCACTGGATTTTTAGGCTCAGGCAAAACAAGCTGCCTCAATCAGCTCGTCTCAAACCCAGCTCTATCAAATACGCTTGTCCTGATTAATGAGTTTGGTGCCATTGGCCTCGACCATCTCTTTATTGAGAAAGTTGATGGCGACATGATTTTAATGAGCTCAGGCTGCATTTGCTGTACAATTCGTGGTGATCTTGTCACAACGCTCGAAGACCTTCTTAAGCGTCTAGATAATGGACGCATAAAAGCTTTTAATCGCGTCATCCTTGAGACAACAGGCCTTGCTGACCCAGCACCCATTCTGCACGCGATCATGTATCATCCCTATTTGATGTTGCGTTATCGACTTGATGGTGTTGTCACGGTCATTGATGCTGTTAATGGCGCATCAACGCTTGATGCTCATGAAGAGGCGGTCAAACAAGCTGCAATTGCTGATCGTCTTGTTATAACCAAGACCGATTTGGCTGCAGCTGCAGTAAATCTAGACGCTCTTGTCGCAAGATTGAAATCACTTAATCCATCTGCACAGCTTCTTCTAAGTGCAAATGGAGATGCGACAGCTCAGAATTTACTCGATTGCGGGTTATATAATCCTGATACAAAGACCCCACGCGTTCGCGCTTGGCTCAATGCAGAAGCTGTTCTCAATGCGCATGAACATGCGCCAAATCTGGAGCATCATCACCATGATATCAACAGGCACGACGATCATATCCGCGCCTTTTGTTTAACTAGTGATACGCCACTAACTCCGGCGTCTTTTGATGTGTTCATCGATCTATTACGTCATACTCATGGCCCAAAACTCTTACGCGTAAAAGGCATTGTCTCCTTAACGGACGATCCGCAACGTCCAGTGGTGATTCATGGCGTGCAACATATTTTCCATCCTCCTCACAGACTTGAAAACTGGCCAGATCAAGACCATCGCACACGGATCGTCTTCATCCTAAAAGATCTCGACGAGAAATTTATCGAGGGACTTTACGCTGCGCTTACGAACCAGCCCGCTCTCGATCAACCAGATGCAGCTGCCCTAATCAATAATCCTTTGGCACCAACGTCTGGCGGCTTACTCGGCTAAGCAGCCTGAGAGATGGAGTGTGAAATTTGTTTTTTTAGAAAAAATCCTATCGCCTCTTTCTTGTCTGACAGCAAATTGATAAGGGCTAAAAAAGAAATCTTATAATCCTCAGCCTAAGTTCCAGACCAATCTCCAAATACGGCCCTGCAGATCAGTAAAAAAACTTTCTCCGGATAGCCCCATGCCGCGAATTGAAATCTACACCACGCAAACTTGTCCCTACTGCATAAGTGCAAAAGAATTACTGCGCCGAAAGGGAGCCAGATTTGAAGAAATCTCCGTTGATGGTGATCCTCAAGCGAGAGCAAAAATGACTGAGCGCGCACAGGGCGGTTCAACAGTGCCACAAATATTTATTGATGGTCGCCATATTGGCGGATGCGACGACCTCTACGCGCTTGATGCAAACGGGCACTTAGACCCGTTACTGAAAGGCAATGCACCATGATCCATTATCGACTTGTGTGCGAAGCTGGACATGATTTTGAAAGCTGGTTTAAAAATAGTCAGGCCTTTGAAACTCAGGCACATAAAGGACAAATCAATTGTCCCTATTGTGAATCCACTAAAGTAACCCGGGGCGTAATGGCACCGCATGTGGCCCGAACGCAAGACGATCAAGGAAAAAAGCTACGCGAATTAGTTACAGAGCTACGCAATAAGCTTATCGAAGGCACTGACGACGTTGGCGATCAATTTCCTGAAGAAGCGCGAAAAATGGATGACGGCGAAGTAAAACCGCGTCCAATCCGGGGGCGTGCGACATTTGAGGAAGCCAAGGCCTTGCTTGAGGAAGGCATCCAAATCTTACCGATTCCAGATGCGCCAAGCGAAGGAAATTAAGAACGCTTTTTACTAATTCTTTGGTAGATCAAAATTCTCACATTTTACTGATTTCAACTGTTCCCGAATCCGCGCTTGATCCGAACCACGCTTGGCTAAAACGCGCAGCATCACAAATCCCCGAGATGTTGGCGCAGTGATACGCACTTCTTGTAGGGGAGCCGCACCATCGCTGGCGTTTTCTATAGCTTCCATCTGCCGAGTATTGCCAAGAATGATATCAAATTTACCTTTAATCGCGGAGCGATCTGTAATGGCATGATAAATCCGGCCGCCGCTAGCATGAAAAGAGAGACCAAAAAAATCCTCTCCCTCTGCGCTTGCCGTTACATGATAGGGACGCCTGGAAAGATCATAGATGCAGGCTGCCTCCACAAATGATGCATCTTCAAAAGGTAAAATCTCAGCTCCGGGCGTGATCGGAGGCAAGGCCACAACGCCCTCATTGATTCCCACAGTCTTCGCATAGCTGGCAAGGCGTGCATAAGCATCTTTAGGCGCAAGCGCAGGCATCAGCAACACGGATACAAGATGCACCATTGCTGCAATCATGAGCGTTGCTAACGCCCAAGGAAGAAAATTTAAAAGGCGATCAAGGATCATCATGCACAGTTTAATTTCGTAATTTTCGGGAAGCGATCCGCCTTGGGCTGCGTATCAACATCAAGGGGCGTGTCATAAAGGCGTAAGATAAAACTAAATTGATGCGCCTCTCCAGGAGAGAGCCAATTACCAGTTTGCATATTACGAGAGACATTAATATTAAAACCGCCCCCTTCATGACGCAAAATATCTGCCGAAGAATATCCAAAACGTCCTGTGGGATTTGCGAAGAGACTGCCCTTAGTACTAACGATTCCTAAAGTCCAAAAGCGTGCGGGCGGGGTTGGATCCTCAAGGGTATAATCGCAAGCCCCATCAAGCGGCGCGCCAGAGGAGTCCGTGCTTGCGGTAAAAACAAGGCCCTGATCCCGGCCAAGTGGTGTTTCACCTGTGCGGGCAATAACAGCGCGCGCATAAGGATCACTATCTGGAACGCCAACAGATGGCCACGCGGTCCAAGGGCCTGCCTCCAGCGCATTAAAGCCATAGCCGGCGTTTAAAGAAAGGACTGTCGTAAAAAGCCCCAGCAGTAATCCGGCGATCATAACGAGACCGGCGCGCAAATAAAGACTGTAGCGCTCTAAAAACACGATGCCCCGCCTTTACCAAATGACGCCAAGCGGCGAGGGAGTAGCCTGGTCATTTAAAAATGCGCTGTGCTGTATCGTCAAAGTTGCCCCATCTATTGCGCCATGTTTTTCCTGCAGCGTTTTTTGCGGTGTTAGCGGAACATCGCTCGCCTTGCCCGCGCCAGGTTTGTTTATGTCTAGCATTTTAATTTTTGCTTGAATGCTTTGGAGTGCTTGAAGCGCATTTTTTGACAGCGTCCCGGGACGCGCTGGCGTATTTGCATCAAGCGGAGCAGATAAAGCCGCTGCCGGCGCGCTTTGTGTTGCAGGCCTTAGTCCAACAATCGGCTTTAATGGGATACCCTGATGCGCATAAGCCATCACATCATGCCAAGTGCCCGCTGGCAGTGTGCCACCTGTCATATTATTCATAGGCTCATTATCGTCATTGCCATACCAAACACAGCCGCCCAGCGTGCCGGTGTAGCCACAAAACCAAGCATCCTTATAACCATTGGTTGTGCCCGTCTTACCGATAACGTCAATGCCTTCGCCTAATATCGCGCGCTTGCCAGTGCCTTCTTCAACAACCTTCTTCATCATCGTCGCGAGTTCAACAACTTTCTCTTGCGGAATAACTTGCACTTGAGGCGGCGCGTCCCGATCATGACGATAAAGAATATCGCCCTGACGATTACGGATTTCAATAGAAGAATAGGCAAGCGTCTTCTTGCCGCCATTCACAAAGGCAGCATAACCTGCCGAGTGTTCCAGCGGAATAACATCGCTCTGGCCAACAGGGAGCGATGGCGTATCTTCGAGCGGCGTCGTAATGCCAAGTTTACGACAGGTCTCAATAATCTTTGCGCGCCCAACACGCGAGTCGCCATTGCCAATCGCGATTGAGAGCTTGATCGCGACAGTATTCAGTGATTTTGCCAAAGCCATGGCCAATGGCATAGAACCAGCATAGCCTCCACTATAATTATGCACGCAGTAATTACCAATACAGACAGGTGAGTCAGTTACCATTGTTGTTGGCTTAAATTTACCTGTCATCAAAGCTGTTAAATAAACATAAGGCTTGAAAGAAGAGCCTGGCTGGCGAGAGCCATCTGTTGCGCGATTATATTGGCTCGCGCCATAATCTCTTCCGCCAACGATAGCGCGCACTGCGCCATCTGGCTCCATCACGACCATGGCGCTTTGTTTGACGTGAAAGCTCCGTCCCTGTTCACTGAGATTTTTCTCAATCACTTCTTCTGCGCGTTTTTGTACATTAGAATCGAGCGCCGTACGAACCGTTAAAATGCGATGATCGCCAAGCTTACCCCTTGCCGCAAGCTTACGAATTTCGCCATAAGCATAATCCAAATACCAATCTGGGCTACTTTCGTTTTGACGATCAATGGGCGTGGCTGGGCTTCGTTGCGCAGCAATAATTTGGCTTGGCGTCATAAATCCAGCAGCGACAAGATTATTCAAGACATCATTAGCGCGAGCGCGGGCGGCTGGAAGATTCTTGTGGGGCGCATATTTTGTGGGAGCCTTGAAAAGACCTGCCAACATTGCAGCTTCAGCAAGAGTAACGTCTCGAACTGATTTGCCAAAATAAAATTCCGCCGCTGCTTGAATACCGAAAGCGCCCCCGCCCATGTAAACACGATCAAGATAAAGCTGTAGAATTTCGCGTTTCGTTAAATGATGTTCGAGCCACAGCGCAAGAAAAGCTTCATTAATCTTGCGCGTAATTGTGCGTTCATTTGAAAGAAAAAGATTTTTTGCTAATTGTTGCGATAGCGATGAGCCACCCTGTACAACGCCGGACGAACGGGCATTCACAGTTAAAGCACGCAAAGTACCGACAACGTCAATGCCAAAATGTTCGAAGAAGCGACGATCTTCTGTCGCGAGCACAGCCTTGATCACATAATCAGGAAATTGATCCAAAGGCACGGCATCATCGTGAAGAATCCCGCGCTGGCCAACCTTAGCGCCATAACGATCTAAAAATGTTACGGCGAGATCTGTTTGTTTCAGCCAATCATTTTCATCTGTCATTTGAAACGCCGAGCTCGCCAGCGCCATCATGCCAATCAGACCGACAACGCCAAGCGTAAGGGTTTCGCAGGCGAGTTCTACGCCGACACGTGAGATTCCAGAGACATGAAAACGCTCCATGAAAAGCGAGAAATCTTCATAAAAATCTCGAGCGCGTCGCGCCACGTCAAAAAGACTGGAGTCGATCAGAGCGTCGGCACCCAATAAGAGACGCTTCAAACGCTTAAAAATAGCCGGTTCACGCAATTTGTTTCACATACCTTGAGAAAGGGTCGAAAAGTCGATTTTAGTCGATCACAGGCTGTTTGTTAGCACTTTTTATTATAATTTGACGATAGCCGACCTGGCGCTCAATGGTGGGCTTCCGGCTCGAAAAATGCCGAGAGTTCTCCCATGCCCGCCAAAAAAAACAAAAAAACCTCTAAAATCCCATTTTGGGAAAAGCCCCTCACTGATCTCACGCGCTCCGAGTGGGAAAGGCTATGTGATGGCTGTGGACGATGCTGCCTCATTAAACTCGAGGATGACGACACTGGTGCGATCTACCCCACGAGCGTTTGTTGTCAATTACTCGATCAAGATACGGGGCTGTGTGGCAATTATGCAAACCGTCGCAATTATGTCCCTGATTGCGTCCGATTGACACTCAAAAAGCTCGAAAATATTCGTTGGCTGCCGCCGACCTGCGCCTATGTTTTACGCCACGAAGATAAACCCCTGCCCCCGTGGCACCCTCTGATTTCTGGCGATCCGGAAACGGTATTCCGTGCCGGCGTCTCGGTGCGGGGTAAAATTGAAGCTGATGAGCGAGAGGTCGATATCGACGACCTCCCCGACTTTATTCGACTATGGCCCAAGCGCTGGCCAAAAAAAGCACGCTGGTGACACTGAGGAAGAACAGGCAAAACCCTCTTTGACTGCCACTCCTCCAACATTAAACTGAAGAAAGTCACAAATATTTAAAAAAAGCGCCGCTCATATTTTCGAAATCGCACCAAAGAGTCGATCTGCGGCAAACAAACTGCAAACACACACGCCATGTTTTTTGCACAATTGCTTTATCAAAATCACAACAAGGCCTTATTTGACTAAAAATCGACACAAACTCTTCGCGACTTCATCACAATGTGTGGCGGCGACACCACACATCAGATCAAACAATAGAGGAAATGATATAAAATCATTGATCTCTTTTAGTTTCTAAGCGTAACGTCCAATGTATGAAACGTTCTTGGACACATAGACATCTCCTGACCCGCAAATTTATTGCGGCAGCGATCTTGTGCCTGTTCGTCTTAAAGGGCTTAAGCTTCTTAGGTATGACAGCATCTCTTGCAGCAGATCCTCAAGGAACAAGCCCAGTTATCGCGAGCGCCGTTCTAGGCACGCATTGCGAGAACGCTCAAAATAAAGCTGATCCTAATCATCAGCATATTGATCATGCTGAATGCTGCGTCTTCTGCTCCTCCCTCTCAAGAGATGCAGCTGCACTAAATGCAAATTTACTAACAGTCATTGTCATAACACTTTCGCCTAAAGAAGAATCTGAGCCGACAGTCTATTTTGTTGAAAATACTACGAACCCTCAGCCGCCAGGTTGGGCAAATAGCTGGTCAGCAACAGCACCGCCACAGGCGTGAATACTTAGATCTGACCGGGCTTAATTAGCTCGCACACTCAGATCTCGTTTTATCGCTGCGAAAAGCGGTATCCAAACCATAAAACGATTTAGACCGAGTTATTCAAAGCTCGCACGAGATTACTTGCGCCAACAGATCAAGCTCAAGTTCCTTGCGAAACAAGAAAGCTCATGTTGTACTAGGAATAAGAAGATGTCTCGCAAAAAAATTCTCTCTCTTGGCGTCTCAGCTATTGCCTTAAGTTTAGTCGCCACATCCTATGCTGAAGCTCAGCAGAATCTTCCTGTCATTAACGTTGGCAACCAGGCCAAAAGAACTGGCGGTAAGCCATCCGGAAATCCAAATGCTTCGCGCACAAACGCTCCTGCTACGCCCTCAGCACAAACGAGCGGCCAGGGCACAGGGATATCAGAGCTACCAGATCGTTATGCGACGCCGGCGCCTGCTCCCTTCCAAAGGAGTCTTCCAGCCAATATCCCTGCAGTAGTTGAGTCTAAATCACGCGCTGAGATCGAAAGCACCGTCAATATGGTGACGACTGCTGAAGCCTTTAAGTATATGCCCTCGCTTTATGTTCGAGAGCGATTCATTGGCGATCAAAACGCTATTATTTCCGGTCGCGTAAATAGCGGCACTGAATCTGCAAATACAATGCTCTATGCGGATGGCGTATTACTATCGAATTATCTGGGAAATAGTTTTGCCTATCCGCCACGCTGGAACATGGTTTCACCTGAAGAAATTGAAAGGATCGACGTAATTTATGGACCGTTTTCAGCTCTTTATCAGGGCAATTCTGTTGGCGGCGTGTTGAATATTAAAACGCGCATGCCTGAGGGCCGAGAGTTACATGTTAGAGGGGTTGGAGCAGCTCAAACCTTTAGCTACTTGGGCTACACAAACACGCCGCTATCTGGAACTTTTAACGTTTTATACGGAGATAAGTTAGGCGATAATTTCCGTTACTTTGCTACCTGGAACCATGTGGATTCTTCTGGCCAGCCTATGTCTTATACTGGCAACGCTTTAGCAACGAGCGGTGCTACAGCGGCGGGAACGCAATTTTATGGCGGTGCCTTTAAGTATAATGAGAATGGTTACCCAGCACTCTACACTGGCGCTTACGGCATCAACCGCACGGTTCAGGATCTGGGTAAGGTAAAGATGTCCTATGACATTGCGCCAGAAACAAGAGTTTATTACCAGGCTGGATTTTGGACAAATAACCAAAATACTGACGCCTGGACTAATGTCAAAGACGCTAGAGGTGTTCCTATTTACAACGGCACTTTTGCAATGGGTTCGCCCAGAAGCTGGTTAACGTCAAATAGTGCTACAACAAGTAATGCTACTCCTAACACGCCAAGTCATCAAGGTCAGCAACATCTGATGAATTCTATCCAAATAAAACGCGATAGCGGAAAAGAGTTCGACTTTGAAGCCACTTTCTCGCAGTATAACTACATGCGTGATTTTGTTAATTCTGCAAACAATTGGGGCCCTATACCCGTTTCTTCAACAGCTCCAATTCCCACATCCTACGTTCAAAACCAGACGGGTAGAAATACGAATCTATCAGGTACCTTTTGGCGCAATGGCGACGTTCGCATGATCTATCGACCCAACATTGATCTGAAAGGAAAACACGAATTTTCCTTTGGTACGCATTCTGATCTCTACTCATTTAACCAAAATCAGCAGCTAGTCTTCGCCTGGCCAGACAATCTCCCAATGGGCTACACGAACTTCAACAGAGGCAAGACAACACTACAAAGTCTCTATGCGCAAGACGCTTGGAAAATAACCGATAATTTTAAAATAATCGGTGGCGCACGCGGAGATTGGTGGAATGCTTATAATGGCAATCTAGTAACTGGTGGCGTTGAAACAGGTTCCACTTATAACGGTGTCTTTCCTGTTGTAAGTGCGAGAACTGCTGTCAGCCGTGACTACCAGGCTTCTACTAAGGGAGGCTTTCAGCCAAAGGGGGCGTTTGAACTAAAGGTAACCGATGGTTATGAAGTCAGAGGTTCCGTTGGACGCGCATACCGCTTCCCAACTGTAACGGAGTTATTTCAAAATATATCAACAGCGTCTTCTACGCTTGTGAGTAATCCTTATTTACAGCCTGCTATATCAACGGCTTATGATTTTACTCAATCCTGGCGATGGGTTGATGCCTTCAATGGATCTGTAGGATTACTCAATCCTCGCGTCAGTCTTTTCTACGAGGACCGCTGGAATTCAATATTCACTCAGTTAACCAACGTTAATAATGTAAATAGTTCTACGAATTCTAATATAGGTAAAACTCGCTTTCGCGGCGTAGAGGCCGCTCTCGTCATGAAGGACTTTATCTTTAATGGTCTTGGCTATTCAGGTAGCGTGACATTTACCGACGCGAAGATCCTTAACAATGATGATATGACAGCTCCTGGAACTGGCGCACCGATCCCTCTTTGGCGAATTAGCGGAACTCCGCTGGTCTATCAAAGAAATGGTCGATTGCTGAATGGAAATTTCTATCCAGGAATACCGCCGATTAAAATGCGCTCAGTATTTACATATGCTCCAACTGCAGATTGGGAAGTAACTTTTGCCAGCACATATAATGCTGCAGCTTGGCAAACAGCCACTAACATCGATGTAAACCATAATACTCTCTATAGTATCAGTGAAATGATCCAATTTGATATGAAAGCAAATTGGAGATTTGAGAAGAATTGGAAAGCTTCATTCGGTATCGACAATATCGGTAACTACAAAGCCTTCTACTTCCATCCACTCGCTCAGCGCACATTCTTTGCTGGTATCAACTATGATTTCGGCGGGCCTGCAGATTCACTGCAAGCAGGCGCGCAAAATCAGACGGGTGCCTGGGACAATCAGAGTGGCACAAGATACCAGTAAGAAAGAAAGAGAGGCGGCTAGAAACTAATTTCTAGTCGCAGTCTATCACACTCAACCTCAAAAGGAGGATCATTTATAGCAATGAATATCTATAATGGCGTCTTTCTCTTCTGGTTTAAAAATTAAATATCTCAAAAACTCATACACAAACTGGAGTAATGGACATGAAAAAAATTCTTATTTCGGCGGTTTCACTC
>BJGJ01000027.1 GCA_014190435.1 Methylocystaceae bacterium | reverse complement strand
CAGGTTGACTGAGGTGCGTATAGTTCATGGTGCTTCTTCGACTGGTGGGTCAAGGGAACTGAGACATTACGCATTCTCAGTCACCTCAACAAATTGACCAAAGTCGCACTTCGAAAGTGAATCCAGGGCGTAAAATATTGAAACCGAATAATTAAAATCACTTGTATAAAACTAAGAGAGCAAAGATTTATCGATAGAATATCTATATCTAGCGCCCGAATACGAGCAATTTATGAAACCTACTCCCGAAGAGATCCACGCTGGTCACTCTATTTATACCCCGCATATTCTTGCGCTTTATGATTTTGGCGTGCTGATGCTTTCAAATAGTTTTTTATGGAGATGCCCAACAAAAAGACTGCTTTACCATTTTAACCAGAATGTTACTGCAAACCACCTTGATATTGGCGTTGGCTCAGGATTTTTTTTAGATAAATGTTATTTTCAAAGCCACCATCCCCGTATCGGAATAATGGACCTAAACCCTGAGGCAATCAAATATACCGTTGCTAGAATAGGCCGCTACAACCCAGAACAATTTATTCATAATATTTTGGAGCCAGTTGATTTCCTCTGCCCTAAATTTGATTCGATAAGCCTTAATTATCTGCTTCATTGCTTGCCAGGAAGCTTAACTAGCAAATCTATTATAATTGATCATGTTCAATCTTTGGCAAATCCTGGAGCAATCTGCTTTGGATCCACTCTGTTGGGAGACGAAGTTTCATTAAATTGGGGAGGCAAACATCTTATGTCTTTTTATAACAAAAAAGGCATTTTTTCGAACAGAAACGATAATGCCCGCAATCTAGAAATAGAACTCTCCAAGAGACTTGACATGACTTCTTTTGAAATTGTTGGATCTGTCGCTTTATTTAGCGGCCGTTATTTATCAAAATAACGAGGTTGATCAGTAAAATTTGCTAAAGATCGCGGTTTTCTTTTATCCACTTCAATAAGTCTGTAGACTTTCCTTCCATCAACTTAAGCCACTTTGTTGAATGAATTGTTTCTCCTAATTTCCCCTCCCAAAACTCGCTTATAATAAGCGCACGCCAGGAGGACTGGCCGCTTATTTCAGAGGTAATTTGTAGAACATTTGTATGGAAACTATAATTTGCACCCAAATATACATGGCGCTCTAAAAGGCACGCGACACCTCGAGCTTTCCAAGAGCGCTGACCCAGAACTGGGCCTGGATTATTAACAATTGCCTCAATATCATTTATATTTCTGAGGCGAGACAATCTTAGCACGATGCATTCCCTTAATTAAAAAAGGTGTAAAATCTAATGTTATTAATCTATTTGTTCATATAAAAATAATTGTCCACGCTTGAACAGGCCAATGCGGCCTCCATCGATCCCGTCGTATATTTCAACCTCGGATTTTTTCTTACTTCCTTGAACAACCACACATTGAGCAGCTGCAGCTAATTTTTGCTTTTCTTCAAATGGAAGCTCAGAAAATTTGATCCCTACATAAATTTTTGCAGGCTTACTCCCTACTTCAATTTTATCTAAATTATTGGTAAAGGCATGCATTGCGATTGTTGCCTGACAACTTCTAAGGTGCTCTTTTTTTATTCCTTCGGACGTTTCAACACCTACTTCGTCGTCCTCACTATCGCATACATCTAATTCTTCGCACGCGGGACGAGACGGCGGCAGTATATATGTTGATTTAGACTTTGCATAAGCCAGCGTAGCGCAATAAAATACCGAAATTAGCGCTAGACAAACAAACTTAATTTTACTGATCGATCGCATCACCGCCTCAAAAAAAATTAAAGTGTTCGCGGTTCACCATAGAGCAAGAATTACGATTGGAACTCGTCCACTCTACAACCGCCCGACAGAATTCTTTTAGCGCTTATAATCTTAAGCCTGTCAAAACAACCACGATTTAGGCGCAAGCCTTAAATTAGACGAGGATCTTAAATGAGGCTGCAGAGATTACTAGTGTGGCGTCAAAGCAACAGCTCTGAATAAAATACATTAAGCAGTAAAAATAATAGATTTTTTGCTTGATCTAATGCCAGACAAGGTCAATTCTTAATTTAAGGTAAATCGTGACTGAACCATGTTATTACAGGCAAAAAGCTTCGCCATGACTGCACTTATGAACAAGGAGACTATGACTGCGCTCATCGCTAGTGCAGTAATTTCGTTTGTAATATTTGGAGTGACGCTTGCTCTAACTAACTGAGCGTCACTGGATTATAATTTTAGAAAAATTTCAGTAAAACTCGCCTGTAATTGTTATTGCAAACAATGCCCAGGCTGACGCAACAAACAAAAGCGTTATGCCATTTTCACGAAAGGTCTCTTGAAAGTAATTACGGCTAAACTCTTTATGATTTCTGTATATATCACGCATCTCAATTAACCTCGCTGTGGCGATGGGGATGCTCTCGCTAATCGTTTAACGAACCGTTACCAACGCCCAATAATAGCCTCTCAATTATGACTTTCCAATGGCGGGTCCGCCGAGCGCCGCCCTCGCTTAGCGGAGCTTAATATAAGTACATGAATAATAGAGGTTCTATCAAATAGATCGGCAGCGTTAAAAAGCGATATCTTTAAAATACGACTTGATCTAATCCAGTAATAACTTCAATGCCTCGATAATCGTCAGACATAAGCCTATTGCTTAAGAATATCCTTAAGCCCCCAGGTTAGGCCTGAGTGTCTGGTCAAAAGGGGAGGCAGTTCAAGCAGGATTTGACCGCTGAAGTGAGCTTCATACGCTTCTATGAATCACTCGACGACTAAAAATGAACCGAGATTAAGGAAAGCCCTTTATCGACTAGAGCACCCGCTTAAGTAAGATCATAATCACGCCTCCCGCGGCCCTTTAATATCCGGCAGATCAATAGTAACTCTTTCACTCTAAGAAAGCTCAAATTACATGAGCTAAATTTAAAGATCTCTCCAAAACTCAAAACGATAATGTGGAATTGATATGACACGAAATTTAATACTTGTACGACATGGACAAAGCGAGTGGAATCTTAAAAAACTCTTCACAGGATGGCGAGATCCTGAACTAACAGACATTGGAATTGAAGAGGTCCAGGAAGTTGGAAAAAAACTTCTTGCACTCAATCTAACTTTTCAATGCGCTTTTGCCTCTAAGCTTATACGCGCGCAACATACTCTCGATTTAATATTGAGAGAAATAGGACAATCGAATTTATCCCGTCATTATAGCGAGGCTATGAATGAGCGTGACTACGGCGATTTATCTGGGATAAGTAAATTAAAAGCTAAGGAAAAGTGGGGAGAAGAGCAAGTAAGACTCTGGCGGAGGAGCTATGATGTGGCGCCGCCTAATGGCGAAAGCTTGAAAGATACTGTAGCTCGAGTTTTACCATTCTATTGTATTGAAATTGTACCCAAAGTGATGCGCGGTGAAGCGACAATAGTCGTAGCCCATGGTAATTCGTTAAGAGCTCTTTGCATGGCCTTGGACGGCCTTACGCCGGATAATATTTCTCAACTCGAAATCTCCACGGCAGATCTAATAATTTATGACTTAAATGCCGATACAAGCGTAGCCTCAAAAAAAATCTACAAGAGCTTGAAAGCAATTCATGACAGCTGAATTAAAAAATCTCGATCTTAAATTAACACTTAAGAGAGATTTATCTTGAAGTCATTTTCTGATGCACATCAGGTAAAATCGATACCCAAACATTTGGATCTTCTTGGGATTGCCTTTTAACAAAACGATATCCCGTAGCATTCCATGATACTATTTCGTCAGAAAGATTATCAAGTATTAGATCACCCATATTGGTTTTTACGGTTAGTATAGCATGGCCCATGTCCTGATGATCGCGTACGATTGTCATTAATAATGCTTGGCGCGGAATACCCTGTTCAATTAACAGACGACGCTTCTCCAGTGCAAAAATCTTACAATCCCCCTTACCATCGGCCGGGTAGTCCCAATGGTCCATGATTGTTCCCCAATGATCTAAATTTGATACTGGCTCTATTGAACGATTAACGGCTCTATTGACCCTCCTGAGCAACGCCCAAGTTGCAGGGGTTAGCGCCAGATCCGTTGCAGGCAAGACATCTTGTTCACATTCCTGTGGCTGGCGGCTGCAAAAATCTACCCAGCCATAGGGTATCGCCGTTTCGTCCCCGATCATCGCGGAGGTCGCCCGCGGAACGTCTGCGAAGGCGGTACTTAAGCCAAGCATCGCCATAATGCAGCTAATAAGTAACTTTATCAGATACTTACAGATACGGACGCGATACATAAGCCGTTCCCTCACCAGCCGCCGCGTCATGAGCCGATGAGGAAGGCCCTCACGCCAGACAAACGCGATAGAGATAAGGTAAACGAAAGATTAAGAACTTGTAGCCAAAGATTAAAGAATGGTTAACGAGAGACGGCTCAACGTACTGATCTTATTTTGGCCCATCTCAAAGACTAATGATTGCACAATTCTCTCTGTTTCTAATTTTTATTAGAAGCTTATTGCTTACCAGCCATCCTATCTCACGATAGGCTCTTTTCACGGGATGTTGTTACAATTCATTTATCATTGAGACCATATCAAGGATAATTAATTTGGTTTGAAATAGAAATTATAAAGAATATTCAGAATTGTTCTTGGTGCCACAGTAGGAATACTTCAACAAAAATACATAATTAAATCATTTTAATCTATTTATATTACTTAGTTTTTTTAAACCTCTTCTTTTAAAATTATAATAAAACTAATAGGAGAAATTACATGGCGCGTTATCTCATGCTGATTCAAACTATCTTTGTATTCTGCATCTGTGACTACGACCTGGTTCAAGCAAAAGAACCTTTAAAATTGAAATACTGCAGCTACCGAGATATGAATTTAAACTTAACCATTGATAGCTCCATAACTGAAGATAAAATAGATTGCCTAGGATCAACGGATGGCGCTGGACACGAAACAATTACGTTCAAAAAATTAGGAAAAGAAATACTTGAAGTAAATATTGAAAGCCAAACTGTTAGAGATGAATATCGTCGCCTGAAAATAAATGGCGAACCTGGATTTGGGTATTCGCCAGATAAAGGGGCGCTAAATGCTGCAACAGACAATTTGAAAAAAATAATTGAATTTGAAAAATAGCAAAAATATATACATACTTACTCGATCATCTCTTACGGTTAGAACTATCTGTAATTATTAAATAAATTAGCTTGCTCTCTAGGAGACAAATATGACTGCAAAGCAGATTGGCTCCGGTAAAATCGCGTCTTAATTTAGTTGCCAGCTTAAACACTCACAATTAGAAAGAGACATAATTAAACCAGCTAAGGCACTAACGCTATTTTATCTGATATTCTTTCAAAATACACCGGACACGAGTCCAGATGAGGCTGCACATGCGTTTTGTAACGCTTTTATGTATATCTTTCATGCTGATACTCTCAGCCCATGCTCAATACAATAATGATGCCTCAACAATTACCGGACGCGCTGCTGTTCTTGAGGGCGACACTATTGAAATCAATAATCAAAAAATTCGTCTCCATGGTATTGACGCCCCTCAACATCGGCAAACATGCCATGATCGACGAGGACTTCTTTATCGCTGCGGTCTCAAATCAAAGACAGCGCTGGACTTATTTCTCTGGCGCAATGAAATTACCTGCCGTATATTATCTACCGACAAATATGGTCGAAAATTAGCAAATTGCAGCTTAGGCCAAGTTGATGTAGCTGATTGGCTTGTGCGGCAAGGCCACGCGTTAGCATTTAAAAAATATTCTTATGTTTATATCAATGCGGAAAACGAAGCAAAAAAGGCAAAACGCGGATTATGGGCAGGAAAATTCCGTATGCCTTGGGAGTGGAGAGATCAGAGACGATATGGCGGCGATTCTGAATATGCGAGATGAACTAACGTCGAAAAAACCCTCTATCCTAACTAAATATCATGATAGAAATTATTTTAAGAAAAATATTCATGAAATGAATATCACAACAAACGGCTCTGTATCTAGATCATCAAAATATCATATATACATCTCTTGTATATTTTGTTTTAAAGAACCAGAAAACAAAATAATCTCTATTAGTAAAATTTGTCACCAATAATTTAGCTCGCGTAGATTTGATTGATAATTACCCCGCACTTCAATGTGAGAACATCATGCGCAAGAATAATTACTCAATAACAGGAACAGTTTTTCGGCAAAAATTCGCTTATCAGAACAAAAAATATATTTATGCTATCATATTGATGTTGGCACTTGCTCCAAATACATTTGCTTTTTCTAAGACTAAAACTCCCCATCACTCCAAACAAACTATTTCATGTCCAGTAGAATTTGATGAGGTTGAATGCGACTCTTTTCAAGATGGTGTGAGAAACGGTCAACTCGATGAAATGACAGCCATTCCAAATCCATTTCTTGAAGAAGCAGAAGACAGCGCAATTCATGCTATGCCATATATAAGAGGTTACGATTTTATTAGAGGCAGAAGAAAAAAATAGTGTGGAGGATTAAACTATATAGAATTTAGATATGACTATACACATCTCCACGTCAGGTTTAAGAAATTAACTCTGGTTAAAAAATAGTCGTCAAAAATAGTCACTTAGATGTACTACATTTCAATTAGATTCTTTTATTATACAACACCCTTATCTTATATTTTGAGAATAATATTTCGCTAATTCCTTTAATTGTTCATCAGAAAGATTTCTGCCAATTATACTCATAAGACTATGAACTCTTTTATTATTACGAAATTTTTCTAATTGAGCTTCTAAATATTTTTGTTGCTGACCCCGAAGGTCAGGATCTTCTGCAGAAACGCCGTTATGGCAACTATCACAATTTATAATTATCTCGCTATTATCGCTAAGTTCTTGTGCTAATGCCGGTCTAACTATTAAGTATCCAGCTATAATGATTACTAAATTTTTTTGGATTGCGTTCGTTATTCGGCCTTGATCTTTGAAAGTTTTAGATACTGAAGAATTAAACGTAATCTTCATCCACAGTCTACGAACAAATTAAAATCTCCTAATCTCGAGAATTTTCCATGCAAAAAAATTGTTTATGCCATCGATCTCGCTTCTTGTATCTGGGATATAGAAAGATGGGGATTATAGGTTTACTTTAGAATTTTTATCAAATCTTCTTTTAAATATGCTAAATTACAAGCTAAAGAAATAATTTAACCACGACCTCTGGTCTGATAACTCAGGGAAACACAGCAAAACAAACTTAGCGATTTAAGCGCGGATACGCACAGGCAGATGTAAGTTTCCACGTATGATATTTGAATATTATCGTATCGGCCGTTATTTATTTCGATGGGAAGATTTTCTTTTAAAATTTCTTCCCATAATATTCTAAGCTGTAAAGTGGCTATTCGATCCCCTACAAACCTGTGAATACCAGCTCCGAACGATAAATGTTTATGAGACCTTGATCGGTCAATGATGAATTTCTCATCATTATCTATCACCAACGCGTCCCGATTTGTCGATATGTACTATAAGACAACCCTTTCACCCTCTTTTTTTTAGCCATTCAACTCAGTATCAATAAGAGGCCGTATCTATACTTTCGTTCAGCAGACGGTTTGCTAATTCACTTGATCTTTACTGAAAAGGTTTTTTGTTTTTTCATTTTACAATATCTTTAAACAGAGCTGCTATATATTTCAGATCTCCCTTCAATAATACCCTAATATCAATAGTATTATTCTTACTTAATGATCTTTTTGTAGATTTTTTTAATAAGGCGATCTCAATTCCTCAATAACTAAGCTTAAACAGTAGTCTGATTACTTATAATAATTTTAAACCTTACTAAGGATGGATCACTTAGCTGACGAAATTATCCCGGTTAGGCCCTGAGTTAGCGAGGCTTAACTCGGGATTTTGCGTCCACCTTGCACCTCAAGGTTGGAGTGTCCAGCTCAATAATTTCAAGTCATACCCCATATTAATTACCCTTGACTCTATTAGTTTGAGCATAGCGTTAGATGGATGAGCCGTCCTTGATAGAAGCCACAAATAACGGCCTGACGGCTCACCAACAATAGACCAACTATAGTCTGGAGCATGATCCAGAACCCAATAATTTCCCCAGAAGGGGCCAAAAAACGAGATCTTCAATTTAGCATTATTGCTATCTGATACAATTTGGGCCTTACCTTCGGCGATTTCTTCCTGTCCATTGAGGCCACCTTTGCGACAGGAATTAAGAACGCGAATGCTACCCTGTTGATCAAGGCTATAATCTGCATGCGTCGCCACGCAGCCTTCCTGAAATGGAGCTGGATAACTTCCAAGCTCATACCAACGACCAAGATAACGATTAAGATCTACAGGTTTTGCAGGCTGCGGAACTGAGTTGTTACCCACCGCGCCGCCTTCAAATAAGCTGAACCCTGAACAAAGGAACCAGACGCCAATTAGGAATAAAGCTTTCAGCGCAGAAATTAATTTTTTCATTAGACGATACTCTAGTCTACTATACATAATGAATGTCAGCATAATGTTTCTATACCTATCATAATTATAGTTATAATATAAGACATCAATCTTTTCAAAGCAAAAAAGGTTTATATCTTGGATCGTTAAATCATCGACTTATTGATAGTTGCAGATATTCAATATTGCTTCTTTTACTGAAGTATTCTCCCGAAACCGAACTCTGAAGCTACCCTCCCTCTCTTTAATAAATCGAGAATATCAGGGATTCGATGTGAAACTATCATTATCCATTTGCACCACAATCATCCTAAATAATTTGCGTTGCTCTTTTTGTGATGAATGGCTCGGTTTTCAAAAAAATGACTGCCGCTGTTTCCAAACACTATTCTTAGCAATTAAGTCGCTTTAAGAGATAATAAAGATATCTTATTCTCCTGAA
This sequence comes from Methylocystaceae bacterium, assembly GCA_014190435.1. Taxonomy (GTDB): domain Bacteria; phylum Pseudomonadota; class Alphaproteobacteria; order Rhizobiales; family Beijerinckiaceae; genus Methylocystis. The sequence continues at coordinate 11,159 of BJGJ01000027.1, read as the reverse complement.
TGTGATAGATTAAACACAACGCTCTTATATGCTCCTAGCCCAACGCCTAGTCACTAACTAAGGCGCTAAATCGTGGCGGCTTACTAAAGAGACGTTAGAAACTGATTGTCCTATGACCATGACCCAAAGAGAATATGCAATTGAACGGGGTTATTATCCACGCATTGTAGAGAAATGGATATTACAGGGTTTGATTGTTCTTAATCCTGATGAAACGGTAAATGTTCTCGAAAGCGATAGAAGAATTGCTCTAGACCGACGAAAAAATCCCTCGGGTCTAAAGAAGCGAACGTAGTGATTAGATCAGGCTTAATGAATTTCAGATAAATTTATTGGCAGAATGATTTATTTCTAACTCCTCTAATTTTTTTGATATCCTTTACTGGTTAATCATACGAAGATTTTTATTGGCAGATAAAAAGGACTAAAGCCTGACTCACCCTATCATACACTTTCGTAATGATCGCTTTGACCACATTCAGCTGCGCTTAATTAAAAAAATCATCGGATTTTATCCAAAGATCTGCGCAGATCGAAAGCCGTTCCTTGCACGGGTTAAAGCTTAAAATAGAGCATGAGAAATTAAGTAATTCGTTCAATTTTTTGAAGGATACAGTTACTATGAAAAATGATACAAAAACAAATATCTCCTCTAAAAATACCCTAGCAATTCAGGCTTCTTCATGGACATTTGATAGAATAAGTCAAATGTCTCGAGACGATATTTCCAATTTAAGTCATAACGCGACTGCGAGGGGTCAATTTGAAGTCGCCGAACTCTGCCAAAGCATCCTAAAAACCTTGCCTGCAACTAGAAATAGCGCAGGTAAAAAATCTTCATCTAAATCGGTTGGTGATGAAACAGAGAATTTAGCCATTGCTTCTTTGGAAAAGTTTGGAAGAGAACTCATCCAGCTCTACGATCTAAGTGAAAAAACAGCACGGAAATTATCTAGAGATATAGCCAATTTTACCCCACATAAATTTATGGGTAAGGATGGCTTTGTAAAAACTGGCGGGAAGGGAAAAAAAGGGGCGCTTAAATTCGATAAGTATATTTCATATCGAATACAACACGAGACTCTCGTTTTTTCTGTAGTAAAGCCCAATGAAACTGCTGAAGTTCTTTACGAAATCCAAGCTTCACCAGGAGTCCTTCCTGCACCGAAAAAACTATCCGAAGTCCGTCAAGGCATTGATGAATTGGACATCAATAAAGCACCCCGCTACGCACAGTATTTCTCGCAGTTTGATGAAGCGGCAAATTTGTTTAAATTACTTATAGATAAGTTTGCTCCCAAGATTCAGCCAGGTGGAAGTTAGTACTTGATGCTTTTACTTAAGATCTTTTAAAATTCATTTAGATCGGCCACCCATAAAAATACGGGCGTCTTGCCAGCGCCCATTTCTTCCTCCCGGACTTGGACCGTGTTTGGTTAGATCCAATATCTCTAACCTTGTGGGAGCGGGACAGCTAAAGCGGTTAACTGGATTTACTTTGTCGTATATTCCTTATTGATTCAAACAAGTTCAGCCTTTAAATCTGCCACTTAAATATCAAGTAAACAAAGTGCATTTACTGCTGTTGTATTTTTGTAACACACTTTTTATTTAGACGGGCCCCACTATTTTTCGCCATAATTTAGCCCTGACCTTAGATCATCTTCTTCATTAACGCCTCCTTGGCGTTTCCTCCCAAGACTTGGGCCGCTGATTTCAGCGGTCTTTTTTTTGGTATCAAATATGGCCAGGAATTTAAGAGAGCTTGCACTGCGTACAATTTAAATGATTATAACGCTCTAGAGTCATTTATTTAGCTGCACCCGCAGCGAAACTTCTCCGTCATGACGACCAATGGCGAGATCGAGGCTGAAATTTCCAAGACGCAGTTGATGCAGGATAGCCTCATCAAGGAATGAAGGACGTTACGGATTTATCAGACGGATTTTTGTTACGCGCGACATTGAAGCTGAACCCAAGCGCCGCTTGAAGCAGCGTGAAGCGGTCTTCCCCCTGAAAAGTGGTCCTCCCTGAGGTATGGGTATTGAGCCCATAATCTGCCCCCAAAAGGTGGTCCTGTTGAATGTTGATTTAAGAAGTAACTGTTTACCAAGCTCCAAGCGCCCGGCGGAGCTGTTTGGAGTAGCGCAAACGGGCGCTGTGGCATGAAGCTTTCTGGAGATGGAGGACGATTTAGAATTTCTGAGGCACTAGCTCTACTATGTGCTTTACCACACATTTTGGTCAAATGGTCTCAGCTATACATCAATCACTGAAACACGGGCTACGGCCCGAATGAGGTGAAACAAAAATGCACGGTGAATGGGACGGCTTTTAGGCCATATACGGGGTTCTTATTGGACGTCATCAACGTCCATTGTGCATTGGCGTACTTTCAGCCGGATTGCGGGGCGTTATCTTCCAGTCTTCGCAATACAGGCTGCGGCCAAATAATGGGACAGAAATAATGTCTGATGAAATATGAGACTTCTAACCAACAGATAATCATACGAATATGATTAAAAGGTTTAACAGCGATGACTTATTTTGCTGTTTAGAAGAGCTAGGCGCTCCCAATGCATCCCGTAAATTTCAATTAAATGTCACATAAGTTTGTGATTTCTCCGAATTAATCTCAACTGTTAAGTTATTTAAAATATTATGTTTAGTTATTTGAAATATCGCGCAGCAGTATTTTCATACTAGTTATTTTGCCATGTTAAATGCTGTTGGCCCCCTAGCGGACAGCATGTGCGGTTAGAGTTAGAACTCTTGGCCGCCCTTGGCTTTGAGGAGCGTAAGTAAAATTTGTGCTCCTCGTTATTACTATGATTACACAGACAATTCGCTATGCGGCGGACCTGAGTATATCCTAGTGCTTTTGCACTAAGCTTCCCTGAAACTTCGGGCTGTCAGAAATGGCGGCCCTTTTTTTATTCCTCAGACTTACTTGCCACACTGTCTTTCAATAGACTCTCACTTATCTCCCGCGCTTCTATGCCGCCGCGGGTGCTACCTTCCTGTATCTTATGATCAAGCCACACACACCATCGAGATGAACCAATTGGTCTTGCTCCTTCAAAGTGCTCCTCCCTGAAGTTTAGGTTTTCACCAAGTTATATCGCTCGGGAAAGATGGTCCAAATTCAATTTTAGTTTCTGACGGCACCAGAATCTGTATTTTTCTCCAAAAGCCTTGCCTGCAAAGCATATTCCCTCGGTGTTATGAAGCCATTATCTAAGCTATTGGTAATAACGAATATGTTAAAAGGGACAAGTTTAGGCTTGATTATTCCTGCATGATATAAAATGAAGCTTTCTCAAAGTTTTATATATCTACAACTTTCATAGTATCTTATGAAAGGCTATTACTGTTGACTATCTATCAACTCTCGATTAAATCCATCAAAATAAACGGGAACAAAATCTTTTTTGTAAGTATTCCTTATATACTCAAGATAAGTGTCGCAGAATTCCAGGCGCTGTCTCTAAATGAAGGTAGTAAATATACTCAAAAATATTTTATAAAATCCGCTCTATAAATACTTGAAATAGATCTATAGATAATAAAATATAACCAGATTAAGATAACTGATCCTTCGAGGATCATAGGCCGAAGATGAACTTATCCAGATTATTTCAACTAAATATTATTATAATCTTCTCTTTAATCTATCCCTCACATGCATCAGCTTTAATTCTTAACCAAAAAGAGAAAACACAAAAATCTATAACCATCCACAAAAGTAAAATAAATCGTAATCACATCTCCAAGGGCAGCAACAAGATAGATAATAAGGAAAAGGTCAATAATGGGCCAAAAGTTTTAGTTGAAAGCGATGAGATGAGACGTATAGGCGGCGGTCAAATAGGAGATGTCTTGTTTCCAAAACCAGGTTTCACAAGCGAAACTACAGCGCCAGGGGCCTCTAGCGGAACAGTTATAAGGGGCTTAAAAGGATATAATTCTCAAATCTTAGAAAATGGTATTAGACCATGATCATAGCATTGTATATTTGAGTTTATTGAGAACGTACACATCAAATAATAGCTCAAAGAGCGCGATATTTCGTGAGAGATAAATTGAAGAATTTGCAGATTTCATAACAGATTATGAAAGTTAAATTATATACAGAATTAACTGCCTATCTTTAGGAACCTCTGCTTTAATCGGAAGCTCCTAAGAATAATTGTGAATTTATGGATCTTCTGTACTAAAAATCAGAATTGACGGAAAGAAGCAATAGAAGATAATTTATTAAGCTAGAATGGTCAAGTTAAAATCTAACAAAAGTTGGCCCAATTGTCTCTATTCTCGAGAGAGATTATCTAAACATGAAAGAAAGCTGGATCGATCCACTGAGAAACAAAAAAATATTACTGAATGATAATAGCTCAAGTCTCCTTCAATAAAAGTAGTCTTCCTTGATTTTATCTCACTGTGATTGCAGCAATATTCGTGCCAGTGCCGAATGGAGTATTAATCCATTCATAATTAACATTTACAAACTTAAATTTTAGTTCTAAAGGTTTTAAAAATAAAAAATTATATTTATTACAATAAAATACATATAGGATTGAAAAAGAGATCTATTAGTTTCTTTTCATAAAGGCATGCAGGAGAGTTATTTAAAACATATGTTAGCATACCAAAAATATGGGGCTATTTTCAAGAGTGTTAGATTGTCAGCAAACATAATATCTCTCAGCATAATTTCTTTTTTAAGAGGGAATTTAACAACACCCAATTTTTTAAAGACTTATATGCGATTAATTTACAGTTTGATTGTGCTCATTTTCTCAAACGCAAGTTCTTTGGCAAACCCTAGCGCACAACTGAAGTCATCAGCAGGGCAAGAGATTGTCGTTACAATTTCTCAAGATCAAGTGCGGGCAGCAGGAATTGAAACAGAGCCAATTGAGCCTGAAACAGGGATTAATGAGATTGTCGTACCCGGCGTAGTAACAGTTCCTCCTCAACAGTTGCGTATCGTCGCCGCGCCCGCTGCCGGATTAGTTGAAACTCTTCTAGTTTCTCCTGACGAACTCATCAGAGAAGGCGATCCTATTGCCACTTTAAAGTCCCCCGATCTTGTAGAACAGGAGCGCGCATTCTTACATGCGCTATCAGAGGCCAATCTCGCATCTGAGAAGCTCCGGCGCGATGAGCAATTATTTAAAGAGCACATTATTGCGGAGCGACGTGTGATCGTCACTCGCGCTGAGACTTCCCAAGCCCTTTCTGCATTAGATGAGCGTTCTCAAATATTAACGCTTTCCGGTATGTCAGAACAAGATATTACCAAACTAAAAAATGAAAGAAGACTTTCTAGTTTCTTGACTGTTCGTTCGCCTATTGAAGGCACTATATTAAATCGACATGGCACAACTGGCGAACGCGTACAAGCGTCAGCGCCCCTTGTTACGATTGCGCGCCTTGATCCAATATGGGTTGATTTACAGGTCCCGCTCTCTAAGGTCGGGGCGCTTGAACATGTTGATAAAGTCCATCTTGCAGCAAGTGGATTAGATGGTCAGCTTATCCGTATTGGTCGAACCGTGGATGCCGCCACCCAATCAGTAGCCGCAGTGGCAGAATTTTACCCTGGCAAAAACTTACTTAGACCCGGTCAGGCCGTACAAGCAAAATTATACGTAGTAAATAACGGTCAAGAGCAATGGAGAGTAAACGCTGATGCCGTCGTAAGCCACCAAAATCGAAGTTGGGTATTTGTTCGGATTAAGGAAGGATTTCGCGCAACCCCCGTAATAATTGTTTCTGAGACGCCGCATTTTGCCTCGCTTCAGGGACAGCTTACCGCCGGAGAACGAGTAGCTACCCGAGGATTATTAACTCTGCTTGCTGAGCTTGCTGAATTTGAACGGCAGTAATACCTATGCTTGAAGCACTTATTCATTTCTCACTTCGACAGCGCCTGCTTACTTTCCTAGTAGCTTTATTTATCACGGGTTGGGGTGCTGTTAGCTATTCTAAACTGCCAATTGATGCTTTTCCGGATGTTGCTCCCGTTCAAGTACTTGTTGCTATGCGGGCTCCGGGATTGACGCCAGAGGAATTGGAAAGTCGCGTTACCGCACCAATTGAGATTGCCGCGCGAGGTATCCCTTCCCTTACGAGAATGCGCTCTACAACTCGGTATTCTGTTACATTGCTGACCTTCGAGTTTTCAGAAGGGACAGATATTTACTGGGCGCGGGCGCAAGTTAACGAACGTCTTGCATCTGTGCAGGACCAGCTTCCTGACGGGGTTACCGGTGGTTTAGCTCCAATTGTGACGCCACTTGGTGAAATGTTGATGTTCACCCTAGTTGGGGGTGAACTCACCGTCATGGAGCAGCGGAGTCTTCTCGACTGGACAATCAGACCTGCAATTCGCGGAGTGCCTGGTGTGGCAGACCTGAATGTGCTCGGAGGTTATGTAAGAACCTTCGAGGTGACGCCTTCTCCTGCAGCTATGGCCTCACGTGGTGTTACAGTTGAGATGCTAGAAACCGCACTCTCGACAAATAATCGCAACGATGGTGCTGGTCGGGTGAGAGATGGAGAAGAAGTTCTACTTGTGCGCGCAGAAGGCAGGTTACGTGATTTAGAGGATATTAGGTCAGTTGTTATTGATGCTCGCGCTAAAGGCGTGGTGCGTGTCTCAGATGTTGCTGAGGTGCATATTGGCTCGCTACCCCGTAACGGGGTTGTAACGCGAAACGGAGAGGGCGAGGCCGTATGGGGACTTGTCCTCGGACTGCGAGGCGCAGATGCGAGTTCAGTTGTTTCAGGTGTCAAGGCTAAACTTGATGAGATTGCTCCTAACTTACCTAAAGGCTTAAAGATCGAGATTTTCTATGATCGAAGTGAGTTGATCGGTAAAGCTGTATGGACTGTTCAAAAGGTTTTACTCGAAGCTATAGTTCTAGTCGTTATCTTACTTGCCTTATTTTTAGGAAACATGCGCGCCGCATTCGTGGTTTCAATGATCCTACCACTAGCGGCGCTATCGACCTTTGGCATAATGAAATGGTGGGGTCTATCGGCAAATATTATGTCTCTCGGCGGTCTCGCAATCGCTATAGGTCTTCTAGTTGATTGCGCTGTTGTGGTTGTCGAAAATGTTGAACATCGCCTGGCGCACGCGCCTAATACTGACCTCTCAGAACGAATTTACATAACGCTTGATGCAACAAGAGAAGTCGCGCCTCCACTTGTGTCCGGTGTGGTTATCATTATTACTGTATTTTTGCCTCTACTTTCACTTGAGGGATTAGAGGGCCGTCTATTTGCGCCTGTTGCTCTTACCATCGCCTTTGCACTTTCGTCTGCCCTCATATTATCGCTCACAGTAGTTCCTGCATTTAGCGCCACTATTCTGCGGCCTGGCCATGCTGATGAACCGAGGTTGGTACGTAGCATAGGAAAAGTCTACGATCCTATACTCGCTTATGCTTTGGATCGCCCTAAAGTTATTATCTTACTTGCTTTTATTGGGCTGATCATTGCAGGCTTAGCTTACACGCGCATTGGGCATACTTTCATGCCGGTTATGGATGAAGGAACGCCAGTCATTACCGTTCGCAAACATCCAACAATTAGTGTTGATATCGCTGCCGAGACGGATAAGCGTATTCAGCATCAAATCATGGAAAAGGTGCCAGAAGTAAAAGGTATGATGGCGCGAGCGGGAGCAGACGAATTAGGGATAGATCCTGTTGGATTGAATGAAACAGATAATTTGCTGACCTTGGCTCCAGAGAATGAATGGCGGGGTAAGGGGTCGGATTGGCTAATGAGTGAAATTCGTAAAGTATTGGATGCAATCCCCGGGATTAGTTATTCGTTTTCTCAACCCATCGATATGCGCGTACAAGAGATGATTATTGGAGCGCGGGGTGATGTCGTAATCAAGATATTTGGTGATGATATCGGAGAACTTAATCGCCTTACGCGCGAGATCGCTGGAGTCTTAAAGAAAATACCAGGGGCACAGGATGTCTTTGCACTACAAAATGATGGCATGCGATATCTGACAGCTAATGTAGAGCGACTCGCAGCTGGTCGCTTTGGTCTTAACGCGGGTGAAATTCAAGATGCTCTTAGGGTCTGGATAGATGGGCATCAAGTTGGGCTTGTTTTAGAGGGACCCATACGTACGCCTCTGGTTGTAAGAGGTTCTGAGACTAGCCGACGATCGTCGGTAGACTTTGCGCGTCTACCGATGGTCTCAAAAGATGGAACAGTAGTTGAGCTCTCCCAGCTTGCAGAAGTCCATGCCGAAAACGGCCCCCTGCAAGTTATTCGTGAAGAGGGGAGACGTTTTGCTACAGTTTTAGCCAATGTCAGTGGAAGAGATTTGGTTGGATTTGTTGACGAAGCAAAAAAAATGTTGCCCAGACTGTTAAAACTCCAAAAAATTACATTTACCAGTGGGGAGGGCAATTTGAAAATCAACAAAGAGCATCCGCACGATTGGCGATTGTTGTACCGATTGCGCTAGCTCTAATTTTTTTATTACTATATTTTACTTTCAATTCTGCACTACAGGCAACACTAGTATTTTGTAATGTTCCTTTTGCAGCGATTGGAGGTATTTTAGGTTTATGGTTGTCGGGAGAATTTTTGTCTGTTCCCGCATCAGTTGGTTTCATCGCGCTTATAGGTATCGCAGTATTGAATGGCGTGGTGCTGATTTCCTATATCAACAAACTTGTTTCAGAAGGTACCAGAACTACTGGCCAAGCGGTAATCGAGGGTACGCGTAGGAGAATGCGCCCGGTGATTCTAACTGCTACAATTGCTGCATTTGGGTTGGTCCCATTTTTATTTGCTACCGGACCAGGAGCAGAGATTCAGAGGCCTCTCGCAATTGTGGTTATCGGAGGTCTTATTTCAGCAACAATTCTTACACTAGTATTATTACCGATTCTTTATTACTATTCTGCTAATTGGCGGATAAAATTTCCGTCGTTTGCAGTGATCAAATCTTTTAATTTGAGTAGATGAAAATGGACATTAGAATGCTCCATTATTATCGATTCATATTATTGTTGTTTAGTATTCTGAGCGTCTCTTATGTCGCTAATGCGCAAGAAATTGAGCAATCCGAAACTGTGGAGCCTCAGGGCCAGGTTACTGTCAAGTTACCAGGGCCAAAACAAACACAGGCTAAGAAGCAAAGAGATCTTATAGCTAGAGAAAAAAAATCAGACACCTTAACAAAATCTGAACCTAATAAAGTTGAGGCAAAACCAAAGCGTTTTTTTGGACACCAGCTCTTCAGACACCTAGAAAGCGCAATAGTTCTTGATGCGCCCACACAAGCTCTCATTGCCCAAGGCAGGGCTGTTTCATCGCGTTATGCGACGGCAAATTCTCCAACGCCAGGATCGCCCTACTATGGAGGCACTCAGAGAAATAACGTTTCTGGAAATTTGAGAAATTATAACGAGTCAGAAGCTGAGGTTGGAATGCCATTGTGGCTTCCAGGTCAGAGAGATGCTTATGAAGCTACTGTAACCACAGGGGTACGAGAGATTGATGAAAAACTGGCGCTTCGTAGGCTTGAAGTTGCAGGGCTACTTCGAGAAGCTTGGTGGAATGCGCAACGTGCTTCTCAAGATGTCTTAGTAGCACGAAAGCGTGTTCAAGCTGCTCAAGCGATAGGCCAGGACATGACACGACGAGTCGAACTTGGAGATGCCGCTCAGTCTGACGCGCTTTTGGCAAAAAACGAAACGCTAGCAGCTGAAACTGAGCTCACACAGACGGAGGGGGCAGAAAAAATTACGCGCATCCACTATGCCGCGCTAACAGGTGGTATAAATCCCGACGGCACACTTGAAATTGTTCATTCCTTGGAAGATATCGAAGACCATCCGGCTTTGCGGACGCCAAAGGCGGCTCTGGCCAGGGCGCAGTCTCAAGCGAAACTCATAGAGGCAACGCCTATAGATAATCCCGATTTAAGTATTTTTGGTCGGACTGAACATAATAATCAATACTCTGACCTATTCAGTGACCCTATCAATCCGCTAGCGCCGCGCGTCAATCAACGAACCGATTCTGGTACTGTGGGGGTACGCTTTAGGATGCCCTTACCCACCCCTGGACGTAACGAGCCACGAGCAGCCGAAGCAGCTGCCGAAATTACGCGATTACAAGCAGATTATGAGCGAACAAAACGCTTTCTTGTTGCTGAAATTAAGGCAGCCAAAATTGCTCTTAATGCCGCTCAAAAGGCTGCCAAAAGTGCCGACCAACGTCTATCTGTCGCTAGTGAACAATTTGAACTTTCCAGGAAATCCTATGCACTGGGAGAGACTAGCGCGTTTGATCTCTATCGTGTTCGACAAATACAATTAGAGGCCCAGAGAATGCAGGCGGCGGCAACTGTTGCTGCAGGCGCGGCAATCTCTAGATTTAATCAAGCTTATGGCTATACGCCCTAATCTTTAATTTAGTCATTGATTTGAAGACAAAAAAAACTAAATTTATATTTACTTATTCAACGAGAGATTTAAGTATTGGGTCTGGTCAACGCGTTTTATGCGAAGAATGTTCAAGAGGATATCCTTAATGTTTAGCTACAATAAAATCTTGCTTCTAAGCGCATGTTTAGGATCCTTGTTGCTAACAAATGATTCTAATGCTCAGAATCTAAATGCCTTTCAAGATGCTTATGGCAATATGATAGGTCGAGGAACCATGCCAAGATTAAGTGATAAAGATTATTATGTCAGCCAACAGAGTAACATGGCTGATCGAAGTAGCGTTAATGCTGGAACGAACCCGCGCGGAAATGTTGATGTCAACCCGCCAGGATTTATTGGGGACAATCCTTACGGAAATTCTACAGTACCTAATCCATAACGAAAAATTCAAATTATCATAAACAACGTAGTTTAATTACTTATACACCCGACTAAGACAGATCTCTGAATTTCATTTTAGCTCAACTACATATGGTCAACCTGAATAGCTTTGTTTATTAAAAATCTCATTACTAGATGTCACATCCCGTACGAATACTCGGTTTTTTAACGAACAATTCTGGGTTTGATTTGTAATAGTCTTTCATAGCCTGCATTGGCGTTCTACTTTGAAGGGCCGATTGTGGTAATTGCGTATTGTAGAGCTTAACATATCTCAAG
>BJGJ01000026.1 GCA_014190435.1 Methylocystaceae bacterium | reverse complement strand
GATTGATCACTTATGGATGGATCAGACTTGCAAGATGGATTGACGAGGTTGAGGGGAACAAAATGTGATTTTTGGTTGCAGTCTGGTTGCATAGAATAACCGGGAATAAAAAGTAATCATTGAAAAACAGTAGGATAGGAAAGCACTAATAAAGACTGCTAAATTACGTATTTTCAGGGCAATATTTCAGTAAACCGTTTAAAAACAGGATGGTGGGGGAAGTAGGACTCGAACCTACGAAGGCTTAGCCAGCGGATTTACAGTCCGCCCCCTTTGCCGCTCGGGACATTCCCCCATCGCCTTGCGTAGAGATGGTCTCTCAAGCGCAACTCGAAGTAAGCCCAAGGGCTTACTTCTGGCTGGCGGCATATGCGCGCCCTGTAGCTTTCCTGTCAATAGCCGTTCGTGATAATATCGGATTTATCATCTAAATTCAGTGTCATAGCCCTGAAGGCCACTTAGTCCCCCGCCCTCTTTGATTGGTTTTTTGCAATCAACATCATAGTGGCGCAGAGGAGAGGCCCCAGCGCCAGCGCGATAAGCGCCTGCGCATAACTGCCCCCACCCCCTCTTATCCAGCCAACGAGATAAGGTCCGGCGAAGCCGGCAAGGTTTCCGATTGCATTTACTAAAGCAATAGCTATGGCGGCCTCAGCGCCAAAAAACTGATCACTGACAAAAGCCCAAAAGGGCGGTAAAACAGAAAATATACCAGCTGCTGCAAAACATAGCGCGATCATCGTCAGCATAAAATTCGGGGTAACTGCCGCTCCAATGAGTCCTGCGGTCGCGACCAAACCAGCCGCGACGACATGCCAGATTCTCTCTCCGCGCCAATCTGAGTGGCGTCCCCATCCATACATTACTGATGCGCCTACGATGAAAGGCGCTGCCGTCACATAACCTGTTGAGGCTAGCGATACGCCATGCGACTCGACCATCTGCGGCAACCACATCGATAATCCATAGAGCGCTAAAACTACGCCAAAATAAGCAGCGCCAAGAGTAACTGTCCGGGGATTTAAGAGAATTAATAAAACTGAATGCTTTGCCTCAGCCTCTCTTGGATCTACCGTTAGATCCTCAAGACGCGCACGCTCTTGCGCGCTTAACCATAAAGCTTTTCTTGGCCGATCCGTTAAAAAGAAAAAGGCACTGAACCCTAATAAAATAGGCGGAATGGCTTCAAAAATAAAAAGCCATTGCCAGCCTCTCAGACCGATTAGGCCTTCAGTAGCAATTAGCAAATAACTCGAAATTGGCGCGCCAAAAACGGTTGCAAGCGGCACAGCAAAAAGAAAATCAGCTAAAATGCGCCCTCGTTGACGAGGCGGGATCCAGTAGGTCAGGTATAAAATAACCCCCGGCATAAAGCCAGCCTCTGCAGCGCCTAATAAAAATCTGAGAAGATAAAAACTTGTTTCATTCCAAGTTAACGCAGCCAAACCAGAAATAATCCCCCAACTGACCATGATGCGCGATATCCAAATTCGCGCGCCAAAAAGATGCAGCATATAATTACTTGGCGGCTCGAGAAGCGCGTAGCCTAAGAAAAAGATCCCTGCACCCCACCCATAGACTTGCGGCGAAAAATGTAGATCTCGCGTCATTTCAGTTGCGGCAAAGCTCAAATTGACGCGATCGAGATAAGAAGCAAAATAACAAACTGCCAAAAATGGAATTAGTCGACGCGCAACCTTAGCAATTAATTGATCATCATAATGAGCCTGATCTTTTTGTGCGCCAAGAGCATTCATGATCGTTGAAACACAATAAGTTGATGCCATTTCTGTGGGATAGAGGTTGAGATAAGCTCTAAACCTGCCTCTTTTGCGTGCATACATAAAACTGAGTGAGAGTCAGGATAATCATTACCGGAGATATGCGCACAAATTGCATCGCGCTCTTCTTTATTAAGCGTGATCATTGTTGTTTGAACAAAATCACAATAATTCCGATGATAAGCTTCGAGATCCTGACCCTCTTCCCGCACGACATCTACAAAAACGACTAAGCCGCCAGGGCTAAGTTTTTGGGCAGCTTGATGAAAAAATTCTGCTTTTTCAAAAGTTTGCAGGTGATGTAAAGCAAAACTGATGTAAATAACATCTTGTTGTGGGGCATCCGCCAGCGCCCTCATGAAGTCAGCCCGCTGAAATTCACCAGGATGCTTGAGAAATGACAAATTTTTTTCTGCAAGCGTTAAAGCTGCTGCAGAAAGATCAACGCCAAGATAACTTTCAATAGAAAGATCTTGTAAAATTGGCGCAAATGTCGCTGCATCGCCACAGCCTAAATCTAGGATACGGATTGATTGATCTACAAAGCGCGATCTGATCACCGCGCTTACAGCTTCACCCAACTCTTGGTGAAACATATAGTCACCTGAGACAACTTTGGCGTAAGTATCCCAAACATGAAAAAATTGAATTGCCGGATTAGTTGTCATGGTTCATTCCTCCAGACGCAGCATCTATCTTTAAATGCCAAGACTGACTGAGCAGCTAACACTAGCGCATACGGATCTTATATTATGTCAAGTATCATTTTCAAAAAGAGCATATAGCGCCCTTATCCTATATTCTTTACGTATTAAAAGCAGAATTAGCGCCGCGCAACAATAAAGAGACGCGGGTAGCGCAAGAGGACCTTACTATCTAACTGGAGTGGATAGACTTTCGCCAATTCCGCGCGATAGCGCGCGAGAAAGGCGCGCTGCTCCTCAAAGCTCAAAGCCTCTAAAAAGGGACGCAACCCTGAGCCTTCAAACCATTTTACGATTTCATCGACATTGGCTAAGGGATGAACATAAGTGGTTTGCCAAATATCGAGGCTCTTACAGCTTTTGGCTAGAAGTTCATAATATTCTTCTGCAGACCCAACCAGAGCTTGAGACTTAGCAATCGGCACAAGACGGCTTGCCCAAGGCCCATCAGCGGCGATCATGCGCATTAATGCATGCGACACTTCATGAATATTATTTGGCATCTGCACAGCCAACACGCCGTCAACCTCGAGAGAGTCGACAAGCTGAACTAATCTCGTCTGATGATCTAATAAAAAATGCAAGGAAGCATTGGCAAAAATCAAATCAGCTGGCTTATTTGGGCACCAGTTTGCGATATCGCCTTTTACAAATTGCGCTAAAGCAACACGCTCTTGTGCAACCTGTAACATTTCATCCGAAACATCCACGCCAATTGTTTTCGCAGACGAAAAAGCCTCAACAAGGAGCGCTGTACTATTGCCCGGCCCGCAACCAAGATCAAAAATATATCTGGGATTTAGATTGGGAATATGCGCAAGGAGATCTCGCGCTGCGCGCGTACGCTCTCTTTCAAATTGAAGATAGAGATGTGAATTCCAAATCACGATGGTCCGATAGCTCCTAATATGATTACACCGAAGCTATCAGACATATGCGACAATCAATAGAGCGATCCAGGCTCACTCATCATGTTTAATTCAATAACACCGCCACAACTGGCGCCCAGCGAATAAGCCTTGAGTAAAATTCACCCTTAAGAGCCAGTTTTATGTAAAATTCTCCGGATTATGACAGTTTTAAGAGAATCGTCTTTCTTAAAAACGGTTCAATATATTTTTCTTCTGTCAAACTTTTTCAAAAAAAATCTGATTTTATCCACTGATTTTTATATAAACTAAGTGAAATAGATCAAAATTTCCCAGACAAAATTTCTTTTTAGATTTTCGGAAATTATTCTAGATATTTGTTCCACAAAAAAATGCCTTATCCCTCATCAAACTTCATCAATTAGCGTTCTAAAGCGTTCATTTCCCGCTATGAAGGAAGCTTAAGACCCCAGGCTAAAATGGTTAGACCCAGCAACGTTGAAGAATGACTGAATTCAATATCATCCGTGTAAATCACCCCAACAGGCTGAAAAGCATGACGTCGGCTTCTGAGACGAAAGCCCGTGGCAGCTTTTACAGACCTAGCAATGCTTGTGAGGGCTGAGCCGAGATGAATGAAATCGTCGTCGTCGCCCTCAAGCGGCCTTACACTTTCGTTGTTCTTGCCATCGCCATTTTGCTTTACGGCATCATGTCGATCTTCAAGTCGCCGACAGACGTGTTTCCCAACATCCGAATTCCCGTCGTCGCAGTTGTCTGGTCTTATGCCGGCCTTTTGCCAGAAGATGTCTCGGGCAGAATTACTTTTTATTTTGAGCGTCAGCTTACCTCGACCGTGGAGGGCATCGAACATATCGAAAGCCATTCCTATTACGGCATCAGCGTTGTCAAAATTTTTCTTCAGCCTGATGCGCCGCTTGGTGCAGCTGAGTCTGAAATTGTCGCAATCTCACAAACTGTCATCAAGGCGCTGCCGCCTGATATATCCCCACCAATGATTTTCCGACTGGACGCTTCCTCTGTTCCAGTTGCCATGCTGCAGATTGAAAATGAAAATCTGACGCCAGCCGCCATGTTTAACATGGCCTTTAATAATATTCGTCCGCTTTTAGTAACCATTCCGGGAGCTATTGTTCCCCAGCCCTATGGCGGCATGCCTAAACAATTGCTGGTCTCACTCAATCAGCAACAATTACTCGCCCACCACCTAACCGTTTCAGACGTCCACGCAGCCTTTGGCAATCAAAGCATCGTCTTGCCGGCCGGCGATCAGAAAATCAAAACAACTGACTGGATGGTGGTTACAAACGCGCAACAAATGGAGGTGGAGGATTTTAAAAGCCTGCCCATAAAACGCGTTGATAACGCAAATATTTATCTTAGAGATGTAGCTGATGTTCAATTAGCTGGCCCACCTCAATTAAACGCCGTTTTGGTTAAGGGTAAGCAAGCCGTCATTCTAGTTGTCATGAAAGATGGCGAGTCTTCGACCCTATCCGTCGTCAGTGGCGTTAAGGAAGCTATTCCGGAAATTGAAAAAATCAGTCCCGAGGGCACGAAAGTTAAGTTGCTCAATGACGCTTCAATTTTCGTGAAAGACTCAATTACGGATGTTGTGCGCGAAATGCTGCTAGCGGCGGGCCTAACAGGCATTGTCGTTATTCTTTTCCTTGGCTCTTGGCGCGCGACTGTTATTATCGCCACCTCTATTCCCCTAGCGATTTTAAGTGCGATTATCGGTCTTCATATCGCCGGTCAGACAATTAATATCATGACCCTTGGCGGCTTAGCGCTAGCTGTCGGCATTCTCGTTGATGACGCTACTGTTATGATTGAGAATATCGATACCCATTTGGAGATGGGTAAACCAATCGAAGTTGCCATTATTGACGCCGCCAATCAGATCGTCACCGCGACTTTTGTGTCAACGCTCTGTATCATGATGGTCTGGCTTCCGCTCTTCGAGCTGACAGGGGTTTCTGGATTTCTTTTTGCGCCGATGGCTGAGGCTGTCATCTTTGCGATGGCCGCCTCCTTCATTCTTTCGCGCACACTTGTCCCAACGATGGCAAAATATATTCTCGTTGATCCAAGCTCGCCCCACGCCCATGGACACGCCCCCGCCGATAACGAAACAGGCTCGTCAAATGAGACGGCGAAGCAGATTTATGATCTAGCGAATGCCGACACAGTTAAATCGGCTGAAGCGAATGTTGGCGGCGTCACACATTTTGCAAAAGCCATTCCCAGCGAGCCACATAAGGAAGAGAAGCCGCCAGGCTTCTTAAAACGTTTTCAAATTGGTTTTGAGGCAGGCTTTCAAAAATTTCGCAACGGCTATAGCGACATTTTGAAACTCGCGCTTGCCAACCAAAATAAATTTATTGGCATATTCTTAGGTTTCGCGGTCAGCTCCCTTTCGTTATTTCTGTTTAACGGCCAAGACTTTTTTCCTGAAATTAAAACGGGTACAATGCAAATGCACATGCGCGCACCATTAGGAACGCGTATTGAAACAACCTCTCGTATAACCTCTCTTGTCGCCAATGATATTGCCCGTCTCCTTCCTGGTCAGGTTGAGAGCGTTGTCAGCAACTGTGGCCTGCCTGTCTATGGCCCACACAATCTTGCTTTTATTCCAACCCCAACGATTGGGTCGCAAGACTGTGACATAACAATTGCTTTAAAAAATGAAGCTTCGCCCGTTTGGGATTATCGACGTATTTTACGCAAAGAATTGATAAAGCTTTACCCTGGAACAGAATTTACGTTTCAGCCGGCTGATCTGACTGACAAAATTTTAAACTTTGGATCACCCTCGCCGATAGACGTGCAGATTATCGGCATGGATATGTATGAAAACTATGATTATGCCCGCAAACTCGCATCCAAATTAAAACTCATCCCCGGAGCTGCGGACGTCGTCATCCAACAGGTCATGCGCCAACCGACAATCTTGGTTGAAGGTGAGCGCACTTTCAGTCTTGGCACAGAGGTAACGGAAAAAGACATTGCTAATAATCAGCTCATGACGCTGTCTGGCAGTCAACAGGTCGACCAAACCTATTGGCTGGAACATAAAACGGGCATTGTCTATCAGGTGAATATCTATACCCCACAGCCACAAATGTATCGCGTGCGCGATTTGCTCACCATACCGGTTGATAAGGATAATCTTGGCCCAGACGCAAAAGAAATTCAGCTGCTCGGCAATGTGGCGTCCATCTCGCCCATCGGAACGCCTGGCGTAGTCTCTCACTCAGATATCCGACCCATTTTCGATATTTATGTTTCAGCTGAAGGCCGCGATCTTGGCGCTGTTTTAAAAGACGTGAAAAAAACTGCAGCAAGCCTTGAAAAAGAGTTACCGCGTACTGCGACAATGGAAATTCATGGTCAAGCAGAAACCATGCATAGTGCCTACACGCAATTGATTGGCGGTCTCGTTGCATCGATCCTCTTGATTTATCTCCTCATGGTTGTAAATTTCCAATCATGGCTTGATCCTTTTATTATTATTACTGCTTTGCCGGGGGCTTTGGCAGGAATCGCCTGGTCGCTCTTTGTGACGCATACAAATATTTCTGTGCCAGCCCTCACAGGCGCAATCATGTGCATGGGCACTGCAACAGCAAATTCAATTCTAGTCGTGTCTTATGCGCGTGAGCGCTATGAGATGCATGGCGACGCAATTGAAGCGGCGCTAGAAGCGGGATTTGCGCGTATTCGTCCTGTTATTATGACAGCCTCCGCTATGATCATTGGCATGGTGCCAATGTCGATGAGTAATTCGCAAAATGCGCCACTTGGCCGTGCGGTAATTGGTGGCTTGATCCTCGCTACATTCGCAACCCTATTCTTCGTGCCGTGCGTTTACGCCCTTGTCTACAACCGCTTCTCTGGCAAACAAGGGAAAGCAAATGGATAAAAAACCCTCCGCTAAAAATATCGCTATTTTTGTAGTAGCTGCACTTTTGGCCTATCTCGCTTATCAAACTTATTCGCGCCTCATGTATTCAAAACACCTTGGCGACGAAACGATTGAAGGCGCTATGCCAGCCGTCGCCGTTACCCATGCGCGTCCAGGGCCAACAAGCGAAACCATTACGCTACCAGGCAATATTGACGCCTGGTATTTAGCGCCAATTTACGCCCAGGTCGCTGGCTATGTGAAAATGTGGTATAAAGACTATGGCGCTAAGGTAAAAAGAGGCGATGTATTAGCGGAAATCAATGTTCCAATCCTTGATGCGCAATATGCGCAGGCGAAGGCGGCGCTTGAGTCACAAAAAGCAAAATATAACCTCGCTGTCGTTACGGTAAATCGTTATTTAGCGCTGCGTAAATCACGCGCCGTCTCAGAACAATCAATCTCGGTTTACGAAGCTAACGAAAAGTCAGAAGCAGCCGAAGTTCAAGCCGCCCAACATAATGTCGATAATTTTACGGCTCAGGAGAGATTTAAAACGATTGTAGCGCCTTTTGATGGCGTCGTTGTCGCTCGTAATATAAACGTCGGCGATTATATTAATAAAGAAGGCAATATCAGCAACACAAAACAAATTACTGAAATGTTTTCGGTTGCTGAAATACATAAAATGCGCGTCTTCGTTTCTGTCCCTGAAGCTTTTGGCAATATCTTACAACCTGGATTAACTGCTGACGTGACTGTTCCGCAAATGCGGGATCGTCATTTCAAAGCAGAATTCTTAACTTCGGCTAATGGTTTTGACCCAATTACGCGCACGGCGATTACGGAATTCACTATAGAAAATGAAGATCGCGCCCTCTGGCCTGGATCATATGGCGCCGTCACAATTACAGCGCCGCTTAAAGGCGATACGCTCATTATACCCTCTAGCGCGCTTGTCTTCCAAGAAGCCTCAACTGAAGTTGCCGTTTTGGATACAGAAGATCGCGTTCACTTTAAACGAATTAAAGTTGGAAAATTAATGGATGGCTTTACTGAAGTTCTCAGTGGCATTTCAATAGCCGACAGACTTGTGCAAACGCCAAGCGCCGCGCTTCTTGAAGGAGATAAGGTGCGCGTAGTCACGCCAAGACCCGGCTATGAAGATAAAACAATAAAGCCCCCAACCAATAAAGAAAACGACAAGACAAAATCTGCTGAATGAAAAAATTGGGCAAATACGCCATTAGGCCAAAAAACGCCTACCGCTTTTTAAATAAAAGCGGCTTAGGCCCTTTGGCGTTTGCCTTAACGCTCTCTGGCTGCAATGCGGTGCCGCATGTTGATTTAGCCCCACCCTATGAGCCTGTTGAATTTGTCGTGCCGGATTCCTATCATGGCTCGGGCCCATTTTTGAAAGCACGCCCTTCAGATGACGAAATCCGACTAGACTGGTGGCAGCTTTTTCATGATCCTAACCTCAATAAGCTTGAGGATCAGGCCATGGCTTCAAACCCGAGCCTACAAGCTTCAGCAGAACGCTTCGTTCAAGCCCGCGATATGATGATGAAGGCGCAATCGCGCCTTTTGCCGCAAATTGGCTTAAATGCCAACTCTTCTGATAACAAACAGTCAACAAATTCTCTTTTTCGTGCGCCAACGACAACCTTTTATCCTGGCAGCCCAGTCTATGACACCCGCGTCGCGACAGGCAGTCTCGCCTCATGGGAACCTGACTTTTGGTCAGCTATTCGCAACACGACACGCGCGCAAATTCACCTTGCTCAGCAACGCGCCGCCGAATATTGGTTAGCGCGTCTTAGTCTTCAGGCTGAGATTGCGTCTAATTATTATATTTTACGCGGCTATGATGCGCAGAGTTACGTTTATAAGCAGTCAATTGATTACTATAAGGAGTCGTTACAAATTGTAACGGATCAGTTCAATGGCAAGATCGCCTCTGAACTCGATGTAGCCCGTGTAAAATATCTCCTTCACGATACCGAAGCTAAGTCAGAAGAAGTAAAAGCCGATCGCGAAGTTACAGAGCACGCCATTGCAGCGCTTTTGAATGTTTCTGCCTCCAGCTTTAAGATTACGCCTGTTGGCGAATTACACATGGCGAAATTTAAGCTCCCTCGAACGCTGCCCTCTAGCCTCTTGGAACGCCGTCCGGATGTCGCAAGCGCTGAACGTGAAATGGCGCAGGCAAATCGTGTTATTGGCATTGCTCGCGCAGCCTTTTTCCCCAATGTTGTTTTTAGACTTGGGGGCGGCTATGAAGATAAGGCCTTTAATCTTTTTTCACTTGCCAACAGCCTATGGTCATATGGGTCAATGGTAACGCTCCCTATATTTGAAGGCGGTATGCGCCGAGCAGAACTGCAGCAATCCTGGTCAATTTACAGGGAAACAGAAGATAAATATCGCGCAACGATCTTGAATGCATTTCGTGAAGTTGAAGACGGCTTGAGTCTGACAAATCGCATGACAGAAGCTTCAAAGAGACAGGATCTTGCTGTAGCCGCTGCTCTTGAACAGCAGAATCTGACCATGGAACTCTTTCGTGGCGGCCTGATCTCCAGTCTTGATCTTGTTTATGCGCAAATTAATACGCTTGAAGCGCGTATTAATAGCGTCAAAATCAAAGCCCGAGTTTTAGAGTCTGCAGTATTATTAGTAAGATCCTTGGGTGGTGGCTGGGATCGTGAGCGCCTGCCGAAGGATAGAGAAATTCAACCCTTTGAACTGTTTCAATATAGCAATATGGAAAAACCAGCGTCTGTTGGCGATATTGACGTCTCAACGCAGGACCGTTCATTATTTGATAATTTAACAGGTCGCGACCTACAGTAAATTGGTGAGAGTATTAATAGGCTTCATCCAAGATTTCTTTAGCTTTGAGATCTTGTAACTTAGCTTTCTTTTTACGTACGTTCTTACTTGGCTTAGCCGCCAGCCAGACAAAAAGCGCAAGGAGCGCAAATAAGAAGCCGCCTAGAAAAAAGGCGTCTCCTAAGCCAAGCAAGGCGGCTTGCTGTTTCATCAATCTCGCAATCTGAGCTTGCGCGACCTGATCGCTCATACCCAGCGCTTTAAATTTTTCAATGAGCTGGGGTAAAAGATCAAGAGAGGGAAAACGCCTTCCGCCAAGATGATCTGCAAGGTCTAATTGATGAAAAGGCGCACGCCGAAATACAACAACGCCTTGCAACGTAATGCCCATCGCACCCGCTGCAGTTCTTAACATTGATAGTTCTTCTGCAGCGCGAATAAGTCTTTGTCCAGACATCCCCTGCACAGCAAGCGCAGCAGTTGGGGCAAAAAATGTTGCAAGGAAAAAACCAAAAAATATCATTGGTGTTGAAATTTGGTCGAATGAAGCTGTTTTATCAAATAGACCAAGCCAAGTTAAAACAACCGAAAACCCAATAAAATTAAAACAGACGATATAACGAAGATCGATATCTTTGATCAGCTCATGAACAACAGAAATCATCAGAACAGCAAGAAAAGCCATCATTAAATAAACGATGCCGGCTAAGGAAGACGTATAGCCTAACAAGATTTGCAACTGCCCTACAAAAACAGACAATGTTCCCTGAACAATGAGAAAGCCAATGACAGAACACCCCATCGCGACTGCATAATTACGATACCCATATAACCTAATTTCCAGCACAGGATGACGCTCTCCCATTTCCCAAATGATAAAAACAGGCAGGGCAAGAATAACGAGAATCAGCAACAGCAATAAAAAGGGCGATCCAAACCAATCAAAGTCATTACCCTGGTTGAGAATTGTTTGCGTTCCAACAAGGATTAATGTGAGCAAAAATACTCCTACTGGATCAAAACGCGTGATCCTATGAGGATATTTTCGTCCATATAGCAAAGCGTAAACAAAGGCGGCACTTGGGATTGAAAGAAAAATATTAGAATAAAACAACCAGCGCCAATTAAAATATTCTGCCCAAAAACCGCCCATAAAAACACCGAGCGTAAAGGGCGCCATGCTTTGCATAGCCCAAAAGGCAACGCCATAGCTGCGATAACGTTCGGGATATTCATTCAACGCTAATGATTGACCGATTGGTAATGCAACGCCGCCTGCAAGACCTAATAGAAATCTCGTCATAGCGAAAAAAGTAATTGTCTCACTCAAAGCGCAGGCTAGTGACGCAAGAGCGAAGGCAATTAATGCGACAATATAGACTTTATAGTCGCCATAGCGTCCTGAACACCAACGCGCGATTGGCAGGCCCATCACAATGCCCATCATCGCATCTGTTGTGCCCCAGGTGCCAAAACTTGGAGTGACGCCCTGCAGACTTCCTGCTGCATAGGGCGCAAGCACCGTATATCCTGGGATGTTGGATAAAATGATGATATTCGTCAGCGCCAAAACAAAATTAAGGACGAGAAAACGCCAATTTTGTAGTTGATCACTGGCGCTACGATGCATCATTAGCCTTGATCTGTTTCCGGATAGCTCTTGAATTAAATGAGTTAGAATAATCCTATGATTTACCCCAAGCGACAAGCAATAAAAAAAATCTACGCGCGCCACAGTAACAAAAGCTTTGATGCCGCCTTTCATCTGTGGAAGTTAGATTTTTAAGACCAGCCTATTCAAGATTAACCCAGGAAAGGCAGGCCACACACCTCTCTCTCCCAATTGATAACCATTTGAAATGAATAGTT
Organism: Methylocystaceae bacterium; assembly: GCA_014190435.1. GTDB lineage: Bacteria > Pseudomonadota > Alphaproteobacteria > Rhizobiales > Beijerinckiaceae > Methylocystis. Next base: position 8,269 of record BJGJ01000026.1, on the reverse strand, counting down.
TTTATTATATTGAGGACAAAAGCCAATTTAGCGGCGTTTGGCACCCTGCTCATACCAGATCTTTGAACGCTTCACGATACTAACGACCGAGAGCATAACTGGAACTTCAACCAATACGCCAACCACAGTAGCAAGCGCAGCTCCCGACTGAAATCCAAACAAGCTAATTGCTGTGGCGACGGCTAACTCAAAAAAATTACTGGCACCTATGAGGGCTGAGGGTCCTGCAACACACCAATCCACTCCTAGCTGTCGATTTAAAAAATAGGCGAGACCTGCATTGAAATAGACTTGAATTAAAATTGGGACAGCAAGGAGCGCGATAACGACGGGTTGTTTGATGATTTGAGCGCCCTGCAGACCAAATAACAAAACGAGCGTTAGCAAGAGCGCAGATAAGGATAATGGCCCCAATAGCTTTAAGATACGCTCTAAAGCAACACTCCCGCCAGAATTAAGTAAGCTTTTTCGCCAAAGTTGAGCCACAATAACGGGAGCGAGAATATAGAGAACAACAGAAATCATCAATGTGTCCCAAGGCACTGTGATAGAGGATAGCCCAAGCAAAAGCGCAACAATGGGCGCGAAGGCTAAAATCATGATTGAGTCATTGAGCGCTACTTGCGAAAGAGTAAAATGTGGCTCTCCCTCAACAAGATTGGACCAAACAAAAACCATTGCCGTACATGGCGCTGCGGCAAGTAGGATAAGACCTGCAATATAGCTATCAATCTGATCAGCTGGCAAATAAGGTTTAAAAAGATGGGAAATAAAAATCCAAGCGAGTAGCGCCATGGAAAAGGGCTTTACAAGCCAATTTACCCCAACAGTCGTTATAATGCCACGCCAATGATTTTTTACTTCTTTTAAAGCAGCTGGATCAATTTTTAATAACATCGGAATAATCATCAACCAGATTAGGATTGCGACTGGAAAATTAACTTCTGCTACCGTCATTGCGCCAATTGACTGAAAGATGGATGGAGCAATTTGTCCAATAAAAATACCGACAATGATGCATAGGCCTACCCAAATTGTCAGGAAGCGTTCAAAAAAACCTATTTTTGGTGGCGTTTTAATCGTATCGTGCTGAGTTTTTGAAGCATCTAACATCATCAATTCCTATGGCTCGCATGAATAATTAATGAGGAGGTAAAACACCTTGTATCAGCGCATGTAGACGCTCTACGCCAATTGGATCCTCTTCATAAAGCGGGACAACTGCGTACCGTGTTGCTAGTGTCTTAGAGATAGCAGCTATTTCTTTTAATTCATTCTGTGCGCGTATTTTCATTAAAGCGCAGGTTGGACTTGAAGCGGCAAGACTATTATTAATAATCCAGGCCCACGGCTCTATGCCGGCGCGCCTAAGATCATTTTGTAAATTGGTTGCTTCAAGTAATGGCGTTGTTTCTGCAAGTGTTACTAAAATAACCTTTGTGCGCTTTGAGTCCTGCAGCTGCATCATAGGCGTAGTAAAATGCGCATGCTTAGGTTCTAATTGACGCGCAACTTCCTTATGATAGGCCCCTGCAGCGTCAAGTAATAAGAGTGTATGACCTGTTGGGGCGGTATCCATGACAACATATTGATCGCCGGCTTCTTTTATTATCCGTGAGAATGCTCTAAAAACTGCAATCTCTTCAGTGCATGGCGAGCGCAAATCCTCTAAAAGCAAGGCACGACCTTGATCGTCCAGATGCGCTCCTTTGGTAGCAAGAATCTCCTTTTGATATTTTAAGGTTTCAAGATGCGGATCTATGCGACTAACGGTTAGATGGTTATATGCGCCCTGGAGCGTTTCTGTTAAATGAGCAGCTGGATCTGATGTTGTAAGATGAACCGGAAATCCTCGATTTGCTAATTCTACAGCAACGGCTGCAGCTAATGTTGTCTTACCAACACCGCCTTTGCCCATCAGCATAATCAGACCATGCTTGTCTTGAGAAATCTCCTCAACAAGAAGCGAAACAGCTAGTTCTTTAAATCCAGCCAAGGAAACAGGAGAGACATTGGAGTAAGTGACCACTCTTCCTGATAGGAGCAAACGAAGCGACTCTATCCCAACCATACTCATAGGCATTAAATATAAGAAGTCTTTTGGCAGAGCATCTAATTCAGATGGCATATTTTCTAAGGTCTTTTGTTCACGCAAAAAAATTGATCGCGCTATCGTATCATTTTCAATATCTTGTTCTTGTATAAGCCCATTAACGATCAAATATTGGTTATTGATGCCAATTGCCGCTAATTCAGCCTGAGTTCTTGCCGCTTCTTTAATGGCTGAATTTTGCCCACGCGCGACAAGAACAAGCCGCGTTTTCGTTTCGTCTGCGAGCGTTTTAACTGCTGCGTCATATTGCGCACGCTGCTTTTCTAAGCCAGATAGCGGCCCTAAGCAGGAAGCATCGCCTTGACCCATTTCTAAAAAATCACTCCAGGCTCCAGGCAGCTGGAGTAAGCGAATTGTATGTCCCGTAGGCGCTGTATCAAAGATAATGTGATCAAATTTTTTTGTAATATCAGCGTCAATAAGAAGACTGGTAAATTCATCAAAGGCTGCAATTTCCGTCGTGCAGGCCCCAGAGAGCTGTTCCTCGATTCCTTTAACAGTCTTATCGGGCAGAACGCCTCTTACAGGCGCTGTAATTCGATCGCGATAATTTTGAGCAGCAGCCTGAGGATCTATCTCAAGACCGCATAAACCCGTAATAGTCTCTATTGGGGTAATATGATTACCAATTTTGACCCCGAAAACTTGACCAATGTTTGATGCTGGATCAGTGCTGACGAGCAATATTTTTTTTCCATCATCAGCAAGATTTATGGCTGTTGCACAGGCAATAGATGTCTTGCCAACGCCGCCTTTTCCAGTAAAAAATAAAAATCGTGGCGGCTGATTCAAAAAATTCATTTTATTCCTTAACAACAGCTACTTTTTGGTCCACAGCAACTGCTTGATGATTTTTCAGTTGTTGGAATAACTATTTTGGCCCAACGCAAAATTTCTTCTCTGGTTGGATATCGCCCTGCCAATGCAATTGCATCATCTACGATGATTAGAGGCAAAGACTCTTCACCAGATTTTTCGATAAATTTCTTCACTATGCCATTTTGAACGAAAATCATTGGCTCTTGCGCAAGATTAAACCGCTCAATATGGACCCCATTATGTTTTGCAAAATTTAGATCGGCAGAAAAATTAATCAGCGCTTGATCAGCGTCTGTGCCACACACGCCTGTACTGCAACAAAGCGCAGGATCAAATATTTGTATTTTAGTCATGATAGTGTCCTTATGTCATAATATATAACTAGACTTTTATGGCATTCACTACTTCGCCATCTTCTTTCGTGAAGACGCCAATATGAGCATTTTCTAAAATTTCTAATACTTTTTCGGAAGGCCGACATAAACGCACGCCCTTTGAAGTTTTTACGATAGGACGATTGATCAAGATTGGGTATTCCATCATGTAATCTAGTAATTGATCATCTGTCCATTTTAGATCAGATAGCTTAAGCTCCTCATAGGGTGCCGCCTTTTGACGGAGTATCTCGCGAGGAGCACCTTTCATTGCGCTAATTAATTCTTTTAATTCAGCCTTCGTTGGCGGAGTTTTTAAATACTCAATAATGATTGGCTCTTCACCGCTTCTCCTAATCATTTCTAACGTGTTACGCGAAGTGCCACAGCTAGGATTATGATAGATTATTGCTGTCATTCTTATAATCCCCTAGCCTGAGAGGCTCCCTTGATAGCGCCAATTTCATTTAATCTCGTTTTGAGCGCTAAGGCATCAAGGCGCCTTATTGGCGTCGCTAAAAATAAGCTAATACGATTTTTCATGTATCGAAAAGCGAGATTAAAAGCCCGTAATTTTTCAATATCGCTTCCTTCTACGCTAGCAGGATCCTCTATTCCCCAATGTGCGGTCATTGGTTGACCTGGCCAGATAGGACAAGCTTCGCCTGCAGCATTATCACAAACGGTAAACACAAAATCCATTACAGGCGCTGACGGGGTAGCATACTCTTCCCAACTCTTTGATCTCAGCCCGTCAGTTGGATACCCATAATCTTCTAGTGTTTTGATAGCATAAGGATTGATAATGCCCTTAGGCTGACTTCCAGCAGAAAATGCATCAAAATAATCGTCGCCATCCTTACGCATAATGCTCTCCGCAAGAATTGAACGCGCCGTATTTCCAGTGCATAAAAATAAGATGTTATATTTTTTCTTTTCCATTGATTTCTCGCTTATTTCAACAACAAGGCTTAATATCAGCAAGTATCGGCTGGCAAACTTCTGCTTTTTCTCCGCAGCAATCTTTAAGAAGAAAAAATGTCAGTTGACGAAATTGTTCAAGATTAGCGCGATAAATGATGGATCTACTTTTTCGATCGCCAATGATTAATTTTGACCGCGCTAAAATACTCAAATGCGCGGACATCGTGTTTTGAGGAACAGCAAGGCTTTTTGCGATGTCTCCTGCAGCCAAACCATCCGGCTCATGGCGGACAAGGAGCCGAAACGTCTCTAGACGCGTATGCTGTGCTAGCGCGGCAAGAGCCACAATGGCAATTTCTTCATCCATATATCCAGATTAATAGATATACATGACAGATGCAAGACTCTGAAACGCGCCGTCAAATCACGTTAAATTATTGTATTTATTAGTTATTTTATTAAATACACCGCTCGTTGCGCGCATCGCTTCAACGCAATAATAGAAATATACGCCTCATTAACTGCAATCACAAAAGGGGCAGACCAACGTCTGCCCCGTCAAAAATTAGTTATTTTGGCTTGCTTTCCGAGTTTTTCATATCATCGCCCATCTTGTCATGATCCATGTGCTTCATACCCTCGCCCATTTTGTCATGACCCATATTTTTCATATGTTCCTTCATTTTATCATGATCCATATTTTTCATCGCTTCACCCATCCCTTCGCCTGAAGCCTGGGCAAAGGCTGCGCTGCCGCCAAAAGTAACAAAGAGCGAAAAGCCAATTGCAGCACTAATAAGTCGTTTATTCATCTGCATTCCTCCATAAAATCACTCTTCTTTAGGTGAGAGTGAATTCTCCATGTAATCGACGCTAGTCTATTACATCTCAAGATAAAAGGATATGCGAGATTGGGCTCGACGTCATAAGTCTTTGAACTATTGATACATTACCAGACTGATATTGAACTTGAATAATGAACGCCCATCTCTCAAGAATTAATTCAAACCATTCAATCATCAATCAGGTTAATCGTTCAACTAATAAGCCGCCTGTGAGACAGCGCATAGTAAATCTGTCTATAAATAGAATAATCAACCATAAGGCAGAAAGCCAATACTCGTTAATATGGACATGAAATTCATGAAAAAATTGATAGCTCTTAGCACAATTGTTTACTTTATTTTCAATTACGCTTGGGCCATGGAGCGCGCCACTCTCATTCCAGCTCCGCACTATAATCCACCCTCTACGCAGAAGGGATTAGAAACAATTATTCTTGCTGGCGGATGCTTTTGGGGCGTTCAGGGCGTCTATCAGCATCTAAGGGGCGTAACGCAAGCAATTTCTGGCTATGCTGGCGGATCGTCGGAAACAGCCCATTATGAAATCGTCAGCAATGGCCAAACAGGGCATGCCGAGGCTGTTGAAGTCACCTATGATCCCAAGAAAATTACTCTTGGGGATATTCTTCAAGTCTTTTTTTCCGTCGCCCATGATCCAACCCAGTTAAATGCTCAAGGTCCAGATGAAGGAACGCAATATCGCTCCGCCATTTTTACAAAGGATAAAATCCAAGACAAAATTACTAAAGACTATATTGATCAACTCAATAAAACGCAGCTCTTTAAACATAAAATTGTTACAAAATTAGAACCAGGAAAAGTCTTCTATCCTGCAGAAGACTATCACCAAGATTACCTAGAACATAATCCCACCAAACCTTATATCGTCTTTAATGATCTTCCTAAGATCCAAAATTTAGAGAAACTCTATCCGCAATTTTACAAAGCAGAAGCCTCATTAACATCTAATCTAGCAAAAGGCGCCCAAACAGAACAAAAATAAATATCGCCCATTATAGTCATGATGAATTGAACTTTAATACTAACGGCTCTTTCTTTGCTCTATTCGTGTCGTCAAGCCTAATGTGCGGCCAGGATAACCCGCGGCGTCAAAATAACGATTGCTTCCAATAGATTGCATTTGAACAGCCGTCTGATTCCCATAACGATCTGGTGAGGAAATGAGCGTTTTTGTCTTCCATCTTGGCGTCATCCCTCTCGGCATCGCCTCAAACAGCACGCGACCGATGAGCTTTCCCTTATCGTGAATTTTAAGCTTGAGAAGATGCGCCATGGTTTTACCTAAATCAGCATTACTCATTGGCGCTGGATCTATGAATTTTTGACGAAAATCCGGGCCACTGGCACCGCTAACAATAGCTGTATCTGCGCGACTAAAACTGCCATGTATCCCTTGTCCTTGCTGTAAAACATAATCTGCAATCTCGACACCGCAATTTAAGGGATCCGTGCAGCCCGTAGAGAAGGATCGAAAGTTTACGACAATAGATGGCAAGGGCGTAACTGCCGACCCTTTCAAATCAATCTGAGAGAGTGGTAAGGTGCCAGCGATTGGACCTAAATCATCTGAAACAAAAAGACCGCTGACATAATCTTGGCTGGATAAAAATTCCACTACGCGTTTTGCTAATTCACGATCTCCATCTGGTATATAAACAAGATCACTGCCGCCATTGGCTGCAATAACTAATCGAGGATGCATTTTATCACCCCCAATCAACCCATTGCTTCGTTTAGAATGCTCCCCCAAGGGGACAAGTTGATATTTTTCATCTGGATCAACTAGTGGCATGTTGAGACCATGCGCTAAATCTATGGCTAAAAACCCTGGAGGAAGAAATCCCTTAACTACGTCCTTGTAACTTTGCGTTGCAGCAAAACTAGTGGCACTTTCTTTCGAAATTGTTGAAAATCCATGATCTGACGCGATAATAATATTTGTTGTTTCTTCAAGACCTAAAACTTTTAGAGTAGATAGGATTTGGGCTAAATTATTATCTGCATTTTGTATAGCCTTTAGTGATGTTGGACCATTAATCCCTGGCACCAATCTATTGAGACTATCACCTTGATTATGCTGCGTGCCATCTGGATCTCGAGACCAGAAAACGAGCATGAATGGTTTTTTGTCTTGCTTAAATTTTGGCAAAATTACTTTATTTGTTACATTTACAAAATAAGCTTGCTGGACGTCATTGCTGCGTAAAGCGCCTTGATTTTGGAAATCGCCTGCTTTTGAATTTTCGCCACGAGAAGGGGCCTCAAGAGGAAGCCCCGCTGCTTCAAGCCGTCTCTTTATTTCCTCATTGAGTGGAATTCCTGAAGGCCGACCAGTGCTGTCATCAAAGATGAGAGTTTTTTCACCACTGCGTTCTGTATGATCAAAAATAAGCACCGGACCCAGCTTACCAATACTCGCCGTGTTCAACCCAGCGCCTCTTGCAGCTTTCATGACGGTATCTTGATTGAGGTAATCGCCAGAATAATGCTCATCAACATCGCCAAGAACGGGATCGCTTTCTAAAAATGGCGTTAAACTATCTCCAGCGCCTGGGACCTGGAAACCTGCGTCAATCGTATTGGAAAAATCTCCAGTATCCCCCAGCCTATGTCCTGTCGCCATTGCCGAGGCATTGGGCGTCGTAAAGGTCGGAAACATAGAATGGGTATTGGTAAATCTTACCCCTTGAGACATTAAACGCGCCAATGTTGCCGCTGTTTCTGGCATCACCATGCCAGGACGCAAGCCATCAGCTATAAAAAAGATTAAATTATGTCTTATTGGCTCCGCAAAAGCGGAGACGGAAGAGACAAAAACAATGATGAATATAGCGGATATTAGCTTCATTCAGCCGAGCTCATATTGAACATTTTCTCCCTTATATTAAATTAAATAAATTGATAAACATAGAGACAACATTCATTCAAAAATAAAAATTGATAGTGAGGTGCAAAATTTCTACTGTCTCCTCATTTCATACCAATTAATTTCAGTTAAAAAAAGGAGAATGCTTTTCTATATCTTACAAAGACTTGATGATAGATTTAGACACATGCTAACTTAGACGAAAAATTAATTTATAAATAAACGGCGCACATATGGAACTAACCGCAAATTATTTTAAAACAAACGATGGTGTTTTGCTTCACTCCCTTGAAGCTGGCTCAGGAAA
>BJGJ01000025.1 GCA_014190435.1 Methylocystaceae bacterium | reverse complement strand
AAGCGGCGCATAATTGGAATTAATGAAAAAGTCGCTTGAGTTTATGGTCTTGAACAACCAAATAGAATATGTGGAATAACACTTGATTTAGGCACAAGATTTAATAATCGGGCTGAAAATGAGTTATATGCTCCAAGTCTTATCCATTGGCACGGCTTATCCCCCCTTCAATGAAGATGACGTCCCTTTTCTTACACGGCCCCTTATTTCACCGTAAGGCGCTAGAGGTATAATTTTTCACTTAATTATAGCAGCACATAATAGATGTATTTCGTATCTTGATAAATTATACTTCTATTGATATGAACAACGTCTACACAAACCATATCTTAAACATCCCGAGAATTAATACAATAGAACCCTATGGATCATCATGTCTTTATATAGAAATTAGAAATTTAAACGATGGAATTTGCTATATTGATTAAATAAATATGCTTACTAAGTATTAGAGAATGATTATTCGTTAATACGCTCACTTGCATGCTATGCTCAAGAACTGAGGCCATATCGATGTCAAACAAACCTATTAAAACACCTGCTTCGTCAAAAGAACGTAGTCAGAGACCACTATGGATAGCAGTAGTAGGATTAGTTATTAGCCTTTTTAGCTATAGCATGAACGACTTGATGATTGGCGACGTTATTTTTTATCTCGGACTTTTTGTTGCTCTCATCGGCATAGCTTATTGGGTCCTGCAGCCAAAACATGGTCTTTAAATTATTATCATTTAAATACAATTATTTAAAAATTAAGCTGGACTAGGTTCTTACCTAGCGCTATGCGTCTCAAGCTTGAAAAACTATTGCGGTCTTAATAGAAGACATTATGCTCATACCCATCAGACTTCAATTATGGATCATTTATGCGCCCTCCTCTTCATAAAATTTCTCGTCGTAATTTACTTATAATTACCTGTAGCGCTTTATGCTTAGCTGGATCAACCACTTTAGCTGATAAAAATGCTAGTGGCAAAGTAGCAATAGATGAATTAATGGCCTCAAACGCACTGCCGGATATAATTGAGGGCAATATAAGCGCGCCCATTACAATTGTTGAATATGCATCAATGACCTGCAGTCATTGTGCGGCATTTCATCATGAAGTCTTACCAGAGCTGAAAAAAAACTTTATTGAAACAGGAAAAATAAAATTTATTCTACGTGAATTTCCACTCGACCCATTAGCTACAGCTGCATTCATGCTGGCAAGAGAACTAGGTGATAAACGCAATGCTGTTGTTGACTTATTATTTTTCCAACAAAAGAATTGGGCCTTTACTGAAAAACCACTCGACGGTCTAGCCAATGTTTTAAAACAAACAGGCATGGGCCAGGAAAGGTTTGAAGCAATATTAAAGGATCAAATATTATTTGATAAAATTAATAAAATCCGTGATCGCGCATCTGAAAAATTTGGTGTAAATTCAACGCCAACGTTTTTTATTAATGGCGATAAATATACCGGCGAAATAAACTACGCCGATTTCAAAAAAATCATCGAAATTAAATCATCGAAATAAATTTTTATTTCGCATCGGCATGAGTATACTTATGGATAGCCCAGGACCTGAAGCCAAATAAACAAAAATATAAAAATCAAATTAGAAACTACTGCGGCGCTCTAAGGCAGCAGCAAGAGTGCCTTCGTCGAGATAGTCTAGCTCGCCCCCTACCGGAACGCCATGTGCTAGACGCGTTATCTTTACACCATGAGGCGTTAAAAGATCAGCAATATAATGAGCGGTTGTCTGACCATCGACAGTTGCGTTGACCGCAAGCACAACCTCATCAATTTTATGCCCCCTCACACGCTCAATTAAACTTGATATCGCTAGATCGTTTGGTCCTATTCCATCTAGAGGTGATAATACGCCACCGAGCACATGATAACGCGCATTTAAAAGACCTGCACGCTCTAGAGCCCACAGGTCCGCTACTGTTTCCACAACCACTAAAATCGTTGGATCTCTTCGCTCATCACAACAAATTACACAGGGGTCCTTGGTATCAATATTGCCACAACAAGAACAGATGACTATACGCTCACGAGCAACCTGCATGGCATCTGCAAGCGGCGATAATAACTCATCGCGTTTACGTATTAGCTGCAACACAGCTCGACGCGCCGAGCGAGGGCCCAACCCTGGCAAGCGCGCTAGTAATTGCACTAAGCGCTCAATCTCTGGTCCTACAACGCGCTCAACCATGCATTTAAAACGGCAACTTAAAACCAGCCGGGAGCTGTAACCCTCCAGTGAGCATCTTCAACTTTTCTCCCATAGCTTCGTCAGCTTTAGCCCGCGCTTGCAAATGAGCTGCAACAATCAAATCCTGGAGGATTTCTTTTTCTTCTAATTTTAGCAAACTCGGATCTATAGTTATCGACCTCAACGCGCCCTTCGCGCTCATAGTCATTTTCACTAGACCACCACCCGCTTCGCTTTCAATCTCAATATGATCTAGTTCACTCTGCGCCTCAGACATTTTAGCCTGCATCTGTTGCGCCTGCTTCATTAGACCCATAAAATCCATCATCTAGGGACTCCACTAATCATTGTCTTCTGCAGAGAAATCATCATAAAGAATTTCTGACATTTCAGCTAAGCTATTTGCATCTTCTCCTCCGCGAACGGAGATAATTTGCGCTCCTGGAAACTCAGTCATGACTGCCGCCACCAAAGGATCGGACTCTAAATCTGTGCGTTTTTCACGCTCCTTGAGCATCTGCTGCTCTTTTAAAGTTGACCTGCCGCCAGTAGCCACCACAGAAATTAACCAGCGCTCATTAGTCCATGCTTGGATTTTCTGTATTAAATTAGAAGCAAGATCCCGAGCGCCTCCAGGAGCTAATTCAAACTCTACTCGACCATGCTCAAAATGAACAAGCTTTACATCATTTTCAAGCGCGATCTTAAGACGGATATCTCGTTTAGTTTCTGCTAGTGCAATTAACTCTTGAAAACTCTCTATTACTGATACCGACTCCACCGCCTTACTATCAATTGACAATAATTTTTTACTTACTTGGGCTGTTGGCGAAATAGCCACCAAACTTCGGATGGAAGTATTGCCTGTCAAATTTGATCCGCGTCCAGCTCTAACACTGGTGACTGCGGGAGCAGCAGCTATAGTATGAGTCTTGTGATCAACATTCTCAGTCAGAGCTTCACGTGATCCATTAAAGTCTCGCCCCACTTCAAGAAGCCTAAGTGCATCGCTAGGTGTGGGCATTTTCGCCGCATAGGCCAAGCGGACTAGGACCATATCTGCAGATTGAAGTGGCCGCGGCGAACTACGCAACTCTTCGAGGCCCTTCATAAGGATCTGCCAAGCCCGAGTTAAGACAGGAATAGTAAGCCTCTCACTAGCCGCGCGTCCTCGGTGCCTTTCTTCTGGGGTCAATGCATCTGAATCTGTCACCTCTGGAGAAAGTTTAAATCTTGTCGCCAAATGGACGAATTCAGCCATTTCAACCAACAGTTGGGCAGGATCAACACCGCCATTATATTGCTCTTGCATTAATGAAATAGCTTGAGCAATCTCCCCCGCCATAACAGCCTCAAAGAGATCGATCACACGTACTTTGTCAGCAACTCCGAGCATGAGGCGCAAATCATCAGATTTAATGAGCGCTCCTGACTCTTGAATTGATCCATAAGCAATCGCTTGATCAAGCAAAGATAGTGCGTCACGAACCGAGCCTTCTGCAGCGCGCGCGATCATCATGAGCGCCTCCGCATCAATAGAGACCTCTTCTGCCCTACAAATCCTGTGCAAATGCTCCGTCATTAGCCCAGAATCGATGCGCCGTAGGTCAAATCTTTGGCAGCGGGAACGGACAGTAACAGGAACCTTATCAATTTCTGTTGTTGCAAAAATAAATTTTACATGCTCAGGAGGCTCTTCCAGAGTCTTCAAAAGGCCATTAAAGGCAGCCTTAGAGAGCATATGCACTTCATCTATGATGTATACCTTAGTGCGTGCCATTACTGGTCGATAACGAGCGTTCTCTATGATTTCGCGTACGTCATCAATACCGGTATGCGACGCAGCGTCCATTTCCAAAACATCAACATGTCGTGAGTCAATGATCGCCTGACAATGCACACCCAATGTCGGCATATGAATGGTCGGCCGATCAATCGCTAACTGATCTTCTGTTGCGAGCACTTCGTAATTAAACGCGCGAGCGAGGATACGCGCCGTCGTCGTCTTACCTACTCCACGCACGCCTGTTAATAAGTAGGCTTGATGGATTCGACCCAGCTCAAAAGCATTTTCAAGCGTGCGAACTAATGATTGTTGACCAATAAGATCGATGAATGTCGTAGGCCGATACTTGCGCGCCAATACGCGATAAGGGGCAGTACCTGCCTCCCCTGCTTGGCGAAGAAGCGACTTATCGGCGGCTTGGGCCGGAGTAAGCTCCGACGTATTTTGCTCGTGATCCAAGCTGATACTCTCTGCCTGATCCGCGCGGCAGGCGAAGGCGGCGCCTCAAGCCAATGCCAAAAAAAGTGGGAGGCTGAACGAAGACCCGCCCAAACTCGTTAGGGCTGCTTCCTTCCGGACCTGACCCGGTTGGCGAGTGAAGCGTCCACCGCCAACCTCCCAACTTCTATCTGGCAGAGGCGCGCTCCTTGCGCAAGAGCCCTTACCCTGTGTTATTGCCTCCTCTAAAACTTATGAATGGACACCTTCACTCTATTAATGGGACAATTTCTGCTGGATTTTAGCTTTTAAATGTATGACAACGGCGCAGCCGTCCTCCAAGATTTCTGACCTTGGGTCATTCGTTCACCTTGCTGGAAAGAAGCGGATGCGCGGGCCCTTAACAGCTGTTAAACACCTCAAGACTTCTACTGAGGATGAATCTGTGACTGAGGCGAGATTGCCGGCTAGCCGCAAACTAAACACGCTTCTTGATCACTTCGAGAAGACTGGTTACATGCGACGGGAACCTAAATTGCTGCAACCTGCGAGTGTCTTTCTAGATCGCTCGGGAGAGAACTTCAGAGGCAGACTTTATTTAACCAACGACCCTTCAGGGGCAGAGCTTTGTCTACGTCCAGAGTATACGATACCAATTTGTCTCGAATATCTCGCACAACTCGCTCCCAAGACGGCTGCATATTCATATGGCGGTTCAATATTCCGAGCGCCTGAAAACCCGTCTTTTAAAGAAGGGGAATTGATCCAAGCAGGGATTGAAAGCTTTGGGCGGCTGGACCGCGAGGCCGCTGACGCTGAAATTCTGGCTGTTGCGCTTGAGTCTGCGAAGGGAACTGGCGCAAAAAATCTAAAAGTACGAATTGGCGACGCGAGCTTAGTTGCAGCCTTTCTTGACGAATTAAATCTACCTAGCGTATGGCGCAGGCGAGTTGTGACCGGTCACGCTAGGGGCCTAAGTCTTAAATCTATTTTTGAACCAATTTCTGTTATTAACACCAATGTTGAACAAGCAGGCGTTCGCGCCGCTCTATCCCGCGTAGACCCGGCTGACGCTCGACGACTCGTCGAAGATCTACTCTCCATTGCAAGCATCGCAGCTATTGGCGGCCGCAGTGCTGCAGAAATTGCTGAACGTTTTCTGGATCAAGCCACACTTACATCTGGGGAAGGCGTTCCAAGCGAAAAACGAGCATTGTTAGAGGCATTTTTTGCCATCGAAGATACCCCAGATAAGGCTTCAAACGCTTTACGACGCCTTGCTGCGGAAGCTAACCTTAATTTATCCAAAACTCTCGATAGTTTTGATACACGTAACGGATTCATTGCTGCTCATGATTTACTCATTGAGGAAATGACCTTTTCAGCGAGCTTCGCCCGACAACTCGACTATTACACAGGGTTTGTCTTTGAAGCTGGCGAGCTAGATATCAAAGAACCCATTATCGGTGGCGGACGATACGATCGTCTACTACAAACACTTGGCGCAACGCAGGATATACCTGCTGTTGGCGCTGCAATTTGGGTTGATCGTCTTGGGGGCGCGATATGAATCACGCGCAAAAATTAATAATCGCCTCACCCTCAAAAGGCCGCTTACAGGAAAACGCCGCGGCATTCTTTTCCCGCGCGGGTTTAGAACTGACACAGGGACGCGGGGCTCGTGACTACCGAGGCTCGATCAGTGGATTAGACAATGTTGAGGTCGCCTATCTCTCAGCGTCTGAAATAACTTCTCGGCTTGCGCGTGGGGAAGCGCATCTTGGAGTAACTGGAGAGGACTTAATTAGAGAAGAAATTCCTCAACCGGAGAATAAAGTAGAGCTCCTTGCGCCACTTGGATTTGGGTCTGCAAACGTTGTAGTTGCCGTTCCTCAAGCGTGGATTGATGTTCGCAGCATGGCCGATGTTTCCGATGTCGCCAGCCACTTTCGCGCGCGTCACGGCCGCGGCCTACGGGTAGCAACAAAATACGTAAACACAACACGCGGTTTTTTTTCTCAACATAATATTGGCGACTACCGTATTGCTGAGAGCTCTGGAGCAACCGAAGGTGCCCCAGCAGCTGGCTCAGCGGATCTTATTGTCGATATCACCACAACCGGCGCGACGCTTGCCGCCAATGCGCTCAAGGTATTGGAAGATGGAATTATCTTGCGATCACAAGCCAATCTTGTGGCCTCGTTGACAGCATGCTGGAACGATACAGCACTTGAGGCTGCTCGGATCATTCTTTCTCGCATTGCCGCAGAAGAAGTTGCAAGGAAGACACGAGAAGTCCGCATATCGTTTATGGAATTAACTGACAGTCTTATCAAAGATTGTGAGATATTCCATGAAGCTAGATTACTCAGTAAATCATCTAATGAGAGTGTCTTTTCTTGTCCTGCAAAAAATGTCGGTCCCTTTGCAGACTGGCTCGTCGCCCAAGGCGCAACAAGAATAACTAGTTCAAAATTAGATTATATTTTTTCAGCTGAGAATTTATTATGGTCACGTTTATGCATGCGACTGAGATGAGAGATTTGATAAATTACATAATACAGATCATCTGTCTTTAATCGGTGGGGTAAGATCTTTGCTTAATAGCCCGAATAAAAGATGATCACGCCAATCACCATTAATATTTAAATAAGCTCGAGCATATCCTTCATGCCGAAAACCAATGCCCTCCAATAAGCGCTTAGAGGGTTCATTCGCTGGCAAACATGCAGCATCAATTCGATTTAATCCCTGCTTATCAAAGCCGTATAGGCAGGCAGCATAGACAGCACGCTTCATATAGCCTTTTCCAGCATAAGGAGCCCCCATCCAATACCCGAGCGAAGCAGATTGTGACACACTCCGTCGAACATAACCAAAGGACAATCCACCAACGAGTAAATCATCCTCCTGCCTAAAAATTAGAAAGGAATAAGCTTCATCTCGCGCCATCTCGTCTGTATGGCGTCGCACACGATATCGAAAGCTTTGTTGTGTCAGATCATCGCTAGGCCATACTGGCTCCCAAGGGGTCAGAAATGCCCGGCTCTGCTCGCGTAATTTGGACCACTGATCATAGTCACGAAGTTCTGCTGGTCTCAGGTAAATACCATCACCATAAATTGGCATGCCTCTGCGACCCAATATTCCAAATAATCCCATCTTATTCCATCACTGCACGCGCACGTTCACAAATAAAATTCATGACTTGTTTTTCGTTATTATCCAATAATGTGAACCGCTCTTTTCCAGCAAGTCCCTCAGCTATTTTTACGGGTAATTTAGGGGTCAGACCAATTGCCCGACTAATCGCTTCTGGAAATTTGGCGGCATGGGCTGTCGCCAAAGCTACAACTGGCGTTTTAGGATCAATTTTTAACTGTGCACGTGCTGCGTGCACCCCTGTTGCTGTGTGCGGATCAAGGACATAGCCAGTCTCACGATATGTGCGCTGGATCTCATTTGTTGTTTCTACCTCACTAACCGAATAGGCATCAAATTCCCGACGAATTGTCGCAAGCGCTTTAGCCGGCAAGTCAAAGGAACTCGATTGCTCCAATGCGCCGAATGCAGAACGAACAACCGAATGATCCCGCCCACATGCATCAAACAACAACCGCTCAAAGTTTGATGACACCTGAATATCCATTGAGGGCGATTGCGTAGGCGTTACCCCTAAGGGTTCATATCGACCTGTGGTGAATGCACGAACAAGAATATCATTGGCATTTGTTGCAACGATGAGTCGACTAATTGGCAATCCCATATGCTTCGCGACATAACCCGCCAATATATCGCCAAAATTGCCTGTTGGCACAGAAAATGAAATATGCCTATGTGGCGCTCCCAATGTGACGCCGCTTGTGAAATAATAGACCATTTGAGCGACTACTCGCGCCCAGTTAATTGAGTTCACGCCTGCAAGGTTAACTTTTTCCCGGAATGCAGCATTGCGAAAAAATCTTTTGAGAATATTTTGAGCATCATCAAACGTGCCTTTTAAAGCGATCGTATGAATATTATTATCTGATACAGTAGTCATTTGCCGACGCTGGACGTCGGAAACGCGTCCATCAGGGTAAAGAATAAAAACATCGACACGATCAAGATTGCGAAATGCATCTATAGCCGCTGCTCCAGTATCTCCCGATGTCGCCCCAACGATAGTTGCGCGTAAATTATTTTTTTCTAGAATATAATTCATCATTCGCGCGAGCAACTGCATGGCTATATCTTTGAAAGCCAGCGTTGGTCCATGAAATAATTCTAGGATAAAAAGATTATCATCAATCTGAACTAGAGGGGCAATTGCCTGATGACGAAAACCGCTATAAGCACATTGCGCCTGCTGCAGCAATATATTTTCGGAATACGTCTGAGCGAGATAAGGACTAATTAAACGCGCTGCCGCATTAGCATACGGAACGCCAGAGAGCGCCGCAATTTCATCAGGCGCAACATGCGGATAAGCAAGCGGCGTATACAACCCTCCGTCCGCAGCAAGGCCCGCGAGAAGAACCTCACCAAATCCAAGTTGAGCAGCCTCGCCGCGAGTAGATAGATAGCGCAAATTTAATTCCATTAACTATGACCATGCCAAGCACAAAAGACTCTTACGATTCACTGGTTCATAACATATTCACCGGCTGGCCAAGAAATCATAACGAACCTACTAAATTTCCTCATATCCGCGGCGCAACCTTTCGCGCGCGAAAAGACCAAATATGATGATTAAAGCCACCGCCAAGCTAAACCAGGTAAAAGCATATGCAAGATGATTGTTAACAATTTTAGGCACAATCGATACTGGTCGCGGGCGCTTGTCGCCTAACCCCGAGGGGCCATCAAGCAAAAAAATAAAAGGTGCTGCTTCGGCCAGATGAAGCGCACTCGCAATGGCGTTGGGATCTCTTGTATACCAAATTAGTTTTTCCGCCTCATCGACAGGCGTGAACATGTTACGTCCCTGCGGGGCCTGCAAATGTCCTGCAAGCTCAATAAGCTCAGTTGGCGCAGATTGATGCGCGACATCCCTTCGGTCTTGATTAGAAATGAAACCTCTATCGATCAAGATGACGCCACCCGACGCCAAATCGAAAGGAGTCAAAACAAAATAACCTGGCTCTCGGCCTAATCCCTCAGGTGCCCGGGAATATATAAAAGCCTCAGAACTTTGACGAAACCGCCCAGTTATACGTACATGCCGATATTCATAATCAGCAGGACTTATATTTTTCCATTCTTCTTTAGCTGGCAACTCTTGTGCTGGTAAAGAGATGCGAGTCTGAACGCGCGCAATGAGCGCCTCTTTCTCCTCTAAACGATGCAGTTGCCATAAGCCTAAATGGATCAAAAAAGAAAAGGTGAGCGCCGCAACAAGTGCCGGAAAAAAAAGCGCCCGAGCGCCCCGATTCATTGTTCTCGACGTCCTTCTTCAGCCTCGTTGAAATATTGCAAGGCAATAAGGAGACCCTTTGCAGGACGCAACAATCCAAGACAAACGATTATAGATAAAGGAGCCAAGATTACCGCATGAATCCAATAAGGCGGCATATACATAACCTCAATATACCAAGCAGCGCCAACAAGAATAAAACCAGCGATTGTCATGACAAAAATCGCCGGACCATCTCCAGTATCAGCAAAGGAAAAGTCCAATCCACAGACATCGCAGTTTGGCGCAATAGTGAGTAGCCCCAGAATCATACGTCCTTGATGACACCTTGGGCATTTACCTCGCAAGCCATCGAGGTAGAGTTCCGCTGGCGGATAAACATGTACCTCAGACATTAGCCGCCCTCATGAAAAACGGTCACGATGAAATCGTGACCGTTATGTTTAGCAAAATAAGCTAAAAGCTTATTCCATCATTCCACCCCAATTGCCCCAAACATAGATGCAACAAAAGAGGAACAACCAAACAACGTCAACGAAGTGCCAATACCAGGCAGCAAATTCAAATCCTAGATGGTGCTCTGGCGTAAAGTGCCCCTTCAATACCCGAAACAAGCATACAATCAAAAACAAAGTTCCGACGATAACATGGAAGCCATGGAAACCTGTGGCCATAAAAAAAGTTGAGCCATAATTGGTAGCAGCGGGATGCGCAGGATCAAACGAGAAGGCAAATGGCGCGTGGGCATATTCATAACCCTGCACACACGTAAAAATTAATCCCAACGTAATTGTTGCTATTAATCCCTTCTTCAAAACGCTGCGATCATTATGGAGTAATCCGTGATGCGCCCAAGTCAATGTTGCTCCTGACGTCAACAACAATAGCGTGTTGAGTAAAGGAAGCTTCCATGGACTGAGGACCTCTATGCTCTTAGGAGGCCAAACGCCCTGAAATAACTCTGTGCGAGTAACTTGGTAAATATCGTCCGGAAAAATAGAGGAATTAAAGAACGCCCAAAACCAAGCCACAAAAAACATGACTTCAGATAGAATAAAAAGAATCATTCCATAACGATGATGGAGCTGCACAACGGGCGAGTGATGACCCTGATATTGAGCCTCTCTCACGACATCCCGCCACCAAACATACATAACAGCCAGAACAGCGCCAAAACCAATAAAGAAAATGGTTCCGCCATAGGGCAACCCATAAATTGGCGAGCCCTTATGTTGCGCCATCCACATGATAGCGCCTATTGCCATTATGAGCGCTGAAAATGCCCCAACGATTGGCCATGGGCTTGGATCAACCAAATGATATTCATGGTTGGGTTTTGCATGTCCGTCAGCCATCTCTTCTCTTCCTCATCATTTGCTCTAGCCTACCGGCCTATTCGAGTTTTCATCCGCCGCCACATCATGCAGCGCTTCATCATGACTTTTCTTTTTCGGCTTTCACATCGCTTGTTTTGGATTTAGCCGGCGCCTTTGTAGCAAAAAAGGAGTATGATAAGGTTATTTCCTTTACTCCCTCCATTCCTTCTTCAGACTCAAGGGCAGGGTCAAGGTAGAAAACCACTGGCCACTCTGCACCTTCATTAGGCGCTAGGCGCTTTTCTTCAAAACAAAAACAAGCGATTTTTACAAAATATGCGCCCGCAAGATCTGGACTGACATTATAGGCGGCCTGCCCGCTTGTTTGCTTGTCTGTTAAATTAGTAACTTTAAAATAAACTGTCGTTGTTTCACCAGTACGAAGAGATATCTTCGATAATTCTGGCTCAAAACGCCATTGCAAATCTTTAGAGACGTTAGCATCAAATCGAACTGTTAAAACACGTGCGCCAGGAGTTATTTTAGCCAGCGCTTGTGATTTCTGCGGCGTTCCACCGAAGCCTGTTGCTGCGCAAAAAGCACGGTAAAGCGGAACTGACGCAAAGGACAATATTAACATGCACACAGAGCCAAAAAGTAAAGCCAATGCAATTTGGCTCTGCTTATTTGAAGAAGGAGGCAGTCCACGCATCTACAATCTCATATCGAGCGATTAGCCACTACGCTGCCCAGTCTAACAATCGTAACGGCGTAGAACAGTACAGCAAGAAATGTGACGCCTAGGCCAATGGCTATATTACGCACGCGCCGGCCTCGCACCTGTTCGGGCGTTAGAACAATCCCTTGCTGCGAAGATAGCACTTCATCTTTGAGACCTTTATCGCTCATCGCTTTATCCACATCCGTTCGTAAGTATTAAAATAGGCCCATCAAGCTCAGCACGCGTTCAATCGTGATCATGAGAAAGACCGCAAAAAGATAGAAGATAGAAAAGGCGAACATTCGTCGAGCGGCTTGTCGGATTGCTGTTTCATCTCGCGCGAAAAAAAGTTGCGCAGCCAGATATAAAAGCCCTAGGCCCAGACTAACTGAAGTGAAGCCATAAAGCCATGAGGCAAAGCCCAGAAGCCATGGCCCAGCGCCAATAGGCGCAAGAAAAAGACAATAGATCAGGATCTCAAGACGCGTTCGCTGCAAGCCAGAAACATTCGGCAACATTGGCAAGCCAACACTGCCATATTCATCAATCTTCAAAATTGCGAGCGACCAAAAATGCGGCGGCGTCCAAACGAAAATTATCGTAAATAACACGAGACAGGACATGCTAATATCGCCAGTAGCGGCTGCATAACCAACGATTGGCGGTAAGGCTCCTGCAGCACCGCCGATAACGATATTGAGAGGCGTTAATCGCTTCAACCACACCGTATAAATAACGACGTAAAAAAATATTGTGAAAGCAAGAAGCGCAGCAGCCAGCCAATTAGACACGAAACCCAATGTAAAAACAGAAAGAATTGATAAAACAACGCCAAAAGCCAACGCCGCATCAGCATCAATGCGACCTGCTGGAATTGGACGCAAGCGCGTGCGTCGCATTACCGCATCAATATCAGCGTCATACCACATGTTAAGAGCGCCGGACGCGCCGGCCCCCACGGCAATAGCAAACAGCGCAGCAAAAACGATTAGTGGATGCGGGAGAGTTGGTGCCAATAAAAATCCAGCAAGCGCTGTAAACACAACGAGCGACATAACCCGCGGCTTAAGAAGGGCGATAAAATCTAATGGAGCCGCAACCGGAAGCTTGGGTGCTGCGCTTTCGTCAAAGTAGGATGCATCGCTCATCGTTGCTTACCTGACCTTGTAAGTGTGCGCCAAGAAGAAAGAGCTTTCTGTCTTTTAACCAAAAGACAAGAACTTCAGCGCGCATTATGCGCGCTGAAACTTTTCTTACTGGTGTTCAGCGCCTGTGATTCTTGGCAAAGTTTCAAATTGATGAAATGGCGGCGGAGAAGGCAAGGTCCATTCTAATGTCGTTGCGCCGGAACCCCATGGGTTGTATCCCGCGTAACGCTTTTTCATGAATGCCTCTATGACCGTATAAAAGAATACAACCATGCTGAAGGCACCAATAAATGCTCCAAGTGAAGACAAGTAATTCCACGACGCAAAAGCATCTGGATAATCAATATACCGGCGCGGCATTCCAGCAAGTCCCAAGAAATGTTGGGGGAAGAATGTCAGATTTACGCCCACAAACAAAAATAAGAAATGCAGCTTGGACAGCGTCTCATTGTATAAATAGCCGGTCATTTTTGGGAACCAATAGTAGAATCCGGCAAAGACTCCAAAAACAGCAGCCAGCGACATGGTGTAGTGGAAATGCGCAACAACGTAATAAGTCTCATGGAGTTGTCGATCGACACTTGCATTAGCGAGTACGACGCCGGTAACGCCCCCCATGGTGAACACAAAAATGAATCCAATAGCCCAAATCATCGGAGCACGGAAAGAGATGGATCCTCCCCACATTGTTGCGATCCAAGAGAAAATTTTAATTCCCGTTGGCACGGCAATGACCATAGTTGCGAAAACAAAGTAGCGCTGGGCATTCAATGAGAGGCCAACCGTATACATGTGATGCGCCCACACGATACAGCCAAGAAAACCGATGCAGACCATGGCATAAGCCATTCCGAGATAACCAAACACGGGCTTCTTCGAAAAAGTTGAAACTATATGGCTGATCAACCCAAAAGCGGGCAGGATCAATACATAAACTTCTGGATGGCCAAAAAACCAGAATAAATGCTGGAAGAGCAATGGATCGCCACCCCCAGCCGGATCGTAGAACATTGTTCCAAAATTACGGTCCGTTAGCAGCATTGTGATCGCGCCAGCAAGCACGGGCAAAGTCAATACCAAAAGGAAGGCGGTGACTAACATTGCCCAAGCAAAAAGGGGCATCTTGTGCAGCGTCATGCCAGGGGCGCGCATATTAAAAATAGTCGTAATAAAGTTGATTGATCCAAGGATCGACGATGCTCCGGCTAAATGCAGCGAGAGAATAATAAAATCCATCGCAGGCCCTGGATGGCCAATATTGGAAGATAAGGGTGGATAAAATACCCATCCCCCACCAAATCCCATCATCCCCGGCGCGCCTTCCACAAACATCGACATAACAAGAAGGATCAACGCGACCGCCAGAAACCAGAACGAAATATTGTTTAATCGAGGGAAAGCCATGTCAGGTGCGCCAATCATAATTGGCACAAACCAGTTTGCGAATCCGCCCATCATGGCTGGCATGACCATAAAAAAGATCATCAGCAAGCCATGCGCTGTGATGAAAACATTATAAAGATTTTTGCCCGCGTCCGTAGCCATGGACGGATCTGCGCCATACAGCATCTGCGCGAGCCCTGGAAACACTGATATACCAGGATGCATCAACTCTGCGCGAATTGCGACAGACATCAGCATGCCAACTAGCCCGCCAATCACCGCTAGGATCAGATAAAGCGTGCCGATGTCTTTATGGTTTGTCGAAAAGAGAAAGCGACGCAATCCTATGGGATGATCATGCGCTCCGGCAGTTGAACTCGCCATCTTCTTGTTCCTCAAAATCCTGTCAGGTTTTTATTTTCAGGTTCAGCGGGCTACTTCGCTAGCAGCTAGCCTAACCGGCATTTCAGCAGCGGCATATTTCTTCTTTGATTCCGCCAGCCATTCCTCGTATTTTTCACGGCTGACCACTCGTATAGCTGAAGGCATAAACGCATGATCTTTGCCGCATATCTTTGAGCATTGACCATAATAAACTCCCTCTTTCTCAGCTTTAAACCAAGTCTCATTCAATCTTCCTGGCACTGCATCCATGCGAATACTAAATGCTGGGATTACGAAGGAGTGGATTACATCCGCTGCAGTGATTTGTAATTTCACTACTTCATTTACTGGAACAACCGCTTCATTATCTACCGATAGCAGCCTCACGTCGCCGGGCTCTAAATCAGCCTCTGCTTTCATAAGCTGATCAAATCCAAAACCCCCGCCTTGATCTTCGGGATATTTGTATGACCAATACCACTGGTTACCCGTAACTTTAATGGTGACCTTAGCTTCAGGGATTTCAACTTGCTTTGTTAATAATCTGAACGATGGCACAGAGATAAACACAAGGATTAGAATAGGAACGAGCGTCCAAACTATTTCTAGCCCTGTGTGATGCGTAAGTTTTGAGGGCACAGGGTTTGCGTTTTCGTTAAATCTCCAACTTACATACAACAAGAGACCTAATACAGAAATCGCAATAAACGTAATAACGGGCAACAAAATCCAATTATAGAAAAACTGGGTATCATGCCCGACGTCTGTTACAGTTACAGGCAATCCCACGCCTCCTGGGGCAGGCTGACCCTCAACCTGAGCCAGTGAATAGCTGGCCGATAAAATAAGCGGCAAGACTAGCGCCATGAGGCTTGCGCCGCGGGAAATCAACTGACGGGTGTCCGTAGACATACAGGTCGCCTTTCGCACCGATTTATTAGGTCTGAGTCTCTATAATTTTGACGCAATTTTTACGCCCGAAGTCCTTATATAGAACTCCCCTACGCGACTGCGGCTGGTTCAACCACAATCACGCCGGCCACGCAATTGCTGCGCTGCAATATTCATACAGGTAAACTAGTCACAAGGAAAGATTATTGGTTACCTAAACCTTACACTCCAGCTAGTCTTGACAGATCAAGATGATTTGCTAGGCAAAAAATTCCCCAAGGATTACCTGGGGTCTCGAAATCGCCTGGCTTTTCCAGGATAGATCGCAGCATTAGGCTAAACGCCCTCGGAGCCACCATGACGCCTTTTCGCGACGCGAAAAAAACACCGCCATTGCGACAACAGGTCGCGGAAATTTTTCTAGGCCTATTCCTTCTCTCCTCAGCCCTTTTGACGGCAGGAAGCAGTTATGCGCAGGGCATTGTGAAATCTAAATTTGGCGACTGGGAAATACGCTGTGAGAAGCCCGCGGGCGCGGCCAATGAACAATGCGCCCTGATCCAAAGTGTTGTTGCAGACGATAAATCAAATATCAATCTTGTTGTCATAGTATTAAAAACTAGCGATGGGAAAAGCCGTCTTCTGCGCGTCATCGCTCCCTTAGGCGTGTTGTTGCCAAATGGACTAGGCCTTAAAGTTGATGACACGGATATTGGTCGAGCAGGTTTTGTGAAATGTCTTTCATCCGGCTGTGTCGCCGAAGTATCCATGGACGAAAAATTAATAGATCAGTTGAAAAATGGCAAAACAGCAACTTTTATTCTTCACCAAACTCCAGATGAAGGCATCGGCCTGCCCTTAACCTTACAAGGTTTTAAAGAGGCTTATGCGAAACTACCTTGAGAGAACATCAACTTGAGGGAGCATGAATCGGAATGAATAGCGTCAACCGCTACGTAGGAATTGTTTTTATATGCATGTTGGATAACATCACAACAGCCTACGCACTTGAAATGCCAAAGTTTTTCGGCGAGAGTCCACCTACATCAAACGTTACTCAAGATTGCCCCGTCGTCTTTATCGATAATGGAGCTTCAATGATACGAATGCCGCAAGATGCAGATGCTTCTAGCGTGCGCTATCAACTCTCTATCGATCAGACAGCGCGAGAATGCTTGATAGAAGGTGAAAATGTATCGATTAAACTCGGCATAGAGGGCGGAGTGGTGCTCGGTCCGGCCGGTGCTCCGGGAGCCTTTACCGCAACTATAAGTGTAGCGCTTCGACGATTAAAAGATTACTCGCTTGTCTCCAGCAAGAGCTACCAGGTTTCCGCAAGCGTCTCGCCTGGTGGAATGCGGGGGGATTATCGTTTATTGGCAGATCCCATATCTGTTCCTCTTGTGAGCAAACGCGCACATGAAGATTACGAAATTATTGTTGGCTTTAGTCAGGGCGGTTCCACATCGCCCGCTAAGCCTGTAGGGAAAAAGAAAAAGAGCCAACCCGAAGGCTGACTCTTTCAATGAGGAATTAACTGCGCCTCAATTAGAAGCGATCAATGTCCCAAAGTTTTGATTTGATCGATCCCCGCAGCGATGAAATCATGGCCACCTACGCCTTTGCTTAGGATGCCTTCAGCAATCATAACCGCTACATCAGCAGCAGCCGCGCGGACTTCGGCGGTAGCCTGCGCTTCAGCTTGAGCAATTTTCTGCTCAACTTGTTTCACATTGCGCGCCATGAATTCGTCTAGCCGTCGACGGCCTTCCTGAGCAATCAACTCCGCCTCTTCCTTCGCTTGAGCGATGATGGCCTTGGCTTCCGTTTCCGCCTCTGCGCGCTTGCTTTCAAAGGAGTCCAGCAAGCTCTGGGCCTCAACTCTTAACCGCTCAGCTTCCGCTAATTCGTGCTTAATTCGGTTTATACGGGCATCAATTAATGTCGTTAATTTCGAATGCGCACCGACCCAAAATAACACGGCTAAAAAGATAGCAAAACCAACAGCAACATAAAATTCAGCATCGAAATGCATTGACGCCGTCCCCTTAACTAGATTTTACATTACGAAATTCTGCAGACAAATGATCTTTATCTACTTTAGATCCCGTTAGCTTCTCGACTATTGATCCAGCTGCTTCAATCGCAATCTGCTCCACATTAGCCAGTGCCTGCATCTTCGCATCAGCTATACGCCCCTCGGCAGCGCGAATTTTCTCTGACGCCTCCGCCTCAGCGCGGGATCTTCGAGATAATGTTTCTACTGCAGTGCTCTGCTGCGCCTCACGGCCGATCGCCTGCGCCTCTTCTCGACGGAGACGAATAGTCTCGTTGTTTGCCACAGCTGCAGCCTGAGCTTTTTCCTGCATGTCACGAGATGCTTCAAGGTCGGAAGCTATTTTTTCAGAGCGACGCTCAAGTATTCCGCCAACGCGCGGCAGAGCAAGCCGAGACATGAGGATGTAAAGGACCCCAAAAATTACAACGAGCCATACAATCTGCGGCGCAAAATTTTCTGTTTGGAAAGGAGGAAAGCCGCCTTCGTGATGCGCTCGGCCTTCCGCGCCGACCCCAAGATGCGTTTCCTGCGCGTTTTCGGCAGCTATTGCGGTAGAAATAATGCGTAAGTTCATGATCCTGATTCCGCTCACAGGTCTTCGAATAAGACAGGGACGGTAGAATTCGCGCGCATATAATCATTGCGCGCGAATGACGATATTTAAAATCCCGACAGCTCTTAAAGAATAAGCAGCTGAATACGATTTAGGTCTTAAGGAAGAGCAAGATCGCAATCAAAAAGGCGAAAATACCCAAACCCTCGGCGAGGGCTGCGCCAATGATGGCGTTGGTGAATTGGCTTGCCGCCGCGGAAGGATTCCGAAGTGCGCCGTTAACAAAATTACCAAAAATAATGCCAACGCCAATCGCCGCCGCACCAGTACCAATTGCCGCTAGACCAGCGCCGACTAATTGCATTTCCGAAGCCATATTTTTCTCCTATTTTAAATTAAGGCCGCTTTTATTGTTAGGAATTTATCAGTGGCCAGGGTGAATTGCGTCATTGAGGTAGACACAGGTTAGAACAGAAAAGACAAACGCCTGAAGACAGGCGACTAGCAACTCTAGTGCGTATAAAGCGACTATGGCTAATAGCGGCACAGGCGCAAGTAACGACCATCCGCCCGAGGCCAACAACATCATCACGAAGCCGCCAAATACCGCCAGAGTGATATGGCCCGCGAGAATATTCGCAAATAGTCGAACCGACAAAGAAACTGGCCTCGACAAAAAAGAGATAATCTCAATAGGCACGAGCACAACAAGCACCGGCAATGGAACGCCATGAGGAACAAAAAGCCTGAGAAAGCCAAAGCCATTGAGATAAACGCCATAGGCAACAACAAGCGTAATCACCAGCGCGGCGAAAGCAAAGGTAACGATAATTTGGCTGGTAACAGAATAACTATAGGGCACCAAGCCAATAAGATTTGCGATTAGGATGAATGAGAAGAGCGAAAACACGAAAGGAAAAAATTTCATGCCTTCTTTGCCGGCCGTTTGACGCACCATGTTAGCGACAAACTCATACAGCATTTCTGCCAAGGCTTGCATACGTCCCGGCACAATAGACTTACGTGAGGTCGCTGCCACCATTAATCCTACTACGCCCAGAGCCGCCAAGAGCATGTAAAGGGACGCATTTGTGAATGAAGTCTCAATACCGCTTATTTCAAGCGGAAAAATCCGGTGCAGTTCAAACTGCTCAATTGGATTTGGAGCGGAAACGGTTTCTTCCGGTGTCATTGCTCGTTTTAGACCTTTTTCGTCTCAGCCCTGCCTTGACGCATTAAGCATCACGATCGAGGGTCTTACCGCCTAACGGACCTTTAGGTTTCGCCACGCGATACACATTATAAAATCCTACCGCAACGCCTAAGCCCGTTAAAAAGACTAAGAGCCACGGTTGGGTGCCAAGCCATTGGTCTGCCTGCCAGCCAACAAATGCACTAACTAAGATCGCGCCCAGAAACTCTGAGACCGCATTAAGCCCCACACGCATCGAGCGAGAAAATCCTTTACGCTCAGGGGTCAGCGACTCGGCAGCAAACTTCTCTTCTTCTACCCTGCGAATTGCAGCGCTTAACTGATCAAGTCGCGCCTGTAGCGCGGCCTGATCTGAGCTTTTCCCGTCATCCTCCGTCATCATCAACCTCCCTCACGTATGTGATCGTGAAAATGGGGATAACGGCGATAGCCAGAAAAGAGGCGAACAAATTGGCCTGAAGAAGCTAACCCAACATCCGCCGGCGTCTCCGCCAAGTCCCATCAAGCCGAGGGCAACATATGTTTGGCACCATATGAAGTCAAGGCAGCGCGATAATATCGTAAATTATTGAATATCATTAATATATAGCCCTTCATTAATTTTGTGTCACACGCCCTCCTCGCGCCCGCAGTCTGCAAAAACTTAAATAAAGACATGCCCCAACCTTTGGGCGCAGGAAGCTAGCTGATGACGTTTTAATCAACTCGCTAAAGCAAATTTTTCAGCTTGGGCTAAATCCACAGAAACCAGGTCCGAAATGCC
>BJGJ01000024.1 GCA_014190435.1 Methylocystaceae bacterium | reverse complement strand
AGAGATCCGTTATAATCAGCGTAGCGCATCGGAACGTGTTAACAGCAACCTGAAAGATAACTGCGGCGGCAATCATGTACGCGTACGCGGAGATGCCAAAGTATTCTGCCATTTGATGTTTGGCATTCTTGTCATCACTGTCGAGCAGATCATGCGGCTGGTGACCTAACCGTCACACCGCGCTTCCCAGCTTTGAAAGCTTCAATCCGGTCAACGGAGGGAGTTCCGCGTCCAAATCAAGCTTCTCAAAGCTCAATTTTTGGCGACAAGCAATAAAATCAGCTATAAAACTATCTGTGACATAATATTGGGCTTCAAAGAGGCTTCTGATCTCTTAAAACCTCAAGAGTTTTGCAAGAGGCTCAAAAGTAATAATTTCGCGCTCGGTGATAAGATAATCAAGTCTTTGATCGTGAGGTTCTATAGGAACTTGATCAATTTCCTGAAGCGCATAAGCAAGACCAATCGCTATTATTTTCTTTTTATTTCGGAGTTTGGTGAATGTTGCATCATAAATGCCGCCGCCATAGCCAAGACGATAGCCTCTTCGATCAAAAGCGGCGAGAGGCGCAAAGATAATATCAGGTTCAACGAGCGCTTTATCTTCGGAGGGCTCAGAGAGGCCATAGGGTCCTTTAACAAGGTCATCTCCGGGCTCAAATTGTCTAAACACCAGCGGGTGCTTAATCTTATGCATGATGGGAAGGCTAATCTTACGACCTTGTTGCGAGAGCATATCTATCAAAGGCCGTGTATTGATTTCACTGCGGATGGGCCAGTACAGAGAAATGATTGCGCTTGTTGAAGGATATGATGAAATTAAAGGGTTCAGGCAGGAGAGACAGTTTTGTGTTAGCTCTTGTGCGGCCTGATGGGCTTCTTCATGCGTAACCAGGTCGCGCCGCTCTAAACTATGGCGTCGGAGAAACTGTTTATCATCGTTCATGTAATTATTATTTATGCCTGAGACATGACGAGTGCGGGCCACATGAACCGTGGGACATTGATCCCGGGAACCTACAACGTAGGTGGGCGCCGTGTGACCAAGCCCACGAGCGAGATCAGGGACAGCTCCCTTAAGGATCGATAAGGCCCCGGGGAATAATAGTCCTTCACGAGCCCCGCAGCGCCGCTAACCTTAACTAGCTCTTCAAGACCGCAAGCGCTAGGCTTGGTTAAGCAAATTCTTTTTCACTTTGACGATTAGGGGCATGAATTTTTTGCCGATCGCCCGATAAGCGTTTGATGCGGGTTAGGGTAAAAAGACCAAAAGGAGCCAGTAGGCGACGGTCGAGCAGCCTCACATCGTCGCGTTGATTAATCCAATCCCCAATGATCGACCACTGAAATTGAAGGCGCCAGCCGAGTTTAGGAGCAATATGTTTAGCCAGCCATGGCTCCAGCATTGATAACATATCGTCTTCATTGCTGACATGATTGACGAGGATGATCTCGCCGCCTGGTTTTACGACGCGCGCTAGTTCATCCAAAATCGCCTCCGGCACGGGAGTCACGGGCAATAAATATGGGGCGACGACGCAGGCGAAGGTATTATCCGGAAACGCGAGTTGCGTTGCGTCCATCAGCAACAAGCCGTGAACATTTTTTAAACGCTCACGCGTGATCCGTTCTTTTGCGCGCCTGAGCATGGGTTCGCACAAATCAATACCCGTTACTTCAATATGAGGTGCAAACATTGGCAATTCCAAACCCGTGCCAACGCCGACGTCTAGGACTGGACCGCCTATTTCGGAAGCGATCGCTGCAATTGCCCGGCGACCAGGTCGCATGACCACGCGGAAAGTCATGTCATAGAAGGGGGCCCATCGCGCATAAGCTTCTGCGGCATATGGGATCTCGACATTATCGTTTTGAACAGAGTCGTTGAGGGCAAAGTCTCTGGCTTCGCTCATGCGCTGGCTCTTGAGGTGTTTGTTTGAGGCGTTAAGGTCGTTGCGAAAGAAGAGCTAAGTGTATCGCCCATTTCTGCGACAGCAATAAAACCACCGCCTAAAACCCGTGCGTGTTCCTCTTCACCGTCATAAAAAACGCATGCTTGACCTGGTGAGACGCCAAATTCGCCGGTCTGAAAGACAACCTGCACCCTCATGTCGGCATCCAAAAAAAGACGGGCGGGAAGCGGCGGGCGCGTTGACCGCACCCGGGCCATCACTGGCAGCCCTTGTGTCGGCAGATCTTTTAACTCACCATCGCCAATCCAGTTGACGTCCCTTAGTCGAACTGCACGCGTTTCTAGGGCCGCATGCGGCCCAACGACTACTTCAGCTTTGCCAGAATCGATTTTAACAACAAAGAGGGGTTCTGCATCACGACCAGTAACGCTTGCTCCCAAGCCCAGGCCTCGACGTTGTCCTACCGTATAATGGGCAACGCCGGCATGACGGCCTAGGATCCGCCCATCGAGGTGAACAATATTTCCTGGTGTAATGGCCTCAGGAGCAAGACGCGCAACAACATCTGTGTAGCGTCCATTCGGCACGAAGCAAATATCCTGACTATCAGCTTTATCTGCAACAGATAGCCCATAATGGCGCGCCATTTCCCGCACTTCCGATTTAGAATATTCACCGAGCGGAAAATGCAGCATGCGCAATTGTTCGCGGGTTGTTGCAAAGAGAAAATAGCTTTGATCACGGGCTGCGTCTTTAGCGCGATATAGGGCGCGAAAACCAGAGGCATCCTCTCTTGCTGAAATATAATGCCCAGTTGCAAGCCAATCTGCACCCAGATCTTTTGCGGTAGCAAAGAGATCCGCGAATTTGATATATTGGTTGCAGGAAATACAGGGAACAGGCGTTTCGCCTCTTGCGTAAGACGCGGCAAATCCGTCAATCACCTTTTCTCTAAATTTTGTCTCATAATCGAGAACAAAATGAGGAATGCCCAAGCGCGCAGCGACCGCACGTGCATCCTGGATATCTTGGCCTGCGCAGCAGGCCCCTTTGCGGTGTGTTGCTTCACCGTGATCATAGAGTTGAAGGGTGACGCCGACGACGTCATAACCTTGATCTTTGAGCAAGGCGGCAACAACGCTGGAGTCAACGCCGCCGGACATGGCGACAACGACGCGTGTCGTCTTATGCGCTTGCGGTATCGCCGCGAGGCTCAAGGGTGCGCACACCGACATTATGCGGACCGCGCAGGCGTCTGGCGGCGGAAAGGTTTATGACGCGTCATCAGACCGAACTAAGATGTTGAAAACTGCCCGAACGATCATTTAGACATTCCCATGGCCTGACGCAATCTCGTTAAAGGCGAGCCATTGTCTTTTCCGTGTCATATTGTTCCTAGCCGCTGCGGCTGCTAAGACCCGCCGGAATTCAAAATCATGAGGTGGGGTCGATGTCAGCAATGAAACTTCTGGCGGGCAACTCTAATCGCGCGCTCGCCGAGGCAATTGCGGCTCATCTCGATATTTCTCTCTGCCGCGCCCATGTCCGCCGGTTCGCTGATGGTGAAATATGGGTTGAAGTCCTTGAAAACGTTCGTGGTCAGGATGTTTTCATGATCCAGTCTACTTCTGCCCCAGCCAATGATCATTTGTTGGAGCTTTTGATTATGGCGGATGCCCTCCGACGGGCCTCAGCGCGCCGGATTACCGCTGTAATCCCTTATTTTGGCTATGCCCGCCAAGATCGTAAACAAGGGCCTCGGACCCCCATCTCAGCTAAATTGGTGGCGAATTTAATTACGCGAGCTGGCGTCGATCGGATTTTGACCGTGGATTTACATGCCGGCCAGCTGCAAGGTTTCTTCGATATCCCAACAGATAATCTTTTCGCTGCGCCCGTTATGGTGGCCGATATCAAATCTCATCGCGAACTCAAAAACACCATGGTCGTTTCTCCCGACGTGGGGGGTGTGGTGCGCGCGCGCGCTTTAGCTAAGCGAATAGACGCGCCATTAGCCATTGTGGACAAACGTCGTGAGCGGGCAGGCGAGTCTGAGGTGATGAACATCATCGGCGATGTATCAGGGTGTAACTGTATTTTGATTGATGACATTGTCGATTCCGGTGGAACCTTATGCAATGCGGCCGAGGCTCTCCTCGCAGCGGGGGCGGCAAGCGTTCATGCTTACATCACGCATGGCGTACTTTCTGGCGAGGCGGCAACGCGGATTGCTGCATCAAAATTAAAAGAGCTCGTTATTACCGATACTATTTGCGCTACTGACCTTGTTCAGTCTGCAGCCAATATTCGTGTGATCCCTATTGGCTCTTTGATTGGCGAAGCTATTGCGCGTACCGCGCGCGAAGAGAGCGTATCGAGCTTGTTTGATTAATGTCGGTGACTGTTCCACAAAGTTTTAATCTTGCACAGTATTGTCTAGCGGAAAATGCGCAACGTCATCCCTTAAAAATCGGGTTAACAGTGGTTGGCGATGATCACGTTCAGCGCTGGTCTTATGCGCAACTTGATTTAAAAGTCAGACAATTAGCGGCGGGTTTTAAAAGTTTAAATTTAAAACCAGGCGCGCATATTATGATCCGTATGGGTAATGAGGCCAATGCCGCCTTGGCTTATTTTGCTGCGATTGCGGCGGGTTATGTTGCGTTACTTGCTTCTGCGCAACTCACCTTTGAAGAAGCTGCTTTTTTACTGAAAGACTCAGAGGCTTCGGCCCTTGTTCTGGGTGCCTCGTTTGACCAAGAAAACTATGCTGCGCCGGGCGTTACAGTTTTATCTGCGCAGGTGCTTGAGTCTTTATTTATTTCTGAGCCGATTGCAGATTATGCGGATACTGCAGCGGATGATCCTGCTTATCTTGTCTATACCTCTGGGACGACGAGTCGTCCGAAAGGCGTTTTGCATGCTCACCGCGCTGCATGGGGACGTCGTCCTATGCGTACGCACTGGACCGGTCTTCAATCAGAAGATGTCATGCTCCATGCAGGCGCAATCAATTGGACCTATACTTTAGGCGTTGGCGTCGTCGATCCTCTATCTGTTGGTGCCTCAACGGTTCTATATAATGGTCAGTCTGATCCAACGGTCTGGCCGCGTCTTATTGAGGCTTATTCTGTTTCTGTTTTTGCTGCTGTGCCCGGCGTATTTAGACAAATACTCAAATATGGCGCGTTAGAGCGAGCTGATGTGTCGTCGCTGAGGCATGGCTTGTCTGCGGGAGCGGCATTGCCGTCAAGTTTATCTCTCGAATGGCGCAAAAGGACGGGCAAAGAAATCTTTGAAGCTTTTGGCATGAGTGAAATTTCTACTTTTATTTCCACTGGGCCGTTGACGCCAATCAAAAGCGACTCTCCAGGTAAAGCGCAGCCAGGCAGAGTCATTGCTGCTTTGCCGATAGAGAGTGGCGATGTTCCACTAGCCTCTGGGGAAACAGGCCTATTAGCCATCCGGCGCGATGATCCAGGCATGATGCTAGGATATTGGAAACGCCCGGAAGAAGAGCGCATGAGTTTTCGAGGCGACTGGTTTATTTCCGGTGATCTGGTCGAATTTGACGACGATGGCTATATATGGCGACATGGCCGGGCGGATGAGGTGATGAATGCTGGAGGTTTTAGAGTTTCTCCAGCTGAAGTTGAAAAATGTTTGCTGACTTTCCCAAATGTTGCTGAAGCTGCGGTTGCAGAGCGCGCAGGTCGTGATGGGGAGACGACAATCATCAAAGCCTATATTGTTATGCGGGACGCAGTCGTGGTCGATGAAGTGGCAATCTTAGCGCATTGTCAGCAAAATCTTGCAGTCTATAAGCGCCCCAAAAGTGTTGTTTTTCTTGAGGCCCTGCCCAGAAACGCGAATGGCAAGCTCAAGCGCGCCGCTTTAGCTTAGGCGTATTGACTAGCGGGGAACAATCGCACCCCTCCATAGTTAGATGAAGGAGGCCGGCGTTCGTTTTTCCAATCAGAATATGGAAGCCATTTGTTTATTTAAAAAAGATCGTTTTAACGACTTTTTATTTGCGCTCCACACGCAGCAACACAAAGTCTCTTCTGTTTTTACAATTGAGATCTTAAAGGGGTTTCAGGCCGAGAGATTTGCCTTCAGTTGGATCACGGCGCCAAACGCCGTCTGTTCCACGTTCAAAATGTGCTTTGTGTCCTTTTCGAGCGCTGAGCACGAGGAGATCCCGCTCGATCGTCCAGGCCACAGGATCAAAAACAACGATTCCATTATCACGGCAGGCTGGCGCAAGGAGCGCCTTATTGCCGCCAGGTCCACGGGCCCGCTGATCGAGCGTCAGCATGCAGCCAGTATCTTTGTCTTCACGTATGACTGCGTAGCGTCCAGCGGCATCAGCCGATTTGATTAGGGCAGAGGCGGGCAGAGGCGTCAACGCAGCCAAACCAAGGGCCGCAAACGTGCATTGTTGAAGGCTCATCTTCATCATTGCTGTTCCAAACTTCCTACTAAAGTGGGGCTTTAGGCTAACTCAAAGCCAAGCTTAAGCCTCTGGGGGTGATTATGGGGAACTTTTACAGAATTTATTGATGATTTGGAGGGGGAATTTACATGAATATAAGGCGGATATTTGTAAAATATGTGGAATTCTAACCTAAAATGTTGATCTAAGGCCGGCAACCCTTCACAGATAGCTTGGCGCATAAATTTTCCGTCGGCGCTTCGTTTGGGATCCATGAACAAGAAAACTCTACCCCTGAGCGCCGCGCATTTGCCGCCCATCGATGAAGATTATGAAGAAGATCGGCGTCACCGGGAGCCGACGATTGAGGAATTGCTCGCATCTATTCGCCGGATTATTTCTGAGGAAAGTGAGCTTTTAGAGACAGCCGCAACGAGCGCGTTTAGCTCTGCCTCACGCGGTGCCGGGCCAACATCTCGCCAGTCTGATTTTCAAGATGAAAGAAAAGAGCAGGCCGTAGAGCGTCACCTTAAGATGCCGCGTCGAACTTTTCCGGTGCGCGAATTGAGCGAGGAGCGCTTTGATAGCCCTGCGCAGATTGATGATGAGACGAGCGAGGACCTGATGTCTGCGCAGACCGCATCAATTGTTTCGGATCATTTTGAAGCGCTAGCGGCTCGCGCCTTAGTCGATAACTCAGATATGGTCATGGCGCTTACCCAGCAGCTGATGAAGCCCATGCTCAAGCAATGGCTAGACGATCATCTGCCCGAAATAGTTGAGCGATTAGTTCAGGTTGAAATTAAGCGCATTTCACGTCAGGGAAGAGATCGCTAAAAGTAAACGCCCCGTTTCTCTCCCGGCGCATTTGTTAACGCTGTCTATACCAACTTCAGCTATTATTAATTCATGTTGATGCTGCGCATTCTTTCCCGCAGGTATTTGCTGCCCTTGATGCTTTATTGCGTCGCTGGCATGGCTGTATCCTATTTCGTTTGGCACGCAGTCCATGGTCATAGAGGCTTAAGGATTGGAGAAGAATACGAGCAAAAGCTTACGCAGCTTAGATTTGAACGCGATATTTTAAAAATTCAGCGTCAAGAGTGGGAAAAGCGAATAGGCTTGATAAAGGGTGAAACAATCGATGCTGACATCTTGGATGAAGAAGTCCGGAGAAGTCTTGGTCGCGTTCATAAAAATGAAGTGGTCATCTTAACCCAGGTGGATGGGTCTAAAAAATAAACCCCTTGCACTCTAGCGGAAGATAGTAGGATTGTGGCGTAATTGGCCCCTCGCAACGCGCAAGCTTGCGCTCCACTAGATCCTGTAAATGAGCAAAGACGGTCATTGCGGCAGCGCGCCGTAAGGCTGGATTGATGGCACCATAAATATTCTCGACAATATTTTCAATTGACCGATCGCCAGTCTTAAGCCGCCGCAGGATGGCTGCGGCACGCGCGTGGCGGTGGTGAAGAATCGCACGCAAATAGCGTTGAGGTATTGTAATGGGCTGGCCATGGCCTGGCCACATGATGTGATCGTTTCTTTTGCGTAAATATTCTAGCGACATTAAATAATCGCGCATTGATCCATCTGGTGGCGCAATAACGGTTGTCGACCAGCCCATCACATGATCGCCTGTAAAAAGAGCTTTTTCTTCCTCTAGAGCATAGCAAAGATGATTAGAAGTATGTCCTGGCGTTGCAACTACGCACACTGTCGTATTCTTGAGCGTTATTGTGTCGCCTTCTTTTAAAACATAATCCGGCGCGTAATCTCTATCATGTGCCGCGTCAAATCCTGATCCAATAATAGATATGTCAAGGGAAGGCGCGTAAGGCGCGCAACCAAAGATTTTAGCTCCTGTTGCTTTTCTTAAAGAGCCAGCGGCGCTTGAATGATCCTTGTGGGTATGGGTAACAAGAATATAACGAAGTTCTTTTCCTTTAATCGCATGTAATATTGCTTTGATGTGTCGCGCGTCATCTGGCCCGGGATCAACAAGGGCAAGCTGATCGTCGCCGATAAGATATGTGCATGTGGCTGTATGGGTAAATGGACCAGCATTTGGCGCAGTCAGACGCCAAATGCGTTCAGACACGCGCTCTAATCCTGCTGCGACGATTTGATTAGAAATTTGATCAAACTCTTTGGAGGGGTCTTAAAGTCTTTTAGGGTTTATCTGGGTAAGTTTAACATAACAGTATGCGCTTTTAGCCCTCGGCAAGGCTGTTCAGACTCATTGCAGAAATGAACAAGAATTGCTGTGTTTGCGACGATTGTCGGGGGATGGGATGCAGGCGCATAGGTTGAATAGGAACTATTGCCATAGTTATCTGTTGTATAGAAATGATGTGTGGCGATCGTTCCATGAGCCTCATAGCCATTTTGATCAACAAGTTCAAAATGCGTGTATCCTCTGGATTCTGCAAGATCAGCAGCTTTTAACAGCAGAAGTTCCCGATATCTGGTAGCACTTAGATGCTTTTTTTTATGCAGCGTTATCCAGGCGAATTTTGAACTATCCATTTGCGCTTCAGCGTGCTGCGCGCAAAGAAATCCCATGATCACTGTTGCAATCGCAGTACGCCTTAGAGTGACGATTTTTAAATATTTAGGCTTTTTATAATTATTCATTGTGGGTGCTCTTTTATCTAAAATATTAAAAAAGAAATTAAACCAGTAAAGTAGGAAGACATATGAATTGGCCTCACCTGATCCTTTGATCTGTATATTCCAGACAAAAGTGTTCGACCATATCCTCTCTTTGTTTATCAGTTTTTGAGTTCAAGGTGAGCGAGGGACGTCTTTATCCGTAAGCAATAAAAAAACCTCCGCTCAACTGAGCGGAGGTCCTTATTCGTCGCGTTACTTATGACAAGATTTATTGAGCTGCAGGGGCGGCAGGCGCATCAGCCGGGGCTGCGTCTGCAGGTGCCTCAACGGGCTTTGGTTTTGGTTTTGGTTTTGGCTTTGGTTTTGGCTTGGGCTTTGCTTCCACAGGCGCAGGCGTTGCAGCGGCAGGAGTTTCAGCTGCAGGCGCTGCAGCCTCAGGGACAGCTGACGTGGCTGGAGCGGCCGGCGTCGCGCTTTCAACGGCGGGCGCAGGGGTGGTTGGCAAGCTAAGCGTTGGGGCTGCAGCCTCTGGCATGGCGGGCGGCGCTGCCGGTGCTTCTGGCGCAGGCGCAGCAGCTTCAACGGCTGGAGCAGTTTCTGAGCTTGGCGCGGCGGCCTCAGGGGAGGGCGCGGGGGCTTCAGTCGGGGCAGTCTCAGCAGGTGTTTCCGTTGCTGGTTCTGATTTTTTCATATTGTCTTTGAACGATTGAAGTCGTGCTTCAATTGCTGAGCGCAGATTCGATACGCCCTCATTTGGCGCTTCATAGACGCCCAGCGCAAAGCCTGCCGCACCAGCGACAACGGCTGTCAAAATTGTTGAAATGCCGCTACGCGCCATTATTGACCTTCCTTTAAATGACTGTGTCTGCTTCAAGCAGAGGACAGCTCTTAAACTAACGCATTGTAAGCGCAGGTTCTTAGAACAGCCAATTGTGATCAAGAAACGGCAAAAATATGGCTATAGGCCAATATTCATAGCTTAGATGAGTAAAAGCCAAGGAGTAGTTGTAAACAAACCAATTCCGCCTCAGCCGTTGACATAAAAAGCCTTGCAAGATCTGATTTAATTTAAAGATCCCTAGCGCAGGTGCTCAAAAAGACTTTGCTTGCTTTTTTGTAGATTAGCGGTGCGCGCTTCTTTTTTTAAGGAAAAAAACTCGGCATCAGCGCCGTCGCTTTAACAACATAGCGCTAAAAGCTCATAAAGCCATGCTATTGTAAGAGGCGAAGATGATCAAACAAAGACCGTAATTCAGCGTCTTAAGATACCAGTAATCATCTCATATTCAGCGCCTTTTATCTCAGCTTACCAGGCACCTTGGAGAATCCTATGCGACTCTTTATTCTGTTTATCCTGACAGGCTTGGCTGCTTTTTTATTTCCTGTCGATATTAGCAACGCAAAATCTACAAAAAAGCCAGCTGATGCGCCCATCGTTCAAGACGAGGGCGCTCTAATGCACATACCCTTGCCGAAAGATCTCACCGATAATCAAGATCCTTTTAATACAACGCATGGGCATGGCGGTAGCGATACAGAACAATATTTTCATGAACAACAAAATTTTCGTGAACAAAATCCAACACGTAATCAAGAAAGCGACCGTATTATCCGACAATTTGAATAGGCTTTTTGTTACGCTTTCAAGGCTCTCCAATTCATGAAAGTCGCCGCTTGACCCAAGGGCTCGCCACAAACGCCAGTAATATTCCAAATCGTGACATTTAAGATCATAAAACGTTTACCGGACGCGCTAATACGGATGCCCTCATAATTTTTAAAAAAACCCTTTTGCCTTGTTTCAGTTAAAATTTTTTCCCTTTCGTCTTGCGCCTTTACTTCAGCCGTCAATCTTGAGGGCGTAGTTCTTAGGGTAACTGGATCAAACTCCCAGATATCAAGCGCAAATTTGTTTGCAAAATTGAGCAATGGATCGCTTTCAACGCCATGAGAGATTACTGCAAAAGGCGCAGTAAAAAGGCACTCTGCATCACGGGTTGGATGATGTGTTCTAGAAATAAGCTCTTGACCAAAGAGCGCATAATAGGAATTTAACAATGCCGTACTTTGGCGCGACCAGGCGTCAATGAGGTCTGGTGGAATCTGAACAGGCGCGTTCATGTCAGACCGCAGTCGTTAAAGTATGCTGTTGTCTCAACATAAGAAAAAGCAGGATCGCGGAGATTAAGGGACCTAAAGCGAGGAGGGGAAGCGCATAGTGAAAGGCTCCCGTTGTATCTTTGATCCATCCGACAAGATAGGGGCCAAGAAAGCCTGCGAGCGCAGCAAAAGAATTTATCAAAGCGATAGCGCCTGCTGCTTGTCTGGGGGCTAATTGCGATGTTGCAAGTGTCCAAAAGATTGGAAACATCCCAAACGTTCCTGCAGCTGACAGACAGAGCGCAAAAATTGTTGGCAAGGGTGCGCTCAGAAATGTGCATGCGCCTAACCCCAGACTGGAGAGTAACGCGGCATATATGGCGTGACGCATGTGTCCTTCGTGATGATCGACATATCTACTCCAAGAGATCATAGCTATGGCCCCAATGGTATAGGGAAGAGCGGTCAGCAAGCTAACGCCTAACGTTCCATAGCCAAAGTCATGCACGATCTGGGGCAGCCAGAAGACAAGCCCATACAATGTCAGGACTACGCCAAAATAAATCATACTCAGGAGCGCCACGTGACGATTAAGGATCTGTCGCCAGAAAGAAATTTTGCTTTCCTGATCCTTTGAGGCGGTGTTTTCAGACTCTAATTTGGCTTTCAGCCAAAGTTTTTCTTCATCAAGGAGCCAAGAAGCATTTTGCGGTTTATCTGTAAGATAAAGAAACGCAAGCGCGCCTAAGATCAGTGAAGGCGTTGCTTCTAACAAAAACATCCATTGCCACGATTTTAATCCATAAACCCCGTCTGTGGTGCTTAGGATCAAGCCGGAGATCGGCGCGCCAATAATACTTGAAACTGGGATCGCCAACATAAAACCACTTATCGCAACGGCCCGATAAGAATAGGGCATCCAATATGTCAAATAGAGTACGACGCCTGGAACAAAGCCTGCTTCTGCGAGCCCTAATAAGAGGCGTAACACGAGAAAGCTTGTGTCATTCCAAGCAAAGGCCATAAGCGCCGAGACTAGCCCCCAACTGAGGAGAATTCGGGCAATCCAAAGACGCGCCCCAACGCGCTCTAAAATAAAATTGCTTGGAACTTCAAAAAGAGCATAGGTGAGAAAAAAAACGCCTGAGCCAAGCCCGAAAGTCAGCGGAGAAAGATTGAGATCCTTGTTCATGCTGAGCGCAGCAAAGCCTATATTCACCCGATCAAGATAGTTCGCAATTAAGCACAGGGCTAGAAAGGGCAGTAAACGTCGTCGTATTTTTTTCATTACTGTGACGGCGCAGACCGTTTGGGTAGCGGATGCGCAAGGGGAAGAGTTTGAAACACTAGTCAAGGTGGGCGCTTTCAGTGAAATGAAGACTGTTGGAAGAGAGAGCAGCTTCTGGCGAGCTGTTTAATCAGCGATAATCTTGCAGTAAAATTATCTATCAGAGGATGAAAGCTATGTTGAATATTTTTTCGGCGCCTGGACGCTATATTCAAGGAGCAGATGCGACAGCTTATCTTCCAAAAGAACTCAAAAGACTAGGGGTGGACGGCAGTGCGCTGATTGTCACAAGCGCGACGCCGCGCCAACAGCTTGAAACTCTTTGGCACCAATCCTTTCAACAACAGGGATTAAATATCGAGATTTTTGATTTTGGCGGGGAGGCTTCTTTTGAGGAAACAGCCAAAATTTCAAGGCGGGCGCAAGAAAGCCAAGTTTCGGTTATCATCGGCGTAGGGGGCGGCAAGGTTTTAGATACTGCGCGCGCGAGTGCTGATAAGCTCAATCTACCAGTTGTCTGTTGTCCAACAACAGCGGCGAGCGACGCGCCGTGTAGTACGGTTTCTGTAATCTATACGCCGCAAGGCGTTTTTGAATCTTGTTTATTTAGTAGGCGTAATCCCGATCTCGTCATAGTCGATACAAGCATTATTCTCAAAGCTCCTTTACGCGGCTTGGTTGCAGGGATGGGGGATGCTTTAGCGACTTTTTTTGAAGCAGATGCCTGCTATCGCGCAGGAAAAATGAATATTCTGGGCGGCTCTAGCACACTTTGTGCACGCATGATTGCGCAGTTATGTTACGCAACGCTGCTAAAGGATGGAATAACGGCCTTAAAAGACGCACAGGCGGGCGTTCTATCCCCTAGCTTCGATCGAATTGTTGAGGCCAATACACTGATGTCAGGCTTGGGTTTTGAGTCTGGTGGCCTCGCACTTGCTCACTCCTTACATAATGGTCTAACTGCGATGACAGAAACGCATGTCTTTATGCATGGGGAAAAAGTAGCCTTTGGTGCCTTAGTTCAAATCATACTCGAAGCTCGAGATGAAAATATTCTCTCTGCAGTTTTGACATTTTGTTGTTCGGTTGGATTGCCAATAACGCTGTCGGATATTGGT
Organism: Methylocystaceae bacterium; assembly: GCA_014190435.1. Lineage (GTDB taxonomy): Bacteria > Pseudomonadota > Alphaproteobacteria > Rhizobiales > Beijerinckiaceae > Methylocystis. Next base: position 6,794 of record BJGJ01000024.1, on the reverse strand, counting down.
CTGCCTTCACTTACGCAGGAACAGGCAAATAAAATTGCTCAGTTAACGCTTGCCCCGCATGAGAGTGCGCATAATGAACCCTTCGCGCTGACAGCTGGGCAAGTAACTGATGCAATTTATAGAGCAGACGCTTGCGGCCAGGCGTTTAAATCTAGTTACGCATCCGCAGGGACTTAAGTGACTTTACGCGACAAGCGTTCTGTCGGAGAGGGGATGTACTCTGCTGTGGGAGATTAACGCCCGTTGATTCCGTCAGCTTCAGAGCTCGGGCCGTCCATGTCCCAGATTTCAGGTTTCTGCTTATTTTGAGGATGTTTCTTCTCAGTAGGCTGATCATGCGGAGAAGTAGTTTTTTCTTTATGTTCCGTATCAATGACGCCGCCAATCGAGTCATCAATTGGCGAGGCGGTTACGGATAGGCAAGCGCCCATCAAGATGAGGAGAGATGTGAGTAGGCGTCTTTTCATCCTTTTTCTCAACCTCTTTTAAAAACATCGATTTTCATTTGCGTCCCAAAACCCATACCGACAAAGCGATAATAGACCGTAGGGACTGAGTATTATATTGATTTAATGGTGGAGCTGGGGGGATTCGAACCCCCGACCTCTGCAGTGCGATTGCAGCGCTCTCCCATCTGAGCTACAGCCCCGCTCCGGTCGCGGTGCCTACACGCCGCATTGGTGACTGTCAATGATTGCCGAGACCGAATAAGATGGCAAAAAACATTGCTTTAAGAACAAAAAAATGAGCAGAAAACTTGCTCACTTCTGGCGGTGTGGCTAGACAGTCAATCATCTACAACCCTGGACGCATCTCATGTCTTACGCTGTTATCAAGCTTTTAGTAACGTTAATTGATCTTTACTGGTATATTGTTATTGGCATGGCGATCATGTCTTGGTTGATCGCCTTTGATGTGGTGAACCTACGTTCAAGCGGTGCCTATTCATTATGGAATGCGCTTAATAATCTTACAGAACCTTTGCTAAGACCCATTCGCTCGGTATTGCCAAGTTTTGGTGGGGTCGATATCTCGCCGGTAATTCTCTTGCTGCTCCTTCAATTCTTGCGCGATCTTGTTGCGGGTGGAGGCGGCTTTTCCTTTGGCTGAGAGCCTCCCATGGCAAGCTGAGGCGGATGGTCTCATGCTTTGGTTGAGGCTTACGCCAAAGGGCGGAATAGATGCGCTTGAAGGCGTTGACCGCCTTTCAGACGGCCGGGCTGTTCTTAAGGCTCCGGGTTAAGGCCCCGCCAGAAGAGGGGCGCGAAAATGCCGCCTTAATCGATTTAATGGCTAGGTTTTTGCGTGTTCCAAAAAGCTGATCGTTATTCGCTCTGGCGAAACGAGTAGGCTGAAGAAAATTTTCGTCGCAGGAGACGCGGCGCAGTTTCAAAATATGCTAGCTCAGCTAGTGTCTAATGATGGTTGAAAGATGAGCAAATCAAAAATTAATGTCGGTAACTTTTTTGAAGATTTTAAACTCGGCCAGCAGTTAAGACATGCGGCGCCTCGAACGATTACAGTCGGTGAGGTCGCCCTCTATACAGCGCTTTATCTCCCGCGTTTTGCTGTGCAGTCGTCAAAAGCTTTTGCGCAAGCGATTGGCTATAAAGATGCGCCGATTGATGACCTTCTCGTTTTTCATATGGTTTTAGGAAAAACAGTACCAGACGTTTCCTTGAATGCCTTGGCTAATCTTGGCTATGCAGATTTTAAATTTTTAAATCCTGTTTATCCAGAAGACACAATTGACGCCGTTTCGGAAGTTATTGGGCTTAAGGAAAACTCCAATAAGGAAACGGGCGTTGTCTATGTGCGCACGACAGGCAAAAATCAGCGCGGAGAAGTCGTCTTATCCTATGCGCGTTGGGTTATGGTGAAAAAACGCGACAAGGGGGCAGTGGTTGGGCCAGATCTCATTCCTGACTTGCCAACATCCGTATCTCCCGCAGAGCTTGGCCGGGCGGCACCACAGATTAACGTTGCGGCCTATGACAAAGCGCTGTCGGGCTCATCTTTCATTTGGGCTGATTATCAAAAGGGCGAAAAGATTGACCATATTGATGGGATGACGGTCGAAGAAGCTGAGCATATGCTTGCAACACGTCTTTATCAGAACAATTCTAAAGTCCACTTTAATCAATTCTATGAGTCTCAAGGTCGATTTGGAAAAAGAATTATCTACGGCGGTCACGTCATATCCATGGCGCGAGCTTTATCTTTTAATGGTCTGGAGAATGTTTTCCACATATCGGCGATCAATGGCGGAAAGCATATAAATCCATTTTTTGCCGGGGGAACAATTTTCGCCTGGAGTGAAGTGTTAGACAAAGCAGAGATCCCTGGCAGAACGGATATCGGCGCTTTACGACTGAGACTTGTCGCAACTAAGGACAAGCCTTGCAAAGACTTTCCCTTAAATGGCGCGGATGGTAAACCAGACCCGTCCGTGCTGCTTGATCTCGATTATTGGGCGGTTTTGCCCAGATAAACGCGATGGATATCGTCTGTCGCTAACAAAGAGGTAAATAATGTTTAAAGCTCTGTTTCTAAGTCTCTCCTTGGCCTTCGTCCTAGCCTGCGCGCCAACCGCTCAAGCAGAAGTGCAAAGCATTGATGTCATCGTCGTGCCCTATGAGAAGTTACCTAGCTATGGTTCCGTAGTTTCCGCTTGGTATAAGCAGGCCGTTTATGATCCGTCTGAAAAGAAACTTGGCGTTATTGGAGACATGCTTTTCAGTCCAGACGGCACAATTAACGCCGTGCTGCTCAATGTAGGCGGTTTCTTAGGCATTGGCAGTAAACATGTCGCCGTGCCAGTTTCTGCAATTACTATCACTTCAAAAAACAATAAATCTTGGCTCACGATGAATACGACGAAAGATATTCTCAAAAAAGCGACGGGCTATAAGTTCGACAAAAAAATGGGTGTTTGGAATCCAGAGTAATTCTTAGCGTGATTATATTTGCTCGAGCCTGATATATTTCTTAAAAACAAATCCATCAGGCTCGAGCAGGTAGTTTATCCTCATCGGCAAGATTAGAAAAACGCGTAACTTCAGCCTCGAAGGAAAGCGCGACCGTGCCGGTTGGACCGTGGCGTTGTTTTCCCAAGATAGCCTCAGCGCGCCCATGGGCGCGCTCCATTTCAGTCATCCATTGGATATGTTCTTCAGTCCCTTCGCGAGGCTCTCGGTTGCGCAGGTAATATTCTTCTCGGTAAACGAAGAGGACGACGTCAGCATCTTGTTCAATTGACCCTGACTCACGCAAGTCTGAGAGTTGCGGGCGCTTATCATCACGATTTTCGACCTGTCGCGAGAGTTGGGACAGAGCTAAAATAGGGACATTCAGTTCTTTGGCGAGCGCCTTTAAGCCTGTTGTAATTTCAGTTAATTCCTGTACGCGATTATCATTTCGAGATTTTGATCCTGCAAGCAGCTGCAAATAATCAACGACCAGTAAATCTAAGCCTTTTTGTCTTTTTAATCGTCGGGCGCGCGCTGTTAATTGCGCTATAGATATGCCGCCGCTTTGATCAATGAAAAATGGGATACTTTGCATATCGCGCGCCGCATCGGTGATCCGACGGAAATCATCTTCATTAATATCGCCGCGCCGAATTTTATAACTTGGCACGCCAGATTGTTCTGCAATCACACGTGTTGCGAGTTGTTCAGCAGACATTTCCAGCGAGAAAAACCCCACGATTCCGCCGTTAATTGTTTTATGCGCGCCATCAGGCTCGACGTCATATTGATAGGCCTTAGCGATATTGAAGGCCATATTGGTCGCTAAGGCAGTCTTACCCATGCCCGGTCTACCTGCGACAATGATGAGATCAGATTTTTGCAACCCACCCATCTTTTCATCGAGATCGATCAAGCCTGTTGCAATGCCAGATAGATGGCCGTCACGCATATAGGCGCTATTGGCCATATCGATGGCTGTTGTCAGTGCATCGGAAAAGCGTTGGAAACCGCCATCATAGCGTCCCGTTTCAGCAATTGAATAAAGATGACGTTCTGCTTCTTCAATTTGAGCGCGGGGGCTTGAGTCGATGGGCGAGTCATAGGCTGTATTGACGATGCCTTCGCCAATATTAATAAGATCGCGCCGCGTAGCGAGATCATGAATGATACGGCCATAGTCTTCTGTATTGATAATGGTTGTCGCTTCTGCCGCTAACCGCGCCAGATAACCTTGGACTGTTATGCCGGCGGGCAATTCAATCTCTGAGAGAAATGTTTTAAGCGTTACAACTGTCGCAAGTTTTCCTGCACGGATCAATTGTGATTGAACGTCATAGATTCTGCGGTGCAATTCTTCAGAAAAATGTTCTGGTCGTAGAAAATCTGAAACGCGATCATAAGCATCATTGTTCACTAATATTGCGCCAAGTAAGGCTTGCTCTGCTTCAATATTATTAGGCGGCGTACGATAAGTTTGTCCGTCTCCTGCCGTTAAGGGTTGGGTGCGACGATTTGATAATTGTTCAACTGGCGGCATTGTTTCAAATCTTATGAAATATTGATCTAAATAAGGTCAACCTGATAGGTTGGGCACTGGATTGGCAACCCTTGCATAAAGTGAAGTGACAAGCCAACGACCAATTAAATTTAAACGCAAATTAGGTAAGTTGCCCTTCTTTTCCACACGTGCTGTTAACAATAATATTTTTTTAAAAATTATGCTTGCATTATTTGCTAATTGTAATTTCGCCTGTGACTATAGGTGCAAAAAAACCGGGAGGAATAAACGCTCCCGGTTGAAACTATTCAAGCTTTACTAGGCGTTGATTATAATTCGACGTCGCCTGCTTCGGCCAAAGCTGCGCCAATTTCAAGGCCCAGATCGTCCATCGACGTCTCTTCTTTAATCACAACGCTTTCGCCGCGCGCTTGACGTTCGGCTTCTTCTTCCGAGCGCGCAATATTGACGGTGATTTTAACGTCTACTTCAGGATGAAGATGAACCGGAACAATATGTAAACCAAGTGATTTGATCGGATGGGTCAAAACAACCTGGTTTCGATTAAGCGAGAATCCGCCAGCGGTTGCTGCGTCTGCAACGTCGCGTGTAGAGACCGAGCCGTAGAGATGGCCGCTTTCACCAGCCTGTCGGATGATGGTAAAGCTTTGACCTTCAAGCTTCTCTGCAACAGCATCGGCTTCCTTTTTAGCTTCCAGGCTGCGTGCTTCAATTTGCGCGCGCTGAGAATCAAAATGCTTTTTATTGCCCTCAGTTGCACGTAACGCTTTGCCGCGTGTGAGTAAAAAATTCCGAGCGTAACCATCACGCACGCGAACCGTGTCGCCCATCTGGCCAAGCTTAGCCACGCGTTCGAGCAAAATAACTTCCATTTGACTATTTCTCCGAGAGTTGTGCGCTTTTTTTAGAAAAACCGTCAGGATGTCAATCCAATTTCGGCGGTAGCCTGTCTGAAGAGGGAGAAATCGCGCCTTTTTCGCCCTCTCTATAGTGAAAAATGAGATCGGCAAGCCCAATCAGGGTAAAAATCAGGATCGGCCATCCTAAAACGCCCAAGATAAAATAGAGCAGGGTTAATAAGAAGGCGCTGTATTTTACATGACGCAATTTTACGTGAATGACACTAAGTCCCTGACAGGCAAGTAAAAAGCCCATAGTGGCCATCAAAACTAGGCCTCCGGCGGCAAAGGGGCCAGAAAAAAAGCTCATGGCTCCGCCAGCTAAAAAAACGATACCGACAGTTTGCGGAAGACGAAAGCTTTGGGAGATATCGGGAAAGGGTTGCGTCAACAAACCAGAGCCTTGGGCAATTCGTCCAGCAAACCAGAGGTTTGCGACATGAATGAAGACGGCGTAGCCCGCAATTAACGCGGGAACTGCTCTCGCAACGATGCCTGAAAGGACGATGGGGTCGAGTTTGTCGTTGATTTCATTTTCTTTGATCATGGCGTCAATGAGCAAAAAGGCGCGTGCGCGAATAGGATTGAGCGCTTCTTCGAGCGTGCCAAAGGTCAGGCTGGCGACGACGAGCCAGGCAATCACGACAATAGAAATGACGGCACCCGGCGCCAGACTCGCCCAGCCGGCTATATCTTTTGTGATCAGATCTCTGCCAGCTTTAGGCGCACCAGAGGCTGCATAAATCGCCAGGGCCGCTGGTGCAGCGACAAGCAGCCCATAAGCCATGCCGATAACAGGATGGGGATATATCGAGAGAATCGCTGTCGTTAGAAGCCCAGATGTCACGCTATGTCGCAGGCCAAAACCCAGGCCAATGATCAATAAGGGTAAGGGCGCGAGATGGGCAAAAAATAGCCCGCCCAGGCCTCCGCGGATAACTACAGCAAAAATAGCTGCGCCAGCAACGCCCCCCAGCGCTGCAATGCTGATATTTGACCAGGAAAAATCACTTTTATCGGGCACGTGAGCCTGTTTGAATTGGCGCGGCTTGGACCGAGCGCTTTGGAGGAAGAAACTTAAGCCAGGGAAAGATGCTCTGGCGACATGAAGGGGTTTTAGGGCGCACGCGCCCAGAGAGCAAGGTGAGGGCATAAAGCTTTAGTTACCTAACTGGTGCGAGCATTAGAATGTTCAGACTAGGACTTGAACAAATCAGCACACAGATTTAAATCGCCGCGCGTGCGGGCGTTGTTCCCGCAATAAGGGAACGAGGATCATGGCCAAGGAAAAATTTTCACGCACGAAGCCGCATTGCAACATTGGCACGATTGGTCACGTTGACCATGGCAAGACGTCACTGACGGCAGCGATTACGAAAGTATTGGCTGAGTCGGGCGGAGCGA
>BJGJ01000023.1 GCA_014190435.1 Methylocystaceae bacterium | reverse complement strand
AGACGGGCAAAGAGCTTTACAAATATAAGACGCCGTCTGGCATTATCGGCAATGTGACGACCTATGAGACGGGCGGCAAGCAATATGTTGCGGTTCTCTCTGGCGTTGGCGGTTGGGCTGGCATTGGGTTGGCGGCAGGTCTGTCAAAGAGCAATGAGGGCTTGGGAGCCGTCGGCAACTACGCCTCTTTGGCAAATTACACCCAGCTCGGCGGCGTCCTCAGCGTCTTTGCTTTGCCAAATAACTAAGTCGCCTAAGACTTAATCGTTACAACAATAACGCCCGGCGCTTTCTTCAAAAATCGCCGGGCTTATTTTTTAAATCAAAGCTGTGATCGGGGATCTAAAAAAGCCAGGCGCTTCACAGGCGTAATCATCTGCAATTGGTCAAAAAACCGTGAGAGAAAGACGCAATAGAGATTTTTTGCTATCTAGCGCGCCGGGCTCCTGGAAGTCGAGATGCCTCATTTCCGTTGTTTTATATTCGTGGTTTTACGTATAAAGAGATTATAATTATCAATCATCGACATGCTAAAGGCGTTGTCTTTAGATTTCTGTCAAATAGAAATTATGCATGATTAAACTGACGCTACTGATCAAAAATTTTGTTTTAGATAAATCAAAGAGCTTATTTTTCCTTATTAAAACGCTTTTGGGCTCTTTATCGGAGGGCTCTAGGCTTATTCTCCTAATTGCTTTTTGTCTCATTCTAGGCGCGTCCACAACTATTTTTGTTGGAAAGATTCAAGACTTTGTCGCGTTAGTTTCCGTTAATGCGCAAAAAAGCATACTGAGCTTGGATAAAGAGCCAATAATTTTTATGAACGAAAATCAAATTGAAGATGAAGATATTAAAATTGATTCTGTTTCATCTGGAAATATTATACGAAAGTTTCGCGTTTCAGCAACGATTGAAGCAGATTCCACAAAGCTTGTGCGGGTTGCTGCAAAAGTTCATGGCATTGTCGCGCAATTACGCAAACGTCTCGGCGCTATTGTAGAACAACATGAAGTGATTGCGGTTATTGACTCTCGGGAAATAGCTGATGCTAAAAGCGAGTATTTGGCAGCCAAGGTCAGCTTTGATTTGCAGGCAAATCTTTTCGATCGCGAGCGAGGGCTTTTTGAAAAGAAAATTACCGCTGAAATACTTTATTTAAAGGCCAAAGCCGCTTTCACGGAAGCTAAATTACGATTGGATTTAGCGCGACAAAAACTATCCTCTCTTGATGTTCAGGATGATGAAATTTCTGGACTAGAGAAGCAGCCGCTTTCACGGTTGAGAGAAAAAGAAATCGTAGCGCCCATCTCAGGTAAAGTGTTGGATCGACTGGTTAATATTGGCCAGCCAGTGACTAATGACACGCAGCTTTATGTCATCGTAGATTTATCTGAAGTGGAAGTTTATTTATCTGTTCCCAGTGATGAGTTGTCGACCTTGCATAAAGGACAAAGCGTTGAATTTATTTCGCCAGATGGCGTTAAATATCAAGGAGAGATAGAGGTCATCAATTCTGTGCTCACCCCAGAGACGCGTATGGCTAAAGTTATTGCTGATTTTAAAACGCCGAATTATTCGCTCAGTCCTGGAACGCTGCTAACCGCAGAAATAGAAACCGCTCGCTCGGCCAAATCTCTGGTCGTTCCTCTGGCTTCAATTCAGATCATCAATAATCAACCAAGCGTCTTTGTGCGCGTGGATCAGGGATTTGTCCTGCGTTCTATAGAGTTGGGCGAGAAAGACGCGGGCTTTGCGGAAATTAGAAAGGGGCTTGTTTTGGGGGAGCGGATTGCAATCGTAAATACAGCCTCTCTTAAACATGCTTATTTTGCTGAGCAGGCTCAGGGCGTTCAGTAACGAGCGGGCCTCCCGGAGGGTGTGTTGGGTGCACATTGGATCTTATAATCCTTTGCTAGGCTTATCTGAGCGCTGAATATTTAAGGGGTGGCTGGCAAGTCCTTGGGCTTGAGGGGGCAGTCCTCGAGCCTATATGACAAAATAGGCGATTAACCGCTCAAGATGAGGCTTGTGATGGGATTTGATTATAAGAACTCGCCGCCAGTAGAAGTCCAAAAAAAACTCAAAGAAATTCTTCATCAAACGGGCGGGCATCTGACGCTGTCTAGTCGCGCCTTGAGCGATGTTGAAGACGCAATTTATCCTGGTGAACAAATTTTTGCCATTGGTGAAGGCGTTCTCAATCTTGATATGTGGCTTATTCTTGTTACCGACAGGCGTATTCTTCTCTTATGTCGGGGGCTTTTATTTGGGTTTAAATCAAAAACAATTGAGCTTGAGAAAATAAGCGCAGTTACCTCTGAGCCAGGTCGGATGATGACAAAGCTTATTGTTAAAGAAGGTCGTTTTAATCACGAGATCAGTAATATTCATAAAGACGCTGCTATTACGATTGAGAAAAAAATAAAGGCGGGATTAAAGGCAAATGAAATTGGCTTGCCTGCTGAAACCTTGCCTGAGGATGAACATTTAGCCAGTCTTGCAGAGCTTGTTAAACGCCGTGAAGCGCGCTTGATAGATGATGAAGAGTTTGACAAAGAAAAAGCAAAAATTATGGAAAAATATATTGCGGGCTCATGAGGAAGAGGCCTTAGGAAAGACGAGGTCTGGCCAAGAAAGAGGTAACTTTTTTCCCGTTACGTTTAAAAACCAGAGATATTAACTTTATGTTTTCATGCTCAAAGTGTGCGTATACTAAATTGTTGGAGCCAAATAATAATTTTAAGAAAAATCATAGTGCGCATAAATCTTTATGTGTGCACAATCTTGTTGTCTCCGTCTGGTGGCGTGAGGGCCTAGAATTCTACTTCAAGTTCTTCGATCGCCTCCTCTTCTTGTAAAGCCTCCATCGTCCAATCACGTAACGGCGCCCAGTCTAGAATTTGATCGCGATAATTCTCGCATACGCGATCTAATTTTACGTCATATGTTTTAAAGCGCGTTACGACGGGTGCATACATCGCATCCGCAAGCGTTAAGTCGCCAAATAAAAAGGGGCCGCCATACATATTCAAGCATTCTTTCCAGATGGCGCAAATACGATCAGTGTCTTGTTGAGCCTTCGACCAGAGTTTAAATTTTGGGAAATGACCTTTTAAATTCATCGGCATGGCGGAACGCAGCGCATTAAAGCCGGAATGAATCTCGCCAGAGATCGAGCGGCAATGTGCTCTTTGTTTTATATCTTTGGGTAACAGATATTTTTCTGGACGGAGTTCATTAAGAAATTCGCCAATCGCCAGCGTGTCCCAAATCTTGCTGCCCTCATAGGTCAAGCAAGGAACGAGAATGGAGGGAGATAAAAGTAGGATTTCTGCGCGTGCCGACGCATCTGCAAGATCAACAAGCACTTCCTTAAATTCAACATCGGCCATTCTCATCATAAGCCAGCCGCGAAGCGACCAAGATGAGTAATTTTTGCTGCTGATTGTGAGTGTGGGTATCGACATTTTTTTCACCTATCCTCGCCTGTGGGGAGGGAGCAAATGTCGTACCGTGCGGAAATCCTCTTGGCATAGGTATTGCTGTTTAAGCAGCAGAAAATTGGATCCTTAAACGCGTCATGATTTACAATGCGTATCAAACCTATGCAGATATCGCGAACTCCGTGCGCGTGATGGCTTCAGGAAGCAATCTTTTCCTGGGATCCCTCTATGGCTTCAATCGCACCGAACCCTTTCGCCATATGGCGGCATTCCAAGAGCTGTTTGCATTCACGGGCTTTACCCATTCTCGGCCGGAGTATGAAATTTATGAAATCTGCTCAGAAACTGGGCAGAAGATTCCGATTATGGATGACATTATCTCCGAGACCCCTTTTTGTACACTTCGGCGCTTTAGCAAGAAGAATAGCCAGGCTGAGCCCGATGTCCTGCTAGTCGCGCCGATGTCGGGGCATTTTGCGACTTTGTTGCGAGGAACGATACAAACGCTGCTGCGCGACCATAATGTTTATATTACGGATTGGCGCAATCCGCGGGATGTGCCGCTTGAAAAAGGCCTGTTTTGTTTTGATTGTTTTGTTGAGCATATTATCAAATTCATAAAAACAATTGGCAGTCAGACGCATGTCGTCGCTGTCTGTCAGCCCGCTGTTCAATCGCTTGTCGCTGCAGCGATTATGGCGGAGGAAAACGATCCTGATCAGCCTGCAAGTTTAACATTGATGGCGGGCCCCATTGATGCGCGCATAGAGCCCAGCGCAGTGAATAAATTTGCTGCGTCAAAATCATTGGAGTGGTTCAAGCAGAATATGCTTTCGCGAGTTCCGGGAACTTCGTTAGGCGTAGGACGTGTCGTCTATCCAGGCTTTATCCAATTAAGCGCATTTATGAGTATGAATATGGAGCGGCATTCTAAAGCCTTTTCGGATTTCTATCATAAGCGCGTCAGCAATGATCACGAGAAGGCAGACCAAATAAAAGAATTCTATAAGGAATATTTCGCTATTATGGATTTAGACGCCTGCTTTTATCTCGAAACAATAGAAAAGGTCTTTCATAATCATGAATTGGCGCTGGGCCAGTTAAAATATAAAGGCCGTCCAGTAAGACCTTCGGCAATTAAGAAAACATTTTTGCTGACTGTAGAAGGTGAGCGCGATGATATTTGCTCAGTTGGTCAAACGCTTGCGGCGCAAGATCTCTGCTCGGGATTAAGGCCTTATCGCAAGAAACATTACATGCAGCCTGGAGTGGGTCATTATGGCGTCTTTAATGGTAAGCGATGGGATAGTCAGGTATACCCAGTTGTGCGGGAACATATTTATGCGAGCATTTAAGGGTATGGCTTTGCTGTATGCGCGCCGAGAGTGCATAGAGATTGAATGAAGCTCAACTGTCTTACGACACGATTTTTTTAGGAGAGATAAAAATGTTGATGGGTTGCGAGAAGTTTTCTAAGAAATTATTCCTGACAGCTGGAGTTTATTTCTTCGCGACAGCTTTCTCAAGTATAGCCTTGGCAGCAGAATTGTCGGAATGCGCTGCAAAATATATTGAGAAAAAAGACAAAAATGAACTCGCCGGTCAAAGCTGGCAGGACTTTTATGCTGCTTGTAAATCGCCAGCGAGTGAGAAAAAAACGTCCTATCAGGGCGTAAAATCAGATGATGCTTTGACCTTTTGTGCGAATGATTATCAAAATATAAAATCAGAGAATGGATTAAACGGACAAAGCTGGTCTGATTTTTATAAATCATGCCGCGAAGCAATTGCCGCCGCTGAAGCGGCTCCTGTGGCTAAAGAAGCGCCGGTAAGCGACGTGAAAATGCCTGTGCCGGTCAAAGAAGAACTGGCTAGCCCAGAAAAAACGCCTGCCCCAAATAGCACAGCAGTAGAAAAAAAGCCTGAGAGCCAATCTGAGGCAGGAGAAAAAAAAGAGAGTAAGCCGGCTGCGACTGTGAAGAAAAAAGCGAAGAAAAATATTCCTGCAAAAGTTGATCAGTAAATCGGATATCGCATAAACAGGCTTTAAGCTATTTGGCATTGATCGCTTGTCATCTCTAACAAGATTAAGGGGCTGCTTATATAACTACTAAGCAGTCCCTATTTTTGCGTGCAAACAAGATTAAGTTCCCCTAGGGAGTAGGAGTGGGCTGTACTTTCTCACAAATTCTGCTTGTTCGACGATATTTTTTCCCTCACTCAACAAGTCGCCAGCGCCAATCATCCATGACCAAGCTTGATAGAGAATAGCAGCCATTAATAGGCAGACTGCGGCAGAGAGTACTGTTTCCATCCGGCTCATAGGGAACGCGCCTTTTCTCCAAAGCATAGTCGCAGCAACGGCATGAATGAATCGGCTCATCTCTTCGAGTTAATCATAGATAACTAACTTACAAGACTCCACACTCTATTAATTTCAAAGAAAACCTAAATAAATTTTAATATTTTCTTGAGGCTTAATTATTTTCAGTTCAAATAAAAGTAAGTGTGTTCAATTAAAAACGCTAAACTTTAAGCTCATGCGCTCTTCCTTCAGGGTCATTTTTTACCAGATCTTGAGGGAGGAAACTGAAAATATTAAAATCATTGTTGCGCCAAAAAATGTGTTTTTCCTGATGTTGGCGCTCGTCGTTAACAAGACAATAAAAAAAGTGACAGGGACAAATAAAAAAGCGGACGCGCATGGCGTCCGCTTTTCTCCTCCCCGACTTGGACAAACGCTGTTGGTAGACCCAAAGTCTTATTACCAGCGGGTGCGGCAACTTATCGCAGTAGGAATATAGGTCAATAGGAATCTTCTATTTTTTGCTAGTGCCCAATAATCAGGCTCTAGTGAGTAGGAAACCCGCTTGACTATGTTGCGCCGCACAATAAGATTTGTCTGCTCAGATTGAGCTATTTAGTTCATTCCCTCTGAGCTTTCCTCCCTAGACTTGGACCGCTGGCGACAGCGGTCCCTTTTTTATTCAAGCCAGAGAGGGGTTGGTTAAAGCAGCCAGCGAAATTAGGCGCTTTTGACTTCACCCAGAGGGCTCTTTTCTTGGAGCGCCAATGAGAAAGGCTCTCAGCTGCGGCCTATAGCTTGATCAAAGCACAATAAGTGCCTGCCCTTTTCTCCCCTTGGCCCCTGTGCCAGTAATAGAGAAAGCAAAATTTTTTGGGGGAGAGCATGGCAGGGCCATATAAAAATGAATTCCAGCCCGACACGCCGCACACAGATAAAACCGCGACGCCAATTGCTTTTGAGGAAGTGCACGATGCGCGGGTCATTCATATTTTCGATGGCGAATATCGAAGCGCCCGACTAACCGGGACCTTTCAGGTCGCTGTTAATCAAGGGCCGGTAAATCCAGAAAGCGACGCCTTTTACGCGGAATGCTATTGGTTTGGCTGTCGCCCCGGAATGAGCTGGCCGCTGATTAGACTTGTCTCACGATGCTGGCGCGAAGAGAAAAATTATACAGGTCCCGTTATTCGTAATATTGGGCGTCTTGATTCTTAATTGGTGGGTGAAGTCCTGTTAAGCGGCTCTAAAGAGTGCCGGGCTACATGCGCGTTATGCAGCAAGAAGCAACCTGCGATACCTAAATGTGATAAATTTATCACACATAGAATGATTAGGAGTGGAAGTCACTTCAGTCATGATTTCGCCATGAGCAAGAATCATCATCTGATCACGCCCTCTCCTTGGGCGTTTTCCTCCCTTGACTTTAGACCGCTGAAACTCGGCGGTCTTTTTTTATATTTTGATTCAACGATCATTTTTAAACTTTTTCACGCAAGACTTCGCGCCAGCCAATATCATGGCGGTAAAATCCTTCTTTCCAGTCAATCTTTTGCGCCGCTGCATAGGCTTTCTTTTGTGCTTCGCAAATAGTGGGCGCGGAGGCGGTGATGTTTAAAACTCTGCCGCCTGCAGCGACAAGCTGACCATTCTCAAGACGCGTGCCGGCATGGGTAATGATTATATCAGCGAGCGCTTCTGCCCACTCTAAGTTATGAATTGGCGTTCCGATGAGGGGTTTATCGGGATAGTTTTGCGCAGCCATGACAAGCGTGAGCGCTTTATGGCGTGAAAATCTTGGCGGACTTATTGGTAATTCTCCGCGCGCGCAATCAAACATTAAGCTTGCAAGATCTTCTTCTAGTCGCGGCAGGATCACTTGTGCTTCTGGATCGCCGAAACGCACATTATACTCAATGAGTTTAGGTCCCTCTTTGGTTAGCATTAATCCGGCGTAGAGGATGCCGGAAAAAGGCGCGCCGCGCGCCTGCATAGCTTTCAGTGTTGGATAAATAATTTCACCCATGACCTGGCGTGAGAGGGCAGGGCTAATAATTGACGCAGGAGAATAGGCACCCATTCCGCCTGTGTTGGGACCTGTATCGCCGTCGCCAACGCGTTTATGGTCTTGTGCGGTTGCAAAAGGATGCGCACGCACGCCATCGCAAATTGCAAAGAACGAGGCCTCTTCTCCAGATAGAAACTCTTCAATGACAATCTGGGTGCCTGCGGTGCCAAAAGCGCCAGCAAACATTGCATTGACGGCTTGTTGCGCCTCTTCAAGCGTCATCGCGACAACAACGCCCTTACCTGCTGCTACGCCGTCAGCTTTCACAACAATGGGCGCGCTTTTTGTGCGCAAATAAGCGAGCGCGTCTGACGCATTATCAAATGCTGCGTAATCAGCCGTTGGAATTTGGTTGTCGCGACACAAATCTTTTGTGAAGCCTTTTGAGCCTTCGAGTTGGGCTGCGGCTTGTGAGGGACCAAAAACGGCGATGCCCGCCTTTACCAAAGCGTCTGATAGTCCATCTATAAGTAGCTGCTCTGGTCCAATCGCCACCAGATCAATGGCGTGGTCTTGGCAAAATTGGCGGACAGCGTCATGATTGCTGCTATCTAAAGAGACATTCGCGCCCACTTGCGCAGTTCCCGGATTGCCGGGAGATATGAAAAGCTGTTTTAGGCGCGGACTTTTTACTAGGGCGTTTGCAATGGCGTGTTCCCGGCCTCCTGAGCCAATCAACAAAATATTCATGTCGCGCCTTTTGAGTTGCCGTTTCCCTCGCCGCTATAGCCGAGGTGGCCTATGTCACAAAGGGCGGTGGGATCGAAATCTTGGTTTTTATGTGGATCGGGAGATAGGCGCTTGCGCTTAATCCGTCTGGCGACAGAGAAATTTGCTGTCATTTGCCTTTTACTCGGGCTCTTCGTCATACCCGCGCAGGCGGCCCCAACAAAGATCCTTGTCTTCGGCGATAGCTTGGTTTCGGGCTATGGCCTAAAGCCTTCTGAAGCTTTTCCCCCGATGTTGGGCATACGCCTACAAGCAGATGGCTATGATGTTTTGATCGCCAATGGCGGCGTGCCTGGAGAAACGACGACGCTCGCCTTTGCGCGGCTCGAGGCGGCGTTGGAAAGCCGCCCGGATCTCGTGATCCTAGAGCTTGGTGCCAATGACATGCTCAATAATCTTCCGATCAAAACGACGCGTGAAAACCTCAAGAAAATGCTGCAGGCGTTTCGTCAAGCTGGCGCGTATGTGATTTTGGCGGGCATGGTGGCCAAAGGCGATCTGCCCAGCGCCTATCGCCGGCGTTTTGATGCGCTATACCCCGAGCTTGCGCGAACTTACACGATTGCGCTCTATCCTTATTTTTTAGAAGGCGTTGGCGGCAACCCAGCGCTGACTCAGGAGGGCGGCCTCCACCCCAATGCTAAAGGCGTTCAAGCGATTGTCACGCATATGGCCCCTATTGTTGAGCAGGTATTGGCGCAGATGGGGGTAAAACCCAGGCGATCATCCTTGATTGGTGAATAAATGACTTCCCTGAGGGCGGTCACATGCACTAAAGACGGCTTAGTTTTCCATCCACCTTGAGCACACTCCTATGGCGCGTCAGTTTATTTATCATATGCAAGGCCTAACCAAGACCTATCCTGGCGGAAAGAAGGTTTTGGATAATATTCATCTTTCCTTCTACCCAGATGCAAAAATTGGCGTTCTAGGCGTCAATGGTGCAGGTAAGTCCACATTGCTGCGCGTGATGGCCGGCATAGACAAGGACTTCACCGGTGAGGGATTTGTCGCAGACGGCGCGCGCGTTGGTTATTTACCTCAAGAACCCCAATTAGACGCAGCGCTTGATGTGCGCGGCAATGTCATGCTTGGCGTTGCTGAAAAGAAGAAAATTCTTGATCGTTATAATGATCTGGCGATGAATTATTCTGATGAAACAGCTGATGAGATGACCAAGCTGCAAGATGAGATCGAAGCGAAGGGCTTGTGGGATCTTGATAGCCAGGTTGACCAAGCGATGGATGCGCTGGGATGTCCTGCGGATGACGGGGATGTTACAATGCTGTCGGGCGGAGAACGCCGACGCGTCGCCTTATGTAAATTATTATTAGAGCAACCGGATATGTTGCTGCTTGACGAACCAACAAACCATCTGGACGCAGAAACAGTAAATTGGCTCGAGGGACATTTAAGAAATTACCCAGGCGCAATATTGATCGTGACGCATGACCGTTATTTTCTAGATAATGTAACAGGCTGGATTCTCGAGTTAGATAGAGGTCGCGGCATCCCTTATGAGGGAAACTATACAAGCTGGCTTAAGCAAAAACAAAAACGTCTGGCGCAAGAATCTGGCGAAGATAAAGCACGCCAACGTGCGCTTGAGGCGGAAAGCGATTGGATTGCCTCTTCTCCAAAAGCGCGCCAAGCTAAGAGCAAGGCACGTATTCAACGATATGAAGAGTTGGTCGCAAAGCAAAATGATAAAGCGCCAACGACTGCGCAAATCATCATCCCTGTTGCAGAGCGGCTGGGCAATAATGTCATTGATTTCGACCATATCTCTAAGGCTTTTGGCGATCGTTTATTAATTGACGATCTCTCTTTCAAATTACCGCCCGGCGGCATTGTCGGCGTTATTGGTCCTAATGGCGCAGGTAAAACTACGCTATTTCGCATGATCACAGGACAAGATAAGTCAGATAATGGATCAATCGATATCGGCGAGAGCGTGCAGCTTGGGTATGTCGATCAATCACGCGATGCGTTGCATGGTGAAAAAACTGTCTGGGAAGAAGTCTCTGAAGGCAATGAAGTCATTTATTTGGGCAAGCGAGAAATAAATTCTCGCGCTTATTGTTCCGCATTTAACTTCAAAGGCGCAGATCAACAAAAAAAGGTTGGTCAATTATCGGGTGGTGAACGTAATCGCGTGCATCTTGCTAAAATGCTTAAGAGCGGCGCCAATGTTCTGCTGCTTGACGAGCCAACCAATGATCTTGATGTCGATACATTGCGCGCGCTTGAAGAGGCTTTGGTGGATTTTGCGGGTTGCGCAGTTATTATCTCGCATGATCGCTTCTTCCTCGATCGCATCGCAACCCATATTCTCGCCTATGAAGGCGAGAGTCATGTTGAATGGTTTGAGGGAAACTTCGCCGATTACGAAGAAGATAAAAAACGTCGTTTGGGCGTCGATAGTGTCATTCCTCATCGACTGAAATATAAGAAATTCGCCCGGTAATTTTACACTACGTGGATAGGCCAAGCGCATGAACCAAGCGCATGAACCAAGCGCATTGGCTCAGCGGGAGGCGTTAGGCCTTCCGCGCCTTAGCTCTGTTGAGGGGTGAGGGCTTTAGGCCGGTAAAAGGGTTAAAAAAACTGGCCTAACAGTATTCTTTGGTCCAACGGCTGCGCCCGCCTCGTTTTCGCCATCTCTCCATGGAGACTGGCAGGCGCGCTCAAGTGGGATCATTGGTTCAGGATTAGGGCATGCGTTGTTGTCGACTTTATTTAGCGAGCGGGGTGCTTGCCGCGCTGGCGCTATCAGCTTGCGGACCAACGCAGTCGCCGATCGCTTCAGCGCCTCAGTCCTACATTGATGAGCCGCGATCAGATAAGGAGATTGGCGGTAAGCTTGGTCTAACATCACGCATTGCGCATTTTGCGCGCCTTTACCAAATTCCTGAGTCGCTGATTCATCGTTCTGTGCGTCGGGAAAGCAATTATAATTCCGCAGCGAAAAATGGAGCCTATTGGGGGTTGATGCAAATTCGACATGATACTGCGCGGAGCATGGGATATGATGGCGCGCCATCTGGTTTGTTAGATGCGGAAACAAATTTAACTTACGCCGTTCCTTATCTTGCAAACGCCTATATGCTCTCCAATGGAGATGAAGGGCGCGCGATTAAGCTCTATGCTTCAGGCTATTATAATGAAGCAAAGCGGCGCGGTATGTTAAGTCAGTTGCATAGGACAGCAAAAAAATAACGCCTAATCATTCTTTGGCGTGAAGATGCTGCGAATCTTTCCATTTTGTTTTTTATCGCCATAGACACTTGAGGCGCCAGTAGTAACGTCATAAATCGCCCGGTCTCCCGTAATAACGGTCTCATTTTGAGTAATGGTGACATTGCCGTTGAGGTAAACCTTATTGTCGGCTTTGTCATAACTACCAGCGTTGCCAGTACTTATTTGATCCTGTGTAACGAGTTTGACTGGTCCTTCAGCGTCAATATGCTTGACGCGATCATTGCCGGCGGACTTATTCGTCGCTGGTTTTTTATCTTCAAGAAAAATGATTAAGCGCGATGCGTTGAGCGTAGAGGGTCCGTTCACAACATAGACATTGCCGCTATAAATGAGCTTTTGCTCCTTATCAAAAAAATCCAGCGTGTTAGCGTCAACAGTTAAAGCATCTTTAGGTGAGGCGCCGGGTAAAATGCCGCTGGTGCGCCCCTTGCCATAGGCAACATTGCCCATGAAAACAGGTAAAATAAAAATAACCGCGAAAGATAATTTTCTAGTCACGAGATTTGATATCACGGCACAGCATGGAAAGCGTTAGCCGGTTCGGCACCTTCGCCATAAAGCGTCGAATGGACTCCACCGCTAAAGGTTGCATGCGAATCCTTTTGTGAGAATTCGACCGCCTTAGAGGAAATCTCGCCGCCTTCAAGTTTTAAAATTGTCGGTTTATCTGATTTCATTTTGCTGGTTTTAAAATCCATAACAGCAGACTCAAGTCGCATATCAAATTTTTTGGGGTCGCGAATAATCACGCCGCCAGTCATATCCGCCCGATCGCCTTTTGTGCTGTAAAGCCCCTTTTGCGCTTGCAGCGTAATAGCGCTATTAGCGTTATTTTCGATCCGTACTTCAACGCTATCTAGATCGATTGTATCTGGCGCAGCGATATCTTGTATGCCAGTTTTTGCGCGTACCTCATAAGGTCGCCCGTCTTTTTGATAGCCAACGAGTTTTGGCGAGTCGATAACAATATGAGACCCTTTCATCGCCACGCGCGCCAAGCGGAGATCAACGGGCAGAAGCTTTACCGAGCTCACAATCAGGCCGATCGCGACAAGCGCAACAATGCCGGCGGCGCCCCAAAGGATCCAGCGTCGCAGACGCGCAACGCGCGCGGTATGGCGCAGCGCCGCGGGAAAAGCGCTTTCTCGCTTCGTTGTCAGCGCGTCTAGTCTATCGCGGCCAGTTCGTGCCTGCGGCGCATCGTTCATGGGCTTATATAGGGCCTGTTCAGTGGCGAATTCGAGGCGTTCGCACCCTTTTATTCATGAGAAAAAATATCTATGTCCGGCCAGCCGGCGAGATCAAGTTCAATGCGGGTCGAGAGAAAAGAAAAGCAGGAGCCCGCAAGCGCCATTCGGCCTTCGCGCGCGAGCATGACGTCAAGCCGCTCTTTGAGTTGATGTAAATAAAGCACGTCAGAGGCCGCATAGTTTTGTTGGGCTTCTGAAAGAATAGCGGCTCCCCAATCTGAAGATTGTTGCTGCTTGGAAATTTCTACGCCAAGCAGCTCTCGAACAAGATCTTTCAGGCCATGCCGATCAGTATAAGTACGGCAGAGTTTCGATGCGATTTTTGTGCAATAAACAGGAGCCGGGGTGATGCCAAAGGTTTTGGCCAGGATCGCCATATCAAATCTTGCAAAGTGAAAAAGCTTTAAGACGCTGTGATCGCCGAGTAATTTTTGTAGATTAGGCGCTTGCGTTTGCCCCTTCATAATTTGAACGAGATCAGCATCGCCATTGCCCCATGAAAGTTGGACAAGACAAAGACGGTCGCGGTGGGGATTAAGGCCCAGCGTCTCCGTATCTATCGCCACAATGGGCGAAAGAGGGGATCCGTTAGGGAGGTCGCCTTGGTGTAAACGGATGGTCATTTCATGCGGCTCATGGGCTGTTGAGGCTTTCTTTTAACTGAAAAAACGTCGAAATGTCTAAATTCCATGAGAAGCCCCCTTGTCAGCGCCTGTTGAGCTGGCCACTAATGCCTTACCTCTAGCCATCAGGGATAAAAGCGTGATTGACGAAACAAATGGATTTGACGCCGTTGAGCGGCGCTTTAACGCGCGATTTATCGAATTATCGATACGATTGCTGGTTATTGGCCTGTTGTTTTATTGGACCATCACAATCATCCAGCCCTTCGCTGCAATATTTGTCTGGAGCGGCGTTATGGCGGTGGCCTTTTATCCGCTCTTTAATAAATTTTCAGCTTTGCTTGGCGGACGTCAAATTATCGCGGCGACCCTGATGACATTAGGCGGCCTTCTGCTTGTTATTGGGCCAGCGACTTGGGTGGCTTTTGGCTTTATTGAACCTGTTAAAGATTTGATCTCTGGGATTGAATCAGGGAATCTGTCTATTCCCCCGCCAACTGAATCTGTAAAAGATTGGCCGCTAATTGGCGGGCAAATCTATGACTTTTGGGAGCTTGCTTCCACAAATCTCACCAGCGCGCTGTCAATGATCGCGCCGCAGCTCAATCCAGTAGGACAATATATGCTGGGGATGGCGCGTAACGCTGGCGATGGTACGTTAAAATTTCTTTTGTCCGTGATCTTAACAGGATTTGTTATTGCTTCAGGCGCGCAATTCCTTGCAATGATCCGCGCCTTAGCGCGTCGGATTAATCCTTCAAGCGGCGATAAATTTGTTGATCTTGCCGGCGCAACAATCAATGCTGTCTCGCGCGGTGTTATGGGCGTTTCTCTGGGTCAGGCTGTTGTAGGCGGCATAGGCATTGGGCTTGCCAAAGTGCCAGCTGCAAGTCTTTTGACAATGGCGATACTTGTTCTCGGCATTATACAAATTGGCCCCTTATTGGTAGTCGCGCCTGTTATTTTTTGGGCCTGGACGCATCTTAATACCGGCCCAGCTATTGCGCTGACGCTTTGCATGCTCACCGTTAATTATATGGATAATGTCCTCAAGCCGATGTTATTAGCTCATGGCCTGTCAACGCCAATGTTGGTTATTTTTATTGGCGTGATTGGCGGCGTAATCGCACACGGATTGCCCGGCCTTTTTGTAGGGCCTGTCGTGCTTGCAGTGATTTGGGATTTGGGCATGGCCTGGATCGAAGAAGATCCGCTTGATCCAGATCTTCCTCTCGTTCAGCCCGTTCAAAAATAACGCAGCAATGTCATGATCCCCACGCGATAGATCATCGACCGCGCAGCGCGTTTAAGACTTTTAAACTGGCGCGTCCGTTGCGGGGTAAGCCAGCGCGGCTTTGAAAATCAGCAATTGCTTCTTTTGATTTTGTCCCAATGACGCCGTCAGCGTCGCCAACATCATATCCTTGACGCGTGAGCAGCGCTTGTAATTCGCGGCGTTCAGCGCGGGAAAGTCCCGGATCATCAGTTGGCCAAGGCGTTTGAATGCCATGGCCTCCCCGCAACAAATCTGAAAGAACGCAAATTGCGAGCGCGTAAGCGTCTGACGCGTTATAACTATAAATCGCGTCAAAGTTCTTTGTAACTAAAAACGCTGGACCATCAGCACCGGCGGGTAAAAGTAATGCTGCTGAACCTGAGCCTAATCCGCTGCCGTCTAATTTTGTTATACCGCGCGCTTCCCACTGTGAAAGCGATTGACGATGTCTGCGTCCTGATGGGCCTGAGTAGCCGCTTGGCAATTTGACCTCAAACCCCCAGCGCTCGCCAGCGCGCCAGCCAGCTTTGTGAAGAAAATTTGCAGTAGAGCCCAATGCGTCAGGCGCGGAGCTTGCAATATTGCGTCGGCCGTCGCCATCATGATCAACAGCTGTCGTGAGAAAAGTTGAGGGCATAAATTGCGTATGTCCAAAAGCGCCAGCCCATGAGCCGAGAAATTCCTCCGCTTGTATATCGCCGCTATCGAGAATTTTAAGCCCTGCAACAAACTCCTTGCGCCAATAATCGTTTCGGCGGGGCGCTTCGCAGGCCAACGTCGCCAGAGATTGAATGACAGATCGTTTACCAAAGCTTTTACCAAAATCGGACTCAACGCCCCAAACAGCGACAATAGTTGCTGGATCTACGCCATAACGTGTTTGCGCTGCGTGTAAGGCGCTTGCGTATTTGTGTAGGAGTTGTTTGCCTTCCTCAGCCCGTTCTTCATCGACTAAGCCAGCAACATAATCCCAAACCGGCGTCGTGAACTCAGGTTGTTTATCCATAAAACTAACAGCGTCATTAGGCGTCATGCCCTCTGTCGCTGCAGTAATCGTTTGGTGTCGGACGCCAGCGCTGGCTGCTGCTTGACGTAACTCAGCAAGACAGTCTGAGAAGTCCGCGCGGGCTGAGGTAGGCAGTACTAGCATTAGCGCTAGCGAGAAAAGCAAATGATTCGTCTTCATAGATAAATGCTAACGCAAGGCGAGGGTTTTGACACGTTAAGCCTGCGGTGTTTTTTTATCGATAAAAGATCAAACACGGCGGTCTGGCGCGTGTGATTGTGTTAAAGAGATGGTTTAAGCGGGCGATCTACGTGCTCAGCCGCGTTAGCACCCTGGAGTAAAAATGCGCGGGATCGGAACTCTGCTGAGCTGGGTGTTGTTTTACGCCGTTATGGCGTTTTTATTGGCGCATTTTCTTGCCCAAGAACGTGGGCGCCTTTATCTGCCCGCACCCGCTCAAACTCTTGCCCCGACCCTTGAGGAAAAAGACCTGGGGCTGGAAGCGCAGCAAAATCCGCCGGAACTCCCAGCGCACATGCCCTGTCACTATGGCAAGTCGATCTATAACCAGGACTGCGCCGGCGCGCCTCAGGAGCGGCGTAAAATTACGCCGCTTAAAATTGCTCCGCCAGAGACCAATTAAGGCGCATCTGGCGATCTTGGGGTTGGGTTAGCGTAGTGATGCGCTCTCAACGGGCGCGCCAGGCGAGCGCTAAGCATGAAAACCGGAGGTATGATTCTCTCTTGATGCGGGGCTTAGAGATCATAATCGACGCCGATCTGTGAGTTGGAGAGATCAGTATTTAGGGTTAGGCCTTTTGTCTTGGTTATTTTTATGCATTAAATACAGATAGATAGAAAAAAGAGATGCTTTTAAATATCTTTTTAAACGCCCAAAAATTGCGCTTATCGACTCTTCTAGGGTGGCTATGGTTAAAGGGGGGCGAGATCCGACTCAGACAGATAGAGCGGTCTTGAGAATCCCAGATTGAAGAAGAAGGAATGGATGAATGCGCACTATTTTCCGGCTCTCGGCTGTCTTGGCGGTTTTTGCGGTTGCGCCCGCTTTTGCTGAGGGTACAGCAGAGCAAAAGGCGGCTTGTGAAAACGACGCCTATCGTTTGTGTGAATCGGCGGTTCCCGACCCTGTCGCCATCGAGAAATGCCTTGCTGCTCAGATATCGGCGCTTTCTGCAGATTGCCGTTCTGAATTCACGGGCGGCGCTTCCGCCAAGAAGTCACGCAAGCGCTAAACGCAGCTTTTCAAGATCAAGCCCCGGCGGAGTGATACGCCGGGGCTTTTTAATTTTTATGCAAGAATTTTCTTTAACTGCGCGACAATTGCATTGCCCATCTCGCTGGTCGAAACACTTTGAGCGGCTTCGCCCTTAATGTCCGCAGTGCGCATTCCTTGAGCCAACACAGCAGAAATTGCAGCTTCAATGGCGTCAGCCGCTTTTAGAAGATTGAAAGAATAACGCATCGCCATGCCAAGCGATCCAATCATCGCGATTGGATTGGCGATCCCTTTTCCTGCAATGTCTGGAGCTGAGCCGTGCACGGGTTCATACATCGCCTTGCGCTGACCTTTGCTGTCCGCGGCGCCAAGCGAGGCTGAAGGCAACATGCCTAAAGAGCCTGTCAACATTGATGCAACATCGGAAAGCATATCGCCAAACAGATTGTCGGTTACAATAACATCAAACTGTTTAGGCCAACGCACCAATTGCATGCCCAAAGCGTCAGCAAGCATGTGTTCAAGTTGAACATCTGCATATTCTCGCTTATGCAAAGCTGAAATCACTTCGCGCCATAGCAGGCCTGATTTCATGACATTGGCTTTTTCAGATGAGGTAACTTTGTTGTTGCGCTTGCGCGCAAGTTCAAACGCAACCCGACCAATCCGTTCAATTTCATAGGTCTCGTAAACTTGCGTATCAACGCCGCGCTTTTGACCATTACCTAAATCTATAATTTCTTTAGGCTCGCCAAAATAAACGCCGCCAGTCAATTCGCGCACGATCATAATATCAAGACCATCGACGAGTTCGCGTTTAAGCGAAGAGGCTTCAGCTAAGGCAGGATAACAAATGGCCGGACGAAGATTGGCGAAAAGACCAAGATCTTTGCGTAAGCGCAATAATCCCGCTTCCGGTCGTACGTCATAGGGTACGCCGTCCCATTTAGGGCCGCCGACTGCTGCGAGCAAAACAGCATCGCTTGCTTGCGCAAGCTTCATATCACCTTCGCTGATTGCTGCGCCGTGGACATCATAGGCCGCGCCGCCGACAAGACCGCGCTCTATTTCGAATTTTGCAATTCCTGCCGTTTGTAAAAACGCGAGCACCTTTTCAGCCTCAGCAGAAATTTCTGGACCAATGCCGTCTCCTGGCAGGAGCAGAAGCTTAAAGGCGGACATGAAAACCTCATTCAACAGTTGGAGAAACTCGCGCCGTCAATAGAGCGATGACCTCCGCGACGCAACACTCGTGTTAGGACGCTGTCTTGTGCGACAATTCGCGCGCAGTAACGCTCTTGCCGCATTAGCAGAAGGCGTGCAGCTTCAATAGTGTCAACTATAACAGTTTCGCAGAGCCTTCTGTGCTTGGAACGAAACTTCTGGCGGTAGGCCTTTATCGCCCAGATGGAAGGGGAGGTCTTATATGAACAAGATTACGATCGCTGCTTTAACGCTGCTAACTTTTGTTGCGGCGGCGGCTCCAGCCCGCGCCTTTTGTCTCATGAATTGTGAGCCCAAGCCTGAGGCGGCGCGCAAAGTTTTCGAAAATATTATTAAGAAAAAATTTGATGCAGACGCTATTGTTGAGAAATTTGACATCACGCGCGGCTGGGCTCTGGATGTGGAGGGCGCAGGTCACGCAGGCTATGAGTTTTATTTCACAGCGCTGGTGAAATTTCCAAAGGGCGCAAATTTAGACTGCAAGCCGGAAGCGGACGGCAAGGTTAAGGAAGGCTGTTCCGCCAGCACCTATTACTCAACAACAGTTCAAAATCAGACGATTAAAGAAAAACAATATATCGAGCCTGGCAAAGTCATCGAATTTAAGGATGAGACGCGCTTTGACGAAATCGGCGGCAGTTGGAAAGGCCAGGACGGCAATAAATATTAAGCCCCCAAGGGCAGTTAATGGCCCCTCAAAGCGCGCGGGGTAACACGCGCGCTTTCTTTAAGTCTTATCGACTTAAGCCTGACCTTTCTCACGACGTCATCTTGGTGTAAAAGCCCCCATGTTAAGCGCGTCGAGCCCGCTTCTGACGGAGCGCTCCGCCCAAGAGAATGTAGAAAAGGTTCTAAATGCAACAGGTTATTATTGCGATCCAC
This sequence comes from Methylocystaceae bacterium, assembly GCA_014190435.1. Lineage (GTDB taxonomy): Bacteria > Pseudomonadota > Alphaproteobacteria > Rhizobiales > Beijerinckiaceae > Methylocystis. The sequence goes on along the minus strand of BJGJ01000023.1, from coordinate 1,029 downwards.
CTGATGGTGGTCTCCGCTCTCGTCATCCTCATTCTCTATCAAAAGTCTGAAGGCGGTGCCCTTGGCATGGGCCAAAGCGGTGTTTTCACCGGTCGCGGCCAGGCCAACGCGCTCACCCGCGCAACCGGCATTTTGGCGACCATTTTTTTCCTAACCAGCATTGCGCTCACCGTTTTACCCGCATGGCAGCGGCGCTCTGAGGCTGGAGAAGATTGGACCAAGGCTCTTGACCAAGGCTCGACCAAGCTGAAAGAGGTCAAGCCTGAGACCAAGCAGGGCGATAAGCCCGCGGCTCCAGAAGCAAACAAAGACAGCATCTTTGATCAATTGCAGCGTGCGCAGCAGCAGCGGGTGCAAGGCGCGCCAGGTACTGCGCCGGCAGCCGAGCCGCCAAGCGCGACAGGACCCGCCAAAAACGCCCCAGCTGAGCCAAAAACAGGCAAGCCCGCTGCAGGCCAATAAGTTTTTTTCATGAATTTGCCTCAAGGGTGAAAATCGGCTGGGGAAAGCGCTTTTCTTAAAGCAAGAAAGTCCTATCCAAAGCGCCTGAAATTCTTTAGGCGTTAAATCCCATGGCGCGGTACATCTTCATCACCGGCGGCGTGGTTTCTTCTCTTGGCAAAGGTTTGGCGTCGGCAGTGCTCGGCGCGCTTTTGCAAGCACGCGGCTACACAGTTCGGCTTCGAAAGCTCGATCCCTATCTCAACATTGATCCAGGGACGATGAGCCCCTATCAGCACGGCGAAGTTTTTGTTACCGATGATGGTGCTGAAACAGATCTAGATCTTGGTCACTATGAGCGTTTCACGGGACGTCCTGCGACGCGGCAAGACAATGTAACAACCGGCCGTATCTATCAAGACATTATCAACAAAGAGCGGCGCGGCGATTATTTAGGTGCCACGATACAAGTCATTCCTCATGTGACTAATGCGATAAAAGAATTTGCGCTTGAAGGAAATGAGAATGTTGATTTCGTTTTAATTGAAATCGGCGGAACGGTTGGCGATATTGAAGGTCTGCCATTCT
>BJGJ01000022.1 GCA_014190435.1 Methylocystaceae bacterium | reverse complement strand
ATCTTCGTCTCTTCCTCTCCTGTGGGCAGCTTAGGCATGAAGGACGACTTAGATAATCTGACGAGAGAGTTGCCCCTCTATGAGCCACCCATTCACGTGGTAGAGCGGCTACTGTCTAAGAAGCCGAACAATCAGGCCCGTTGGCAGGCCTTACAGATCTGGGAGTGTCATGCTCTCAAAACAGCGGATCTAGAAATGCTGAGAGGTGTTCGTGATTGGCGTAAGAAGCAGGCGCGTTATAAGCCTCCTTTTATAATCCGAGATAATAGATATATTTGGCAGCTATGATAAATCTCGGCGAGGCCGACGGATGTTATTCATGCATAATTAATTATCTGGTAGTGCAAAAAGATATTTATAAAATCAGAAATAAAATTTATCGCTAAAAATAAATAGGCTGATTAATTATATCTGATCTTAATTGGTTATTACCCTTAGTAAAATTCAAGGCAGCATATTTAGATTACACAAGGCCTATAGTTATTGCTCTATGTAAGACTCTAGCGCTTATGTCATGCGTTATCGTCATGAATTCGTCCGAGATTTTCGGCCGGTGTTTGTATTGGCTGACTTTGAGACCAAATCGTAAACAATTATTGGAGCAGGGGCACCTTAGCGAGAATATTTTGTAAGACCAATTGTAAGACTGGCTACACTTTTATAAACTTATCTAATTGAAATTATTTGGTTTAATGGCGGGACTGGTCGGAGTGAGAGGATTCGAACCTCCGACCCCCTCGTCCCGAACGAGGTGCGCTACCAGACTGCGCTACACTCCGATCTGATCGCCTTTTCATGCGTTATCCGGCGCTTTATAGCGAGAGCTTTTCGATCCCGCAACTATTCAATTTGCAAGATATAATTTTATAATGCTTTGCGTCTTTCAAGCGTAACATAATGAAAGTCTGCGTCATCCTCAGGCCCCCGCGCAGGATGCTCGTGATGGACTTTCGTCCACTGGCTTAGGTCTAAATCAGGAAAACGCGCATCGCCATCCGTATCGAGAGCCACTTCCGTAATTTCAATCCGGTCAGTGTAATCCAGGAAGGCGTGAAAAATATCTCCCCCACCGGCAATAATAATTTCATCTGTCTGCATCATCTTGGCAAGGCGTTGCGCTGTCGCCAAGGCTTGTGCAGGAGTTGTGGCAAGATGCGCACCCTCTGCGCGAAACTTCGTGTCTCGAGTCAAAATGACAATCTCGCGACCTGGTAGCGGCCGTCCAATGGAGTCCCAGGTTTTGCGGCCCATAATCATTGGCTTGCCTATTGTTAGCGCTTTGAAGCGTTTCAAATCACTCGAGAGACGCCATGGAAGATCATTATTCGAGCCAATAACATTATTGCGATCCCGCGCAACAATAGCGATGATTTTTATTTTCATTTTTATCGTCACACCGCTATTGGCGCAGCAAGAGCAGGCCAGGGATCATAGTCATGGATCGTGATATCATCATAAGCAAAGTCAAATATGTTAGTAATTTTTGGGTTAAGCTTTAACATTGGCAGCTTTTTGGGCGCGCGTGCGCATTGAATGCGTGCTTGATCCAAATGATTGAGATAGAGATGCGCGTCTCCCAAGCTATGCACAAAATCGCCAACCACGCAGCCTGTAGCTTGCGCTACCATGTGTGTTAGGAGCGCATAGCTTGCTATATTAAAGGGCACGCCGAGAAAAACGTCAGCGGACCGCTGATATAATTGGCACGAGAGACGCATTTGATGATTGATCTGTGTAACATGAAATTGAAAAAGGCAGTGGCAAGGCGCAAGCGCCATCTTATCGATATCGGCAGGGTTCCAGGCCGTTACAATCAAACGTCGTGAGAAGGGATTTTTTTTAATCTCTTCAATCACCCATTTGATTTGATCAATAGTTGTCTGATCATCCTTGGGCCAAGCGCGCCATTGCTTTCCATAGACTGGACCTAAATCACCCTTCGCATCGGCCCACTCATCCCATATTGTCACACCATTTTCTTTTAAATAGCCAATATTGGTGTCACCTTTTAAAAACCACAGTAACTCGTGGATAATGGAGCGTAGATGAAGGCGTTTTGTTGTGACGAGCGGAAAGCCCTCATTTAAGTTGAAACGCATTTGATGCCCAAACAGGGATAAGGTTCCCGTGCCGGTGCGATCCTCTTTGCGAACGCCTTCCGAGAGAATTTTTTCAAGAAGATCGAGATAGTGTTGCATGGGCCGATTTAACCCGTTGCTGGTCTAAAGTCGCCCATAACTGTTGGGATAGGGCTGTGAAATCTGTTGAAACCTTAAAAAGATGTAATGTTATAATTCGTCCTTTCCCCTTTGCCTCACAGGCCATCGGCTCCTATATCTAAGAGTCACAAAGGGCATTTTGCCCGATAAGGGGGATATTAGCTATGCTGCGATTTTTGGCGGTAAAACGCGGATCGCTTAAAGTTTTGTTTCTTGCCGGTCTTTTGGCTCTTGCGCCTGCCTTGGCTGAGGCGCGAATGGGGGGTGGGGGAAGTTTTGGTAGCCGCGGCATGCGCAGCTGGTCAGCACCTCCTTCAACGCGGACAATGCCGGGAACTGCCTCGCCTTTTGAGCGGAGTATGACGCCACGACCCGGCCCGGGAATGAATGGCGGCTATGCTGCACAACCTGGCTTTGGTGGCTCATCCTTTGGGCGTGGCCTTATGGGCGGCTTAGCGGGGGGCTTACTTGGCGCGGGCCTTTTTGGCTTGTTAACGGGTCAAGGTTTTTTTGGTGGCATGGGTGGATTTATGTCGATCATTGGTCTCTTGATGCAGGCCGCTTTGATTTTCTTTCTCCTTCGACTGGCGTTTAACTGGCTTACCAATCGCAAAACTTCTGGTGAGCCTTACGCAAACGCTTTCGCACGCGGATCGAATTTTGGCGCTTCATCAACGCCACCATCCGGTGTTGGCGGATTTGGCGGTTGGAACGGTGCGCAACAACAAACACGCGCTGTCCCGATTAAGGTCTCGCCAGACGACTTTAATTGTTTTGAGCGTTTGTTGGGCGAGCTTCAGTTGGCCTATAGCGCTGAAGACTTAGGGGCGCTGCGCTTGAAAACTACGCCAGAAATGGCTTCTTATTTTGATGATGAATTGGAAGCCAATCAGCGTCGTGGTGTTGTTAACCGTATCTCAAATGTGAAGCTCCTGCAGGGGGATCTCTCAGAAGCTTGGCGTGAAGGAAGCGACGAATATGCTACCGTTGCAATGCGTTTTTCGTTAAATGACGTCATAGAAGATCGAACAACCGGTCGTATTCTTGATGAATCGCCCGGGACGATTGAAGCGGTGGAAGCCTGGACGTTCCAAAGAGAGGCGGGAGCAGGGGCCAATGGCTGGAAACTTTCCGCCATTCAGCAGCAAGGCCGTCGCGCCGCATAAAAGCCTATTAGATAATTTTTTAACGCCCTCTCCATCCATAAGAGAGGGCGTTTTTTTTACTAAATGTGACACATCCTTTGAATCCATCTTTACCCATTGATGAGGTATTACCAAAGATCTTAAAGGCTCTTGAGAGCCGTGCGCATATCGTCATCGTGGCTCCACCGGGCGCCGGTAAAACAACTCGTGCGCCGCTTGCCTTGCTCGATGCAGCTTGGTCAAAGGATCGCAAACTTATTTTGCTGGAGCCTCGCCGGCTTGCAGCGCGTGCGGCGGCCAATCGTATGGCTCGGCTTCTTGGCGAAGCTGTGGGAGAGACGATCGGCTTAAGGATGCGGCTTGAGACAAAAGTTTCCGCTAAAACACGTCTTGAAGTTGTGACGGAGGGTGTTTTTGCTCGCATGATCATTGATGATCCGTCTCTTGAAAATATCGCTGGCGTCATCTTTGATGAATATCATGAGAGATCACTTGATGCTGATATCGGCTTAGCGCTTACACTCGATGTTCAAGCAGCGTTGCGTAATGATTTACGTGTTATTGTTATGTCTGCGACACTCGACAGCGCGCGTATTGCTGCGTTGATGAATGATGCTCCCGTCATTATTTCTGAAGGCCGCGCTTTTGATGTTGATGTTCGGTATCTTGGACGTCAACCAAATGAACGACTTGAAGAGGCAACGCTCAGAGCTATCCATTTAGCCTTGCGTGAAGAGCAGGGCTCAATTTTGGTTTTTTTGCCCGGACAAGCTGAAATTCAGCGCGTTGCAAACCAATTGAGAGATCTCGCACTAAAAAATATTGATATAGCACCTTTGTATGGTGCGTTGGAGCGCCAAGCGCAAGACTGGGCGATTTCGTCTGCCGAGCCGGGTCGCCGTAAAATTACCTTAGCGACCTCTATTGCCGAAACATCGCTCACAATTGAAGGTGTGCGAATTGTCATTGATTGCGGTCTTTCGCGTATACAGCATTATGAGCCAGATCTTGGCCTTACGCGATTAGAAACTGTACGCGCCGCGCGCAGTAGCGTTGATCAGCGGGCAGGGCGCGCTGGCCGAACCGAGCCCGGTATTTGTTATCGCTTGTGGGATGAATCCCAAACCAAAGCGCTTGCGCCTTTTGCAAAAGCTGAAATTCTTGCGGCTGATCTTTCTAATCTTGTTTTGGATCTTTCCGCATGGGGCGTAAACGACCCTCAAGGCCTAAATTGGTTGGATCCGCCGCCAATTCCTGCTTGGACTGAAGCGCTGACGCTCGCGCGTAGTCTTGGCGCGACTGATCTATCTGGTCGCTTAACGGCGCGAGGCAAAGCGCTGCGCGCTATACCGCTCCCGCCACGTCTTGCCTGTATGATTTTAACTGCAGCCTCTCACGGAGAAGCTGAGCGCGCGGCGCGTCTTGCTGTCTTACTCACTGAACGTGGATTAGGCGGCGATAATGCAGATCTGACTTATCGGTATGATCGATTTCAGCTTGATCAGTCACCTCGTGCGATCAGCGCCAAGCGTCTTGCAGCGCATTGGGCGAGGCAGGCGAAAGAAAACGTGATAGATTTGGTGATTGATGCGGCTCAACCAACGCTTTCAGATGGCGCTTTGATTGCTTTCGCTTTTCCTGATCGGTTAGCTAAATCTCGGGGAGCGAAGGGTGATTTTCTCATGGCCAATGGGCGTGCAGCTTATCTTCCTGAAGAACATCCTTTATCTCAGGCAACCTATTTAGCTGTCGCCGAAATTATTGGACGTGCTGCGAGAGCACAAATCCTCGCTGCTTGCGCTTTAACTGAAAAAGAAATCGATATGATTGGCGCAGATCGTCTTACAATAAGCGACGAGACGACATTTGATGCAACAAAAGGCGCGTTGCGCAGAAGGAAAATTCAACGCCTAGGCGCTATTCGTTTAAATGAACAAAATCTTGCTGTTGAGCCGAGTTTAGATAATGCTATAATGTTAGCGCAAGGCATCGCGCTCATAGGCCTTGAGCGTTTGCTCTGGACGAAAGAGCAACTTCAGACGCGGCATCGCGTGAATTTTCTGTATCAAGCGGAAGGTCAGGGAAGTGCTTGGCCAGATCTTTCAGACAATGCGTTAGAAGCCACATTAGAAAACTGGCTAGCGCCTTTTATTATCGGCCGCACATCGCTTCTAGAAATTACACAAGAGGATTTAAGCAATGCGCTTAGTCATCTCTTACCTTATGATTTAATGGCCCGCTTGGAGCGTGAGGTGCCAGCTTTCTTTGAAACGCCGGCAGGATCACGCCATGCGCTTGATTATGCAGCATCAAATGGGCCACTCTTATCTGTGCGGGTTCAAGAGCTTTATGGTCTCTCCACGCATCCAACAATTGTGGGCGGGCGCGTAGCGCTTTCTTTAGAAATTTTATCTCCTGCGCATCGACCCATTCAAACAACGCGGGATTTACCAAGCTTTTGGAAAGGGTCATGGCATGAGGTTAAAAAAGAAATGAAAGGCCGGTACCCGCGTCATGAATGGCCGGACGACCCAGCATGCGCTCAGCCGACGTTGCGCGCGCGGCCACGGTCTACTTCTTAGAGATCAAAACTGGTCTCGATGCATTGGGACGGTTAAAGGAGAGATCAGTAAAATGAGGGTCGAATCGGTTGCCTGACCTATTAAGGACAAACATTATGTTTCCTAAGCCTTTGCAGAATTTACATCAAAATACCTTTGATTATGAAATGGCGCCTTTGATCAAACAAACGGGCTTTCGAGAATATGACGCGCGCTGGTTATTTGGACCTGATTTAAATTTGATGGGCGTCCAGGCGTTAGGCTTGGGGCTTGGCGTATTATTACGCGAAATGGGAGTCGCGCCTGAGATTGTGGTGGGTCACGATTATCGCAGTTATTCAGCCTCAATAAAATTAGCCCTCGTAAGCGGCTTAATGGCTGGAGGCGTTCGTGTGCGCGATATTGGACTGGCGTTATCGCCCATGGCCTATTTTGCGCAATTTGCACTCGATGTTCCCGCCGTAGCGATGGTAACAGCTTCCCACAATGATAATGGGTGGACTGGCGTAAAGATGGGCGCGCACAGGCCTGTGACATTTGGGCCTGAGGAGATGACGCGACTTAAGGAAATTGTGCTTTCAGGACAAGCGCAGACCATGAGTGGGGGTGCCTATGACTATGTTGAGAATTTTTCAAAACTGTATCTGGACGATCTGACTAAGCGTCCTCCCTTCTCGCGTAAGATGAAAGTTGTTGCTGCCTGCGGCAATGGCACAGCAGGCGCTTTTGCGCCAAAGATGTTGGAAACGCTCGGGTGCGAAGTCATTCCGTTAGATATCACGCCAGATTTTAATTTCCCGCGCTACAATCCAAATCCAGAAGATTTAGAAATGTTGCATGCAATTGCAGAAAAGGTGCGTGAAACAAAAGCGGATGTTGGCTTGGGGTTTGATGGCGATGGCGATCGCTGTGGGGTTGTTGATAATAATGGCGAAGAAATATTTGCCGATAAAATCGGGGTGATGCTCGCTCGCGATCTGTCAAAAGTCTATCCAGGCGCCAATTTTGTTGTTGATGTTAAATCAACAGGTCTTTTTGTAACAGATCCAGAGCTGATCGCAAGAAAGGTTAAAACAGAATATTGGAAAACGGGGCACTCATATATTAAGCGTCGCGTTAATGAATCAAAAGCGCTTGCAGGCTTTGAAAAATCAGGTCATTTTTTCTTTAATTCACCCATTGGCCGGGGCTATGACGATGGGCTTTTGACAGCGGTGCATATTCTCGAGATGTTGGATCGCAATCCAGATAAGTCAATGGCGGATCTTTATCTTGCTTTGCCGAAGACTTGGGGCTCTCCGACAATGTCTCCCCACTGCGATGACGAAAAAAAATATGATGTCGTGAAAAATGTTATTTCACATATTGAAGGCATGCGTGCGCGGGGTGAATTATTAATTAATCAAAAGATTGAAGATATTGTTACGGTTAATGGTATTCGCGTTACTGTAGCAGATGGCACATGGGGACTGGTGCGCGCGTCTTCTAATAAGCCTGAGCTTGTTGTTGTTGTCGAAAGCCCTGTCTCTGAAGAGAATCTACGCAGCATGTTCGCTTCTATAGACGCAATTCTTCGGCAAAATCCAGAAGTGGGCGCCTATAACCAGACGATATAATCGCTAATAGGATCATCAAGATTTAAGGACAAACCTTGCACTGGATAGTTCAGGCGACTGTTGAGGGACTAAGATTTTATACGCGCCTCCCCACCCCGCAGAAAATATATTCAAGCGATGCGCTTAATTTCCAGCGTATTGCTTGGAGCTTGCCGATTGTAGGGGGCATTATCGGTCTCTTCGGCGCTGGTATTTTATTGCTCAGCATTGCCCTTGGATTAACGCCCTTGATTAGTGCAATTCTTGCTCTTGCGACGCTCATTATCGTCACGGGTGGATTGCATGAAGATGGTCTAGCTGATTTTACCGATTGCTTGAGCGGCAAAACTCCTGAAGCTCGTTTAGCGATTATGCGCGATAGCCGTATTGGCACCTTTGGAGCCCTCGCTCTCTGTCTCACGCTCTTACTTCGTGTGACGACATTGGCTACTTTAGCGCAACAGAGTTTAGCTGGCGCAATTTTTGTAATTATTATTGTGGCTGCGCTCTCCCGGGTCGCTGGACTGGCCCCACTCATTTTGACACTGCCTGCGCGTCAAGATGGTGTCGCTGCTCAGGCTATTGTGCCAACGCTTAAGGTAGTTATTTATTTGCTGGCGGCGCTGACGATTTTTGGCTTTTTACCCGCCACTCTTCTTGGACATTGGTTGAATGCCTTGTATGCGACCTTGGCGGCTGTGATGGGCGCTGGATTCGTTCGATGGCGCGCGCAACAGCAATTAGGCGGATATACGGGAGATGTCTTAGGGGCCGCGCAACAGCTTGCTGAAGTTGGCGCCTTACTAGCTTTTAGTCTCAGCTAATTTATGCGCATGTGCTAACTGCAAGCGCTGGGTTGCTTCGCGAACTTCATGAACAGCAGCGAATAATGTGTCGATATTTGCATTTGGTTTTGTTGCGTCCAATGTCAGTCTTTGGCGATAGAGTCTTGCGCCTGCTTGGCCAGCGAAAAGTCCAAGGAGATGGCGCGTGATGTTTGACAGGCGTTCGCCTTTTAATAATTCTTGTTTAATGTAGGGGCTTAAGGCGTCAATTGCTTCAAAATCGTCACTAATGGATCGTGGCGCGTTGAAGAGTTCTGCGTCAATTTCCATTAAAAGACTGGGATTATGATAAGCGGCGCGCCCGACCATAACGCCGTCGACATGCTGGAGTTGTTCTTTGAATTGCTGAATAGTCTCGAGACCTCCATTGATTGCAATTGGCGTGTTGGGAAATGTTTTTTTAAGTTTATGAACGATCCTATAATCAAGCGGCGGTATATCCCTATTTTCCTTAGGAGATAAGCCTTTGAGCCAAGCTTTTCGTGCGTGAATAAAAAGCGCATCTACACCAGCTGCAATACAGTTTTCCGCCAGTTCAAATAACGCAATTTCCGGATCTTGATCATCAACGCCAATCCGACATTTGACTGTTATAGGAAGAAAAGTAGCGTCTTTCATGGCTTTGACGCAATCAGCCACTAATTTTGGCCGCATCATGAGACAAGCGCCAAAGGCTCCATTTTGCACCCGATCAGAGGGGCAGCCGACATTTAAATTGACTTCAATATAACCCTGACTTTCGACAATTTTTGTTGCAAGCGCCAATTCTTTTGGGTCGCTACCGCCAAGCTGAAAGGCCACAGGTTGTTCAAAGTCATTAAAACCCATCAATCTGGCGCGATCGCCATGTTTGACGGCGCCAGTTGTGAGCATTTCTGTATAAAGTCGCGCTTTACGCGCGAGTAGGCGATGAAAATAGCGACAATGACGATCAGTCCAATCCATCATTGGCGCTACACAAAATCGGATATCTTCTGGTCGGATCATCTTTTGATAGGCTTTAAATTTTGGCAAGATCCTGAAGCTGTTTCAGGCTCTTGCCTTTGTTTATCGTCTGTCCTACCACCCCTGCAAGCACACAGTGGATAGCCGCTTCGGGTTGATTGGACTTAGGGATGACGCAGAAAGCGATAATTGAAGCATTCTTGCGTGCAGAATTAGACCGAGAGCATCGGCAAAATAATCCTCTTTTTAGCTATCTCAAATCGAAAGCGCGAGAACTTTATTGGACCCTGTCGCGCGTTTTAGGGTTTAGTCATTGGCATGATGGCCGTTGGCTCGCGCTAGATCCGCATCAAGCCTCATCCTTAAGATCAGATCTTTTCGCCGATATTCCTGCGCCCAAGCAGATGCCTCGATTGTTCATAGATATGACAGCGACGCATCGCTATCAAAAACACACAGGCGTACAACGCGTGGTGAGAGAAATTACCCATGCATGCGTAATGGCCGGAAGCGCGATCCCAGTTTTTATCGAAAATGGACGTATATTTTCTCATTTTCGTCATGAAAATTTACCTGAGGAATTTGATCTCGCTCCAGGAGACAGGATTTTTCTACTCGACTCGGGTTGGGGCTCTTGGCAAGAATATCTTATTTTACTCACACAGGCGCGCGCGGCCAACGTAAGAATTATTGGCTGCCTTTATGATATTATTCCTTTGCTCTACCCAGATGCTGTCGAAGAGGCAAATTGCTCAGCCTTTCATCAATGGTTTGCACATATACTTAGTCAATGTGATGCCTTAATCTGTATTTCAAAAAGTGTGGCGCTAGATTATTTGGCGTATTTACAAGAAACGCCCATTCAAAATTTACGCACGCGCCAAGTGGGGTGGTTTCAGCTTGGGGCAGATTTTGATTTAAAAAATAACATCATGCCAACGCCAATTGTCGAAGCATTTATAACAAATAACCAGAATTTCTTTTTAAGCGTTGGCACTATTGAGCCAAGAAAAGCTTATCCGATTGCATTAGCTGCCTTTGAAAAACTCTGGGCCCAAGGCGATGAGTGCATTTATGTTTTAGTTGGACGCCCCGGTTGGAATACCTCTGCTTTACAAAAAGTAATTATCGCTCACGCTGAATATGGACGAAAACTTTATTGGTTTTCTGATGCTAATGATGCAGATCTCAGGCTGTTTTATCAGCGTGCACAAGCCTTAGTTTTTCCGTCATTTGCTGAAGGATTTGGTATGCCGCTTGTTGAAGCGCTTTATTATGGAGCGTCAGTTATTGCGTCTGATATCCCTGTTTTTAGGGAAGTTGGCGGTGCAGAGGTGCGCTATTTTTCATTGCTTGATGCTGACTCATTGCGACAACACATTGTAGAAACTGAAAAAACGATCAAGAAAAAAGATCGACCGCTGTTCATTAGCTGGCAAGAGTCTGCCTCTCAACTTGTCGATCTGATTGATCAGGAAAATTATCAAATTAATCAAGCGCAATGGGCCGAGCGCTTCTCTGGGCAAGAAGGCTCATCTTTTTGATGCGCAAAAAGGACCGCATATTTGCGGGCCTCTGAATTTCTTTTTTTAATTTGGGCTTAAACGTCAAAGCCGCCATCGCCGCCGCTATCAAAACCAGAGCTATCATCGTAGCCTGTATCAGCACTATAGGCGTCGTCGTAGCCGCTTGAGCCATAGTCCGCGTCCTGAGTGGCGCTTTGATCGCCACTATAGCCCTGAGCATCATCGCCATAATAATTATTGATGATTGTTGTGTCGCCAGTTGGCGTATACCCCGCGCCAATACCTAAATTCGACATGCCGCCAAGACCTGGGTGGTAAAATAGGCTGCGAATGCTCTCGGCGAGCAAAACGCCGCCCGCGACGCCTGCTGCTGTTCCTAATGCGCCGCGCAAGAAACCACCGCCTGAAGCATCAGGCGCATAGGCCTGTGGCTGGGGAGGCGGATAGCCGCCCATATTCTGTCCCCAAGGGCCTGAGGTTCTTGGCGCAGGGTCCGCTGGGCGCTGACCAAATAGACCGCTCAAAAAACCGCCGCTTTTGCTATTGGTCTCGGCCAATCGTGCTTCAAGTTGCTTAATGCGCGCATTTGCACCTTCAAGAGCTTGTTCTTGCACGATGACTGTTTGAGCAAAGAGATAGGGCGCCGCAGGCAGCGCCTTGACCTGCTCCGTAATAAAAGCTTGCGCCTCCTCATCTCTTGGACCGTTTGAGGCTGATTTGATGCGCTCAAAAAGGCCGCTAAGCAGGTGGCGTTCTTCCGGTGACATGCGTAGTACTCCGTCTGTGTCGCCAGAGCGGCGACATGAGCGAATATGGCGAAGTCGGGCGATCTCGCCAAGAGCGATTAAATGATCAAGACATTAAACTTTTGTCATTCGCCTGACAGCGCCATATCGTCTCTATGGATGATTTCGTCTGGCCCTCTAAAGCCCAATAGGCTTTCGATCTCTTTTGTTGAGTGGCCGAGTATTTTTGCGGCGTCGGCTGCATCATAGGTTACCAGCCCTCTGCCGATTTCACTTCCCGAGCTGTTGCGGATCAAGATGCAGTCGCCTCGGGCGAAGGTTCCTTCAATCCGAGTAACGCCTGCGGGCAACAAGCTGCCGCCCGCGCTAAGCGCGCGCTCGGCACCGGCGTCAATATGCGCCGAGCCTCGGGGCTCAAGCGATCCGGCAATCCATTTTTTTCGCGCAGTCACTGGATTAGAAGGGGTAAGGAACCAGGTGCAGCGTTCGCCTCGACTGATACGCTCAATCGGGGCTTCATTGCGTCCGTCGGCAATAACCATATGGGCTCCGCCGGTAGAAGCGATTTTTGCCGCTTCGATTTTCGTCCGCATACCGCCGCGTGAATATTGGGACGCGGCCCCGCCTGCCATGGATTCAATTTCTGCATTAATGCGGGGAACAATCGGAATATGACGCGCGGAAACGTCACTAGCGGGCGGCGCTGTATAAAGTCCGTCAACATCAGACAATAAAATGAGCAAGTCGGCGCTGGCCATTGTTGCGACGCGGGCAGCAAGACGATCATTATCGCCATAACGGATTTCAGCTGTGGCGACCGTATCATTTTCATTGATGATCGGTACGGCGCGCAGCGCTAATAGTCGCGTCAAACATTCTCGCGCATAGAGATAACGACGTCGTTCTTCTGTATCGCCAAATGTAACGAGGATTTGTCCTGCGATCAGACCGCGGTCGGCCAAGGCTTCAGCCCATAAGCGGGCTAGGGCAATTTGACCAACAGCTGCGGCGGCCTGGCTATCTTCAAGCGGCAGGGCTCCAGAGGGAAAACCCAAAACACTACGGCCAAGCGCTACGGCACCAGAAGAAACGACGAGGACATCGGCGCCGCCGCGGTGGAGTGTCGCCAAATCATCCGCAAGGCGCGAAAGCCAATGGCGTTTTACGGCAGCTTCTTTTGGATCAACAAGTAAAGAAGAGCCAACCTTCACAACAATGCGTCGAAAGGAGGAAAGGGATGGCGCTTTTGAGGTCATAGGGCGTTCAATAATGGTTTTGTGTTAACTTAAAGCTCTCAGGCGTCATCGGCGTGATTGAAAGGAAGGGTTAGCCCAGACGCGAGGTCGCGGCAAATTTGGCTCTAGTCTGTTAAATCTGCCTCAGGCCATCATGGTTTTTCGCCGATGATTAATTGCTACTGGCCGGATTATTTTTTTAAGCTGAGATTAAAATGAGACCAATAGCGTTTTCCCAATTGGGTTTATTCGATTTCTTACCAGCAGAGAAAAGACAGTCAGCTTACTGCGTAGATTTCATTGCGAGCTGATAATTCTTTTGTGCGAATTTTTGATCTGATGCGCCTGGCATGACCGCAAGCACAAAAGCGGCGTAGACGAAAGCCAAGCATTCAATCATGACGAGTGTTTTAAGGCTAAAGAATTTATCTTTTTTGCTCTGCCGACTTTTTATAACCCGCGAAAACAAACGCATCACGCCCATCCGAATCATCTTGCTACGAAAGGGCAGTCTGGGGAGATAGGGTTAAGGATTGAATAATTTCACTTTCCAAACCGCATCACTGGGCCGTTGGTTAAACAAGAGCTCAGCAAAAGGGAGCGATTAGAAAGGGGCTTTTTCTTCTTTTCATTTGAAAAAGAAGAAAAAACTGGTGGGTAGGATAGGAGGTGAACAGATTAAAACGCATTGTTTTATTTAACCTATATGCCATCGGCGCGGCCTCTTTCTGGGCAAAATTAAGGCGGGCCTATTCATACAAAGGTCATGTTCGCGCTCTTAAAGAAAGGCCATTCATCGTGCCTGAAGTTTGATTGAAATGGGTGTTTCATGTCCTTGGTGACGGTTCTTCACTCCTTATCGTTTCTTGTTTTAAGCTTTATCGCTCTGTCTATGGGGTGGATGGCGGTTGTGGTTTTATTAAAGCGCGCCTCGCTCATTCGCCGCCATCACAATCAACATCAAAAAAGATTGGCGAATGAGGGGAGCTCCGCACAAGGTGCCCACGCCTAAATTTGTGGCTCGGGGGTTAGCTCCCGTCTGCTAACATTCCTTCATAATGCTTACTCGATCGCGCCGTTTTAATGGCACGTGAGAGCAGCTTAAATCTGTAAAGTAACGAACTCAAAAAGAAGACGTATTCGTCTTTTGGCCAAGCTATAACCTGAGCTGTCATGCGAGCCCTAATCGAAAAGGTTATGGGCTGTTTGTTTCTTTTATTGGGCTAAAAATATACGCATCACTGCCTTCTCTAGGCAGGCTGTTGTTAATGTGTGCGCTTTGTGAAGTTTAACAAATGTCGTGAGCGATTGATGCGTTGATAGGCAGGCGATATCTGTATAAATACATTAGTATAATAATATTTATTCATTCAAATCATACACTTATATAAATGTTCTAATGTTATTTCTAGATTAACTGTAGTAATCATTTTTACCCGAATTAATCGAAAATGAAGTCGTGGCACCACAAATGCATTGAACGCCTTAAAATGCATCTAAGAAGGGATAACTTATGAAAGAGGCAATCGGCGCAACGGGCGTTTTTCTTTATTTTGCAACGCTGCTCTTTGGGGCGCTGTTGGTGCAGTTTTAAACTAAGCAAAGATCCCTATTTAGCTGAATTTAGGGCCTCAACCCTAAATGGGCCATCTCTCCCCAGAGGAGCCCTAAACCTCACCGAGTATCCCTCGGTGGGGTTTTTTTTATTTTTAGGATGGCATGTCTCTTATAGGCTTTTCTTTTCTCGCTCCGCCCTATCTGGGAATTTAAACGAAGCCATTGCAGCACCGATCTCTCGCGTGAAGAAGGATGCTGAGACGGCGGTCTTACTCGTCGCTCTATTAACGATTGTCTTTAAAGCAGAGAGTAGCTGTTAGAAATTTGATCTGCTGCGATTAGCTTAGGGGCGGGCGAGATCTCTGGGTTAAGCGATTAAATCCTACGCTGTTAAGCCGATAGATCCGCTGCGCCGTGCTTAAAATTTGTCTCACTCAGGCTGATAGGGTTAGTAAAAAACGATGAGGGGGCGCAAAAGATTTTATGCTTGCCGCCCTAAGAGAAGAAAAAAACTTATAAAAATCAAACGATTAAAAAAATGGCAGGAGTGGCCGGGATCGAACCGACAACCCCCGGTTTTGGAGACCGGTGCTCTACCAATTGAGCTACACTCCTGCATGCGACCGAAGGCGCGCGCCTTCAATGCCGTAACCGAGCCTTTGACGCAAGGGCGTTTCCTTGCGAGCTCATTAATTTCCCCGTGAGAGTAGGGTGACAGCACGACGATTTTGAGACCAGCAAGAAATATCGTCACAGGTTGCAACAGGTCGTTCTTTGCCAAAACTCGTGGTGCGGATACGGTTTCCAGCAATGCCGCGAGAAATAAGATAGTTTTTTGCCGCTTCAGCGCGCCGGGAACCAAGAGCAAAATTATACTCTCTCGTACCGCGTTCATCTGCGTGCCCTTCAATTGCAAAACTATAGCGTCCGTAGCGGGTTAGCCATTCAGCTTGTTTATCCAGTGTTGCCTGAGCTGTTGAGGAGAGCTCAGTCGAGTCGCTTTCAAAAAAGATACGATCGCCAACATTGGAGATGAAATCCTGTGTGCTGCCTGGTGTCGCTACGCCATTATGCGCTCCACCATTGCGGCCATTGGCTCCGCCTGAAACACCGTCAATGAGTTCATCTGCTGGATTCTTCGCGCAGCCTGCGAGCGCCAATGCCACCGTTAATGCAACGGCGAAATTGGTTATGCGTAGGCTTTGGGAAAATGACATGGTGAACTCCTGCAGTGACAAAGTAAGTCAAAGGTTTAGCTTTGCAGGGTTAAGCGAAAGTTCTCGCCATCCGTAGGGGCACAAATTAAACCGCTCAGGGTCAGAAAATTAGCAGCATGATTAATAAAAAGCTAACAAAGGCTTTGGAGTAATTCATAGTTCTTTAGGGCTTATAATATTCGCCATCAGGCCCTCTCCAGGCGCCCTTGAGTTCAGCAAAGCGGAGATCTTCGTCGAACGTGCGCACGCCGCCGGGCTCGATGAATTGTCTGCCTGGGATGGGTCTTGTGTCACGGATCAGCGAGAAATAACGATCTTCGGAACAATCTACTGCTCGATGTGGGGCATCTGGCGTGCAGTCAAGATTGGCGCCTTTAGGAAATTTTACGCTGGCTTTGAAAAAAATCTCATAGCCTCTGATTTCGCCAACAATCATGTCAAAGTCTGCTGTGCGTTTGGTTTCAAGCGACAAGACATCGAAGCTGGGATCAAATCTTTTAGCAATCAGATGATCGATGACGTTACGTGTCTCAGTTTCGCCAGGACGACAGCCCATGAGACAAGCAAGAGCTGTATTGGCGCTCAAAAGACTTAAAACTAAAATTGTCGCGCTAAATTTCTTTTTCATTTTACGTTAGTTCCATGTGAGATTAGGTCGCTAGGCGTTTTTTTTCGCTGCTCTGCGAGAGAAATCCCCTGTGCTTTGAGCAGGATGCTATTGCAGTGCACAAGATTTGCTTGCCCCAAGACTTGTCGTGAATTGATCCCTCGCTACATTAATAGGGCGGAATCGAGCGGAGAAAATGCGATGAATGAAGGAATAGCGCCATTTTTTTCGCCTTTTACGCTTTTAATTGGCGGCGGCTTGGTTGCGATCGGCTTTCTGTCGCTTTTTGATCTTCATTTTCTCAAGACTCCGCTCAGAGGCAAAATCGCCCTTGTCGTCGGCTTGGTCTTTATCGTTGTTACTGAAGCCATGTTCGCCACGAGCAGCGCCAGTGGACGGTATTTCGAAGGTCAGAAAATTGATTTAACCGAATGTGCGTTTCAAACTGAGCGCGATTTTCCTGTTGAAAGACGCGATAATCCAAAATTCATTTCAGAAAAAATAACCAGCTGCATGACATTACTTGGGTATGAACGGCTTGATGCGCATCCCCATTGTAAAGAAGCGCCAATTTCCACCAATGTATTTTGCTATCTGCCTACAGGGCCGATGGATCGGAAAATTGTTTCATTCCAAATGGGCTTTGAATAGTTAAAATAAGTGTCCCTGCTTATGGTCGGCTTTCTTTTTAGAGATTTTTTTAGGGACTGTTATTTTGTCTTGTCCCAATGAGGCGTATGGTGCGTCAATGACTTGAGTTATCACTTGTCCGTCAGATAGATCAATGACAAGCATTTCAGATGGGTGTGTTTGCGAAACGCTACGGATTAAAGCGCCAGTCGTATTTCTAACTAAGGCGTAGCCGCGTGCTAAGGCTGCCTGATGGCTAAGCGTTTCTTGTAAATGACTTAAGTGATCAAAATAGTCTCTTTTTTTCTTAATATATTGCGTCATAGCATGATCTAATCTTTTGCTTGTCGCCTGTGTTGTTTGGGTTGAATTTTGAATAGCGCGTTTCTCAACTCCAATCGATGCAAGCATTGACTGGTTTAAGCGAGCCGTTAGTCCGCGTATTCTTTCACTAATACGGGCAAGCTCAACTTGAGGGGAATGACGATCCAGTAAACTAGAAAAACGCGCAAGTTTTAACCGTCTTTCATCTTTTAATTTATAGATCAGCCTATTCAAGCGTTCGCTATTTCGATCAACTCTTTGACGGGGCGCAGCTAAAAAAGCATCAGCATTGAGAAGCAGCCGATTTAAATTATTTATTTCTAATTTTCTGCGCTCATTTAATCTTTCCCAACTGCTCATCAGTCGGCGGCGGTTATGTGAGAGCGCAGCTACCAGGTCATCTCGGACAGGTACGCTTTTTTCAGCCGCGGCGGTTGGCGTCGGGGCACGTAAATCAGAAACAAAATCAATAAGTGTTGTATCGGTTTCATGGCCGATTGCAGAAATAAGCGGGATATGACTCGCCGCAGCGGCCCTTACGACATTTTCTTCGTTAAAACTCCATAGATCTTCAAGCGATCCACCGCCGCGCGCAACAATAATCAGATCGGGGCGTGGAATATCTCCCTCAGGCGTCAGAGCGTTGAAGCCGTCGATTGCTGCAGAAATTTCGGCTGCTGAGGTTTCGCCTTGAACCCGCACTGGCCACAATAGGATATGGCGTGGAAAACGATCGGCAATGCGATGGAGAATATCTCGGATCACCGCACCTGTTGGCGAGGTGATGACGCCTATGGTTTTTGGCAGGAAGGGCAGCAGTTGTTTTCGACTTTCGTCAAATAGCCCTTCAGCAGCCAATTGACGCCGACGGGCGTCAAGTAGGGCCATCAAAGCCCCAACGCCTGCAGGTTCAAGGATCTCTATAATAATCTGATAGGAAGATTTACCGGGATAAGTTGTGATGCGACCTGTCGCGAGAACTTCCAGCCCCTCTTGGGGTCTAGTCCGCAGCTTTAACATGACGCCCTTCCATATAACGGCGTCAATGCGGGCGTTTTCATCTTTTAATGAAAAATAAGCATGCCCTGAACTATGCGGGCCGCGATAGTTTGAGATTTCGCCTCGAACGCGAACGCGGCCAAAGTGATCTTCTACTGTTCTTTTGAGTGCTTGCGAGAGTTCCGAAACGCTGATTTCTGGCGCATTTGCGCCAATTATCATTTGGGCCGTTGGCGTATCGGTATCCTCGCTCATCTGCAAGATATGACTTATTTTACTGCTTTGATCGAGTGTAAAAACTAAGCGCCTAAAACATATTTGCCGCGTCTTTATGCGGCTTCTTCAGTCTCTCTCAAAGCATTGCAAACTTGGGTAACTAATGTTTCGACGAGGTGAGAGTCGTCGCCTTCCGCCATGACGCGAATAACAGCTTCCGTACCAGATGGGCGAACAATTAACCGTCCATCGTGCCCCAATTTCTTGCGCGCGTCTTCTATGATAGTAATCACGCTTACTTTTTCTAAAGCCTGTTTTTGCGCCCGGACATTTTTTAAAATTTGCGGTAAAGGCTCAAAGCAATGGCAGACTTCGCTAACCGCTTTTCCTTGGCGCTTAACTTCAGACAACACTTGCATCGCAGTGACTAAACCATCGCCTGTTGTTGAAAAATCAGAAAGGATGACATGACCAGATTGCTCGCCGCCAACATTATAGCCTGCTTGGCGCATCCGCTCGATCACATAGCGATCACCCACCGCTGTGCGCTCCAGTTTAAGATTAAGTCCAGCGAGGTGGCGCTCAAGTCCTAAGTTCGACATGACTGTCGCCACCAAACCAGGTTTGGTCAGCAGGCCTTGTTCTTTCCAGCTGCGTGCAACAACAGCCATTAATTGATCGCCATCAATCACCTGGCCGCTTTCATCGACCATGATGACCCGATCCGCGTCGCCATCTAGCGCTATGCCGACATCAGCGCGCATTTCGCGAACTTTGTCGCGCAAGGCACGAGGATGTGTGGAGCCGACATTATTGTTGATATTAAAGCCGTCAGGTTCAACGCCAATGGCGATAACTTCAGCGCCAAGCTCCCAGAGCGCTTCAGGGGCGACTTTGTAAGCAGCGCCATTAGCGCAATCAATAACGATACGCAGTCCATCAAAACTCATATTTCTGGGCAAGGTGCGTTTAGCAAATTCAATGTAACGCGCACGGACGTCTTCGATACGACGTGCGCGGCCGAGCTCAGTTGGGCCGGCAAGTTTTCGAGTTAGCTCACTATCGAGTAGCTTCTCAATTTCTAATTCTATTTCATCAGAGAGCTTATGTCCGTCTGGGCCAAAAAGTTTAATACCATTATCTTCAAAAGCATTGTGAGAGGCGGAAATCATGACACCAACGTCAGCCCGCATGGATCGTGTGAGCATGGCGACAGCCGGCGTTGGCATAGGACCAACAAGCAGCGGATCCATACCGACAGACGCAAAGCCAGCAACAAGCGCATATTCGATCATATAGCCTGAGAGCCGCGTATCCTTGCCAATCACGACACGATGACGCCCTTCACCGCGATGGAAAATCAGTCCGGCGGCTTGCCCGACCTTCAAAGCAAGTTCTGGCGTGATCTTAACATTCGCCAATCCGCGAATGCCGTCGGTGCCGAAATATTTGCGGCTCATAAACAATCCTCAAAAAAACGATGTCTAAGCTTGTAACATAAAAAATAGCAAATTTACGACGTCAGAACCCAAGCGGGCGCGGCTTCTTTATAATTTGGGTTAAATTCTGGACCCTTCTTGATGGGGCCTGAGCCAAATAGTTGACATATACCGGTAGCAGCAAGGACGCTTGTCTTGCGACAGCGCCGCACTGAAACGCATTAAAATAATCACTTAAGGCATGCACCGACATCTTGGCGTTGGGTTTTATCTTGTCAAAATATCCAATGCGCTTTTGTCAGTCTTTCATATCTTCAAAGTAATTCAGTTTCTTCCTCAACTTTTGGTAAGCGCCGAGTGGGTCAAACCGGGTGGGGTTCTAGGCCGCCAACCCCGACGTCGGGCTTTCCGCCAGATGTCGGCACAGAGGCGCTCGGTGAGGTTGAAGAGGGGGGAGATAAAAGATTTTCACGATTGGGTTTTTTTCCCTCAAGAAGACCTTTCATTTCTTCCCCCGATAGCGTTTCAAATTCAAGGAGCCCTTGCGCAAGCGCATCAAGCTGCGGTCTTTTATCCGTTAAAATGCGCTTAGCGGTCTCGTAGGCTTCTTGAACCAATCGACGCACTTCTGAGTCGATGCGTTGCTGCGTGGCTTCCGATAAGCTTTGCGCGCGACCTGTGGAATAGCCAAGAAATTGCTCTTGTTGCGGCTCAGCATAGGCAACCGTTCCGAGCTCTTTAGAAAAACCAAGCTGCGTGATCATAGCGCGCGCAACGCGCGTGCATTGCTGAATATCTGAAGCGGCGCCAGAGGTGACATTATCATGCCCAAAGACCAGCGTTTCAGCGACGCGTCCGCCCATCGCAATAGCGAGCATGGCAATCAATTGTTCATAACTTTGAGAAATTTGATCGCGCTCCGGCAGACCTTGCACCATACCCAGCGCGCCGCCGCGCGGAATGATCGTCGCCTTATGGATTGGCATTGCGCCAGGCATCGAGAGCTGAACAAGCGCATGCCCGCCTTCATGATAGGCTGTGAGGCGCTTTTCCTCCTCCGTCATCATCAAGGTGCGCCGTTCTGCGCCCATCATGATTTTATCGCGCGCATCTTCAAATTCATGACGCGTCACA
>BJGJ01000021.1 GCA_014190435.1 Methylocystaceae bacterium | reverse complement strand
ACATTCTAGGGCGCCTCTCCCAGATAGATTTATAATTCAATATATTATGCACGGGACGCTTGGGACAGTGCAAGTGCGTCCTAGTCACGCCCAATATGCTGTTGGACTTATATTCATCTTTAATCAGTTATATCTTTAACTCTCTAGCCGCGTTTTCTCCCTTTTCAAAGGGCGATGTATGAAGAGAAAAAAGACTCTGAACCAATTGCGGATTCATGATTGACTTATTACATCAGTCTAACAGAAGGGCTTTTGAATAAGAATATGTGCAGAAAAACATTGTATTTCTATTTTTTAACATTTCTCTTACTTTCCCTCGCAGGATGCAATCCTGAGAGTACTGGGATCGTAGACAGGCTTGTTGGCGAGGGGTCATATTTTACTTCGCCAAAAAATGAGCCAATGAGCGTCCCCTTATTCGTTGCTTCTACACGGCGCAACGAGAGAGTTGTCGATGATGGCTCAGCAAAATATTCTCTCACAACTATTGGCGTGCCAAGAGATCACCAAACTGGAGCTATTGAAAAGCCAAGCTTTGGCGCTGCAGATAAATTTAAACATTTTACAGTACTCTCTAAACGGTCTTTGGATGAGGAAGATTTTTATCGCGAAATAGCCACGCATGTTTCGGGGCGCATAGGCGTATCGCGAGATATTTTACTTTATGTACACGGTTTCAATACGGGCTTAGATGAAGCGCGGTTCCGCCTAGCACAAATCGTCGCGGATGGTAGTTTTTCAGGCGTAACAGCCCTATTTTCATGGAACTCACGCGGCGGATTGTTTAATTACGAGTCAGATAAAGAGGCTGCGACTGTTTCTCGCGACGCTTTAGAAAAAATTTTATTGAGACTAGAGCAAACTCCAGGTGTTGGTCGCATTCATATACTCGCGCATTCAATGGGCGCTTGGCTGAGTATGGAGACATTGCGCGCTGTTGCGATCTCAGGTCACGCGGATCTTGATGGGCGGCTTGGTCAAGTGATGTTGGCCAATCCAGATATTGATCTTAATGTATTTCAGCAACAGATTGCGCGGATTGGTCCAGGCCATGTTTCTATTTTTATTGCTAATAATGACCGCGCCTTATCGCTTTCTTCTCGTATAGCTGGCGATCGTCCTCGAGTTGGTGCGCTTGATCCATCAAAAGCTGAAGATAAATCTGAATTGGATCGTCTTGGCGTTTCTGTTCAAGATATCTCTTCTTTTTCCACGGATTTTGTTGGACATGGCGCCTTTTCAGAAGCGCCAGACGTTGTGAAAAAAATAGGCGGGCAGCTTACAGCCCCAAGAGCCGATGATGCGAATAAGCATGCTATTATCTATACGCAGCCAGGAGAGCCTGTGCGTAGAAATCCAAATGTTGAAACAAAGGAGTTACCACCATTACCCGCGCAATAAACTGATGGCCTCTTTTCATATTGTTGATCGGGGGAAAGAGTTCAAGAATTCGTTTTTGATAATGCTTGGTAACGTTTAATGCTTAGCGGGATGATGGCGAGAAACGTCAGGCTGACGACCGCAAGAAGCTCCATTGGGAAGATCGCCAATAACAAAATGGTCGCTCCAACGCCAAAAAGCACTGGGATCACGAGATCGCGGGGGATACGGCCAATGCGTTTCCCAGAGAAATGCGGAATGCGGCTAGCCATGAGTAAGGCAATCACAATGACATAGACAATATTTATGGCCGCCATAAATTTTGTAGAGGGAATTTCTAAAACGGAAAGGTGGAGATAAAGCGGCAATAATACCGTTACCGCCCCAGCAGGCGCTGGCATGCCAACAAAGAATTCAGCCTGCCAGACAGGCTTGGCGGGATCGTCTATCATGACGTTAAACCGCGCAAGACGTAAGGCGGCGGCAATAACGAAGACAAGAACGGCAAACCATCCAAGCCCTTTTATTTCATGCAAACTCCACAAATAGAGGATAACGGCGGGAGCGACGCCAAAATCAACAAAGTCAGACAGAGAGTCTAGCTCAGCGCCAAAACGCGACGTCCCTTTTAGCACGCGTGCGATACGACCATCTAAGCCATCTAATACTGCCGCCATCATCACAGCTGTGACAGCTGTTTCAAATCGGCCTTCGATAGCATAACGAATAGCTGTTAAACCCATACACAAGGCCAGCAATGTAACAATATTAGGCAAAACAACACGAAGTGGGATATTACGAAAACGCAAGCGTCGAAGCTCAGAGGCGGATAAATCGCTATCCAATGTTTGATCTTGCTTATTTTTTGCCTCTGACATGATACCCAACCTTAGCCTGTCTTAAAGCTTGTGATAGGAGCGTTAGCGCTAACATCGGCAAGAATAGTCTCACCAGCAATTGCGCGGGCTCCTACAGCAACGAGCGGCTTAACATTCGAAGGAAGATAAACATCTACGCGTGATCCAAAACGGATTAAGCCAAACCTCTCGCCTATACCAACATTTTCGCCTTCTTTGATAAAACAGACAATGCGGCGGGCAATGAGTCCTGCAATTTGAACCACGCCAAAGCGCCCAAATTGAGTTTCTATGACCAAGCCGTTGCGTTCATTATCCTCACTCGCCTTATCAAGGTCAGCGTTAAGAAAGATACCTGGTTTATAAGCAATTTTTATGACTTTTCCGCTTATTGGGGCGCGGTTAACATGCACGTCAAATACGCTCATAAAGACGGAGATGCGCTGCAGAGGGTCTGCGCCAAGACCAAGTTCTGGCGGTGGCGAAAAAAAACCAATTGCAGAAATGACGCCATCTGCAGGTGAAACGACCGCACCTTCGCGCAGTGGGGTAACCCGAGGCGGGTCGCGGAAGAAATATACGCACCAGCCTGTCGCAATAAATCCTAGCCAGCCTAGTGTCGGAGATAGCCAGTTCAGGAAAAAGGATGTAGCGCCAAAGATCCCGATAAATACATAACCTTCTGGGTGAATGGGCACGAGTGATTTGCGCACGGAATCAATAATCGACATGATATTCAGGCTCCCGTCGCAGGATTGTTAACCGGTTATCGGCTCATGAGATCTTGAGAACTCTGTCTGCCATGGGGAAAGGCTAAAGTCACTGTCTTCAGCGCGCAATTGGCCTAGCGAGTCAGGCGGATAATGGAGCAGAGGTCGCCTCTAGTTATCGCAGGGGCGCCAGCCTCCCTGACTAGAAGAGCTTGCGATTGCGTCAGCTCGGTCAAAAGGGAGGAGTCTTGAAAGGGTTGAGGCGTCGCAATTAGCCTATTGTCACAATCGCGCGTTAATTTCGCACGCATGTAATCTCTGCGACTTTTATTGGCCGGCAAATCTATACCGATAAAAGCTGGTTCCATTTGGATCTCGCTGGCCTGCTGATCTCCCTGCAGGGCTCGAATGAGCGGGGCGAGAAAGACAAGGGAACAGACAAAGGCCGCAACAGGATTGCCTGGCAGGCCAAGTATACGCATCTCGCCGAGCGAGCCATAAATGAGCGGTTTTCCTGGTCGCATCGCAATACGCCAAAAATCCAATTTCATGCCTTGTTCAGCCAGCGCAGGCCGCAACAAATCATGATCGCCGACAGATGCGCCGCCTAAGGTGACAAGAATATCGACCTTTTGCGCCCGCGCCTGAGCAATGCCCAGCTGGAGTTCTGCAAGATCGTCTTTGAACAGGCCGAGATCGATGACATCGGCCCCTGCATCACGGGCAAGGCCGGCGACGGCAAAGCTGTTGCAAGCGATAATTTTATTAGGTCCTGGGTTTGTGCCGGGAAGCACAAGCTCGTCGCCAGAGGCTATGATTGCGATACGTGGACGGCGCACAACGGGAACCTGTGCGTGATTCATTGCAGCTGCAAGCGCAAGTTCTGCAGGTCCTAATTTAACGCCAGCTGACAATGCAGCTTGTCCTTCGCTAAAATCGAGACCCTTTTCTCTTATGTTTTCCCCTGAGAGAACGCTCTCGCGCGGATGGATCCTCCCATCTTCAGAGCGGAGGGCGTTTTCCTGCAACAAAACAGCGTCTGCGCCTCTAGGCACTGGCGCGCCAGTGAAAATACGCACAGTTTCACCCTCGCCGAGGTCGCCTCCAAATCCATGGCCTGCTGCGCTTTCTCCAATAAGAAGAAGGCCATTTGGGTTTGCAAGATCCTCTGTTCGCAGCGCATAGCCATCCATTGCAGACACATCAACAGGAGGTTGGGTGCGTCGAGCCAGCAATCCTCGGGCCAGCAGGCGCCCTTGGGCCTGCTGAAGGGGGATCGCTTCTTGTTCGAGAATTTTAACGCCGCTGAGGATGCGATGTCGGGCTTCATCGACGGATAAAAATTGGCTTGTCATTTAGCCCATCTCCTCACGCAGCCAGTCGCCAGACTTTCCACCCTTCTTGGAGACGAGCTCGACGCTGTCAATGCGCATCGCGCGGTCAACTGCTTTCAACATGTCATAAATTGTCAGACAAGTTACAGATACAGCTGTGAGCGCTTCCATTTCAACACCAGTTTTCCCCGTGCAGCCTGCGTCTGCTTCAACTAAAACGCCAGGCAATGTCTCATCTGCGGTTATCTGAATGGTAATGTGTGTGAGAGGAAGTGGATGACAGAGCGGAATGAGATCGCTGGTTTTTTTTGCTGCCATAATGCCTGCGATTCGCGCAACAGCAAATACATCGCCCTTTTTTGCTGAATTTGTTACAGCAAGTTGAAGCGTCTCTTGCGACATGAGCACACGTCCGCGTGCGCAAGCATGTCGTATGGTGTCTTGTTTCGCTGAAACATCAACCATCCGAGCATCGCCATTTTCGGCGATATGCGTTAGGTTTTTGCCTGTCGCCAAACTCATCGCTAGGCCCCTGTTCCATGCAGCAATGTGCGCGTGGCCGTCTCAACATTCTCCTCGCGCATCAGGCATTCGCCAACAAGGAATGTGTAGATTCGCGATTTTTCTAATCTCAAGCAATCAGCATGATTCATAATTCCACTCTCGGAGACAATAATTTTGTCGCGTGGAACGCGTTCTGCTAAACGCTCGCTCACTTCCAGGGATACTTGGAAGTTATGAAGATTACGATTATTAATGCCGATCAGGCGCGCCTCAAGTGCAAGTGCGCGATCAAGTTCGCTTTCATCATGCGCTTCGACCAGGACATCCATGCCTAAGTCATGGGCCGCTGTATTCAGCGTGCGCGCTTCTTCATTTGTAACAGCAGCCATTATAATCAGGATGCAGTCCGCTCCATAAGCGCGCGCTTCATAGACCTGGTAGGGATCAAAAAGAAAATCTTTTCTTAATGCTGGCAAATGCGTTTTTTGGCGCGCTTGTTCGAGATATTCTAATTTACCTTGAAATGAAGGCGTGTCAGTGAGGACGGAAAGACAAGTTGCGCCAGCCGCCTCGTAGGCCTGTGCAATTTTTTCAGGATCAAAATTAGCTCGGATTACGCCTTTTGACGGGCTAGCCTTTTTGATTTCTGCAATGAGCGCTATTCGTCTTTCGTTAAGCTTCTGCTCAATAGCATGCAGAAAACCGCGTGGTGGATCGTGATCGCGTATATTTCGTTGCAAAGCAGAAAGAGGCATCCGTACTTTTGCTTCAGCAATCTCAGTGCGCTTATAGGACTCGATGTGATTTAGAATATCTGTCATGGCGTCAGCTTATGTTCCCGCAATCATCTGGTTGGAAATTACTTTTATCAGTTTCGAGAGTATTGGTGATAGAGAGTTATCAAAAAAGAGATCCTTTCAAAGAGCTTGTTGAGAAAATTGAATAAGGGCGGCAAGTTTTTCTTTTGCTGCGCCTGTGTCCAACGCTCTAGCTGCGCGCGCTGCGCCATCACGAATATCGCCAGCCTTTTCCGCGACAACAAGAGCGATTGCCGCATTTAACACCGCAATATCGCGATAAGGTCCTTTTTCCCCTGTTAGCGCAGCGCGCAGCGCTGTGGCATTTCTCGACGGATTGCCGCCGATGAGCGCTTTCGGGCTAACGCGGGGGAGGTCGGCATCCTCAGGGGATAGCTTAAAAGAACGAATTACGCCGCTTTCTAGAGCGACGACCTGAGTTGGGCTTGTCGTTGTCGCTTCGTCGAGCCCATCTTCTCCATGCAGCAGCCAGGCGCGTTTGACGCCGAGGTGTTGCAGCGTCTGAGCCAGGGGTATGAGCCAATCGGAACTATAAACGCCCAACACCTGACGATCCACTCGCGCTGGGTTTACCAGGGGGCCGAGAAGGTTAAAAATAGTGCGAAGGCCTAATTCAGCCCGAACAGATCCCGCATTCTTAAGAGCCGGGTGATGTGTTGGGCCCGCCATGAAACAAAGACCAACCTCATTGAGGCAGGCGCTTGCGGCTGCGGGCGAAATACCGACTTTGACGCCAAGTTCAGTTAAGACGTCCGAAGCTCCTGAGGCGGAGGAGGAGGCTTTTCCGCCGTGTTTGGCAACGGCCACGCCACAAGCAGAAACAATAATGGCCGCGAGAGTTGATATATTATAAGTATTCGCGCCGTCTCCGCCTGTGCCAACAATGTCAATCGCGCCGGGCGGAGCCAAGACAGGAAGCATCTTGTCACGCATCGCTAAGGCGGCGCCAAAAATCTCATCCACCGTCTCGCCGCGCATGCGCAGACCCATAACGAAGGCGGCAAGTTGTGCCGATGTCGGGGCACCATCTAGAATTAAGGAAAACGCAGCATAGGCTTGTTGTTGAGTGAGCGGCGTCCCTGAAGCCACGGCATTGAGATAGGGTTTGAAATCAGTCACGCAACTTTGATCCGGCCGCGATGGGCGTCATTCCATTCATCAGCAAGATCCAAAAAATTGCGAAGAATCTTATGGCCGTGTTGAGAAGTTATGCTTTCTGGATGAAATTGAACGCCATGCACGGGCCTTGTCTTATGGGACAGGGCCATAATTAGTTCATCTGGCGTTTGCGCAGTGATCTGAAGACAGTCAGGCAAGGTTTCGCGTTTTACGACAAGTGAATGGTAACGCGTTGCTTGAAACGGACCGTCAATTCCCCGAAATAAAGACGCGCCAGAATGCTGAATGGTCGCCATTTTTCCATGGATCGGCAAGGGCGCTCGAACAACATCACCCCCAAATACTGCACCAATCGACTGGTGTCCAAGACAGACGCCAAATATTGGGATTGTTTCCGACGTCGCTCTAATTAAATCCATGCAAATTCCAGCTTCATGCGGCGTGCAGGGGCCTGGAGAGAGTATAATCGCTTCAGGGCCCGCTTGGATAACATCCGACACTGACACACTATCATTGCGATGTACGGTTACATTAGCGCCCAGCTGTCCAAAATAATGAACCAAGTTAAAAGTAAAGCTGTCGTAATTGTCGATCAGCGTAACGTTAGACATTGAGCAGAGGTCTCTTGTTGGCGGGTCTATGAAATATCAAAAAGCCAAATTAAGCGTTTCTCAGACACTTTAGACGGTCGTTAGCGTTTCGCAACTATTCTTGAAGCGCGGCTCTGCCGAGAAAAGCGCCAATCTGGCCTAATATCTCTAATCATAATGATTTCAGCCAAGGATTGTCGGGTTAACAGGCCCAAAAGGCGCTCATTCTCGTCAATAACTGCAACAGACCGCATTGTGCTCAGTGATTGAAGAACAGTGCTGATTGGATCTTCAGGATGGATTGTGGACGCGGGATCTTTGGCGAAAGGCGCGATGGGCATGTCGGGCTGCGTATCGCGTAGAGCTTCAACTAAATCAGCACGCGAGAGCATGCCGCGGCATTTTCCTTCAGTGTCGACAAGCGGCAGCTCGTCTTGTGAACTTGCAAGAAAGGCCTCAACGGCCTCTCTAAGCGTTGCTTCTGGCCGGATTGTCGCGATGCAGGTTTCCATCGCCTGTGCTGCGCGGAAATCTTTAGTTGTCTCCGCCTCGTTAGTCATTTGCGCTTCGCCAGAGGCGGCCATGAAAATAAATATGGCGATGAAGATGAGCATCGGATTGCCAAAAAATCCTGCAAATCCTAGTAAAATAGCAAAACATTGACCAACCGTAGCAGCGATATTTGTTGCTTTTTTTTGACCTAACCACATTGCTAAAAGCGCTCGCAACACGCGCCCGCCATCCATTGGAAAAGCGGGTATGAGATTAAAGAGCGCGAGGAAAATATTTGCGGCCACAAGACGCTGCGTTAGGCTTATCGTTGGATCATCAATACGCAGAGCAGAGTGAAAATCAAAGGCTTTGAGGACAAGAAGAAGAGCCAGAGCGATCACAAGATTAACTGCTGGACCTGCTGTCGCTATAAACAGTTCCTGATAGGGCTTATCCGGCATGCGATCCATGCTTGCCGCACCGCCTATTGGCAATAAGGTCACTTGAGGAGAGACGATTCCAAAATGTTTTGCGGTTAGAATATGTCCAAATTCATGGAGAGTGATGCAGATAAAAATTGTCGAGATGAAGAGGAGACTGTCAAAGGCTGCTTGAGGCCCGTTTTTCAAGTAAGCTGCAAAACCAATCCAGACTAAAAATAAAATCAGCGTAATATGGACGCGGATAGCTGTGCCTTTGAACCTGCCAATGGTGAAAGACCAGCCCATTATCGCTCCGCAAATTACAAGGATTTTACCGTAATCAACTGTGTTTAGGAAGAATTTTAAGTAAGGGTGTCGTCAAGCAATTTTTTACACATAATTAGTGTTCTTATTGGGCAAGTCTAGGCCTTTTGGCGTTTGAGCCATTGAACGGGGTTACAGCTGGTAGCGAATTTGATCTGTCCAGAAACGCTCAAGACGCGAGAGTGAACTGTTGAGATGATTAAATTCCTCAGCAGAGACGCCGCCAATTTGCTCTACTGTTTGAGCATGTTTTTCATAAAGCATCCCAATTATGTTTTGAATATCGCGTCCTTTTTCAGTAAGGCTGATACGTACAGTGCGGCGGTCAACGCGTGACTTTACATAATGCAAATATCCTAATTCTACTAATTTCTTTACATTATAAGAAACATTAGAGCCAAGATAATAGCCGCGCGTGCGTAATTCGCTGGCAGTCATTTCACGATCGCCAATATTAAAGAGTAATAACGCTTGTGTTGAATTTAATTCTTGATTGCCGCGTCGATCAAACTCATCCTTTACGACGTCAAGAAGACGACGATGTAAGCGTTCTACCAACGATAGCGCCTCCAGATAGGCTGGTCGGATTGCAGTATGACTATCACTTTGAACAAATGTTTCTGAGGTATTCTTATTCATTTGCATATTCCGCCCCAGTATTTTTAATTGTTTAAACATCGATCATATTCTTGATGATGAGGCAGATTAGGCCGGGCCAGATGAAGGCGTTGTTAAATAATAAGCTGAATCCCTCGTTTACTTTAATGGATACAAATTTGAGTGAATCAAATCTAAATCAGAGCAAGGATCATTTTTAATTATTATTAACGCTATTTTTTGGGAGCCCAGGGGGGACGGCGTCCATTTTTAGGCTCAGCCTCATTCTCAGCTTTGCGCTGACGGCGTTTTTCATAGAGACGCTGGGCGTCGTCGTCTCTTCCGGCTTCGAAAGTCAATGCAAAATAAATCATAATCAAGAATGCGTTAACGCCTATAAGCAAATAGCCGCCCACGAAAAAACCCGGAATGCTGAGTGTGACAAAAATTTGCGCGCTGGCAATTAATAGCCAAAGAACGCCGCCCCAGGGCGTCGCCAGCCATAGTCCGACGCCAGCAACCAGATCTAATACGGCAAAGAAGATAATTGCAAAAGCAGCATTGCGCGGCATCACATCAAATATGGATTGATTGGTCGCCATCACGATGCGCCAATGCAATAGCCCTTGAATAACCCAAAAAAGGGCGACAATACGCATAAATCGCAATAACAAAACGCCCCACTTCGGCGCGTCCGTTGCTGAAGCGGGATCGCCAATTCTGATGGGGCGATATGGGTCTTCGCCATCGTCGTAAATTGTACGATCGGCCATCTCTCGACCTTATTTTTGTCCGCGTCTAGAAAAGCGAACCGCTTCTTCCGCCGCTCTGAACAGCGCTTTAGACTTATTAACGCATTCTTTATACTCATATTCGCCCTGGCTGTCATAGACAACGCCAGCGCCTGCCTGAACATGCATTAAGCCGTCTTTTACGATCGCCGTTCGCAAGACGATACAGGTATCCATTTGTCCGCTGGAGCCAAAATAACCAATACAGCCTCCATAGATCCCGCGTTTATCCACTTCAAGTTCATCAATGATTTCCATAGCGCGTACTTTTGGCGCGCCGGAAACAGTGCCGGCGGGGAATCCAGCGGAGAGAGCGTCTATACAGTCGTGTTTTGGGTCAAGTTCGCCTTCAACATTTGAAACAATGTGCATAACGTGACTATAGCGCTCAATACTAAAGCTATCCGTTACGCAAACTGAACCTGTTTTAGCGACGCGCCCGACATCATTGCGCCCAAGGTCTAGCAACATTAAATGCTCAGCGCGTTCTTTTTCATCTTCGAGAAGATCTTTCGCAAGCTTTTCGTCTTCTGTCTTAATATCGCTGCGCCAGCGCGTGCCAGCGATAGGACGTATGGTGATTTTGCCTTCCGCCGCGCGGACAAGAATTTCTGGACTGGAGCAGACAATCTGAAAATCGATAAAGTCCAGGTAGCAAAGGAAAGGCGCTGGATTTACTCGGCGCAACGCACGGTAGAGCGCAAATGCAGGGAGTTTGAAGGGAGCAGTAAACCGTTGCGACAGCACAACTTGAAAAATGTCTCCAGCCCGAATGTATTCTTTTGCGCGTTCAACCATTTCTAGAAAGCGCGGCGTTTGAGTATTGGAGACGGGTTCTTGCGTTGTGAATTGTCTTTGTTGCTCGCTCTCAGTAGTTTTCAAAGGGAGATCTAATGCTGTTACAATATTATCCAGGCGTTGATTAGCCGCTGCATAAGCGGATTTTGCATCCAGCTGATCATCGCTCCTTACAGGAGTCACAACAGAGAGTTCATCTCTCACCGTGTCGAAAATAACCATGATTGTTGGACGCACTAACAAAGCGTCTGGCGCGCCGATCTTGTCAGGTTTTGCAGGAGACAGACGCTCCATTTGCCGAACCATATCGTAGCCAAGATATCCAAATACGCCGGCGGACATTGGCGGCAACGGCAATGAATGGTCAATAGCTGATTCAGAAATCAAGTCACGCAAGGCGATAAGCGGCGGAGATGCACACGTAGTAAAGCTATTCTTGTCCTGGAGAGCTTTACGATTAATTTCTGCTTTATCCCCGAAAACGCGGAATATAATGTCAGGATTTAAGCCTATCATTGAATAGCGGCCACGGGCCGCGCCGCCCTCTACCGATTCCAAAAGGAAGCCGGCATTGGAGCCAGAACTTGAGAGCTTTAAATAGGCTGAAACAGGAGTTTCGAGGTCAGCGACCAGTTTTGTAACAAGCAGTATGGGCTGACCTTGCTCATAGGCGACCACAAAGTCATTAAAAGCGGGTTCTATGACTAAAGAGTTCACGGCTCCTTATCCGCTCCTGTAAGAGATTCAAGAACCTTCTGGTTGATATCGACGCCCAAATGTTTTTCTAATCCGCCTACATATTGTTCGATGAGGTCATTTTGCAGCGCGGGCTTGAGCTGTTCTGCGATTGTTTTGGACTCTATTGAATTTGGATCGAAGGTCGGATTAACGGAATCTTTAACGAAAAAGACCAATCGGCCGCTATCAACGGCTACTGATCCCGCGCCATGGGGCGGCGCATCGAAGAATTGTACTATGGTATTGGGCGTGAATTCTGGACGAGGTGCCCGTTTGATATCCGTAGCGCGTTTTACTTCAACGTTGAAACTCTTCGCAATTTCGTCAATTGAGCGGCCGAGGCGCAATTTGTTCGTGGCGTCCTCGCCTTTCTCAGTTAAAGCTTTTTGCGCTAATTCTAAACGGAGTGCTTCAAGAACTGCAGGACGCACTTCATCAAAAGTTTTTTGTCTTGCAGGTTCGATCGCGTTAATTTCGAACCAAACATAGCCGCCATCTCGTGTTGCAACTGTATCATTATCGACGCCAACATCAGAAGCAAAGGCAGCCTTTAGTAAATCAAGGTTTACAGTAAGCTCATCGATATTTTTACCGTTTTTGTCATGACCAGTATTGTCGACGTTATCAATAATCCGGACGTCAAGCTTAGCTGCAGCGGCTGTCTCCGCAAGTGTTTTCCCAGAAGCGCGTTGATCCTCTATGAGATCGCGTAGTTTTTTAACCTCTGGCGAAGACTTTTGTGCGGCGATTTCATTGCGTAATTCAGCAGTCGCCTGCTCAAGCGTCTTGGTAAAGACTGCTGGGGTAATTGATTTAACTTGCGAGATCACTGTGCCAAAAGCGGTTTTTACTGGTTCAGCGAGACCCGGTTTTGCAACAGCAAATACTGCTGCTCCAACATTAGGATCGCCAAAATCGCGCTGTTCAACTAGTCCAAGGTTCACATCCTTAGGATTAAGGTTGAGTTCTTTTGCGAGCGCCTCAAGCTCTATACCTTTTTTTAGCTTAGCCAGGGCGTCTTCAGCCTCCGTTTCAGTTTTAAGCACAATTTGACGAACGTCTCGTTTCTCAGGGGCGCCAAATCTTTTAGTTTTTACATCATCATAAAGTTTTTTAATCTCGTCAGCCGACACCTCGTTTGGCTTACCAATACTGCTAGGGCTTACAGTCAATATTGTAAGTTTACGATATTCTTTAGCTTTAAAGACTTGTTCACGTTCGTCGTAATATTTTTTTAATTCTTCATCAGAAGGCTGAGGCGTTGAAGAGATCGCAGATGTTGGGATAATAAAATAATCTACAGCGCGTGTTTCATTACGAAAGCGATGGATAGCTTCTATCATTAGTACTGGAGGCTCAACGCCTGCAATCACAACGTCAGACAGCATTCTGCGGATATAGGCTGCTTTTTCTTCAGTAACGAAGCCGCGTTCGCTAAAGCCGGCGTCGCGGGCGATTTGCTTAAAGCGCTCTGGATCGAATTTGCCATCAACGCCCTGGAAGACTTTTTCTTGCGCTAAAAGTTGTTGAGTTGTCTGATCGCTCGAGGCCAAGCCAAGAGCGCGAGCTTTCTGATCAAGCGCCGTTTCCAACACGAGACGTTCGAGTACTTGTTGATCTAGTCCAGCCTGCCGGGCCTCTTGATTGGTAACGGCACGCCGAAGTTTTTGTTGGATGCGCCGCAACTCCATCTGATAAGCATTACGATAGGCCTCGACCGTGATCTCGCCTGAGCCAACCCGAGCAAGTCGCTGCGCCGTCATGCCGCGGAAGACATCGCCAACGCCCCAAATTGCGAAACTGACAACAATGACGCCCATCACGATGGCCATGATCGTGCGGCCAATCCAATTCTGCGATGCGATGCGCAGGCCTTCCAACATTGTTAATGCTTCCCTTGCTGACGATTGTGAACCGATGGTCCGGAAATTTGGCGCGGACTATAGGGAGGGGAGCGAGACCTGGCAATGAGGCTCGAGACTGAAGATTGGGGGCTTCTTAAGGGTGAACTGCAACGAGCCTCTGTCTTTGACGATCCGGCTAGAGTTCAGGGATAAGGCTGGACTAACCAGGGTTTGGCGTGGGATTTGAGGAAAGTGGTGCCTGATTTTTTATGCCAATTGATGAATTGGATCATGGCGAGCTCAGAAAATAAAATCACTCCAAGCGCTAGTACCTTGGGTGCGCCTGGTTCAGGGGACCTTATGGATAGCTCGGCTCGAGGGCGCAAAGAGAAAACGCATCTAACGGATCCTTGGCTCTTGCGGACGGGTCCTGACGCCAGTCCACAAGCGTTCCGCTGGATCAAGGAAGCAGGTCAAAAGATCGCACTGATCAACGTAAAACAAAAACATCGATTTCTAGTGCGTAACACAGACCCGTTAATTAATGGATCAAGCAGTCATGTTATCATTGCGCTTAGAGGGCAAATGCTTAGTCATTCACTTGAATTTGAATCACAATAACAGGCTCAATGATTATGACGCCACATCCGCTTATTGCTGGAAATTGGAAAATGAATGGTTTGCACGCTTCATTGGCTGAAGTCGCAAAGTTGGGCGCGCTTTATCAACCCTCATTGCAAGCTAAGATTGAATTATTAATTTGCCCGCCAGCGACGCTTCTTGCTGGGGCCCATGAAATTACCGCTGCGGCGAAAATTGCATTGGGGGGACAAAATTGTCATTTTCTCGAAACTGGTCCGCACACGGGTGATATTTCCGCTTGGATGCTCAAGGATGCTGGAGCCAGTTACGTCATTGTTGGCCACAGCGAGCGTCGTCAATCCTATCAAGAGACTGACGCTCTCGTGCATGCTAAGGCTCTGGCTGCCCTGGAGGCTGGCATAAGGCCGATTATTTGCGTAGGCGAGACAGCAGAGCAGCGGCAGGCTGGAATGGCGTTGTCGGTCGTTGAAGAACAGATCAAGGCGTCAATACCCGCTCAAGCGTCATCAAAAATAGTTGTTGCTTATGAGCCTGTATGGGCGATTGGTACCGGCGTAACGCCAACTCACGCAGAAATTGCTGAGGTTCATGCTCATGCGCGCGAAATGCTTAAGCGTTTGCTCGGACCTACCTTTGGCGATCAAATTCGGCTTCTCTATGGTGGCTCAGTATCCCCCGCCAATGCAAAAGAGATTCTTAAGCTGGCGAATGTGGATGGCGCGCTTGTGGGCGGCGCCTCGTTAAAAGCGCAGGATTTTATCGCTATTGCAGAGGCTTATCTTTGACTTAATCGCCTAGCTTGCTCCTCTATGGCGTCAACGTTATAAGCCTTTGGCTTAAATTTAACTCCAACAGATGAGGCGATGCGCTCCGATGGCGATCGAACGCACTTTTTCTATAATCAAACCAGATGCAACCAAGCGAAACATCACTGGAAAAGTAAATGCGCTCATTGAAGGCGCGGGTCTCAAGATAGTGGCGCAAAAGCGCATTCAGATGACCAGAGCCCAGGCTGAAACCTTCTATGGCGTGCATAAAGAGCGCCCTTTTTTTGGTGAGCTCGTTGACTTCATGATCTCTGCGCCGGTGGTAGTGCAGGTGCTAGAAGGTGAGGGTGCTATATCTCGCTACCGAGAGGTTATGGGCGCAACAAATCCAGCTAATGCTGTTCCTGGCACGATCCGCAAAGAATGCGCTTTGAGCGTTGGTGAAAATTCTGTTCATGGATCAGATGCAACAGAAACAGCCGCTATTGAAATCGCTCAATTCTTTTCCGCCAATGAAATTGTTGGGTGAGTAATTAAATAAAATGGCTAGGTTTATCCTAGCCATTTTATTTTAAATGCACAGTAGAGTTATAAATAATCCGTTCAATCATTTTATCAATTTAAGAACGCGAATATCTTTGTAGTTTCATTGATCTTTCTAATGCTGTTACTTTTCCTTGTCGTAATCTGACTAAAAAGCTTTTGTCTAATTATAGTAAATCAGGGACTGTTAAAGCGCTATTGTTATTCTCTACAAAACCCAATACGCGGTTGCCCTTTATTTGAATATTACCAGATGCAACAAGACCT
This sequence comes from Methylocystaceae bacterium, assembly GCA_014190435.1. Classification (GTDB taxonomy): domain Bacteria; phylum Pseudomonadota; class Alphaproteobacteria; order Rhizobiales; family Beijerinckiaceae; genus Methylocystis. The sequence goes on along the minus strand of BJGJ01000021.1, from coordinate 10,029 downwards.
AAGACTGTTGGATAAAGAAGGTGTTCTTGTTCAAGGACGCGGGCGGCAAGCGTTTCAGGGGTATCTGTATCCCATACAGAAACTGCTGCTTGGGCTATAATCGGTCCTTCATCCATTTCCGGCGCAACATAATGAACGGTGCAGCCGTGTATTTTTACACCATCAGCTAATGCGCGTTTATGAGTGTTAAGGCCGCGATATGCAGGTAAGAGCGCTGGATGTATGTTGATTAATTTATTGCGCCAATTGTTGATGAACCAAGGCGTTAGCAAGCGCATAAAGCCGGCGAGACAGATCAATTCAATACTATATGTTTCAAGAATTATTTGGATCGCACGTTCAAATTCTTCTCGACCACCATAAATCTTGTGGTCGACTGCAGCGACTGCAATGCCAGCTTTTTTTGCTTTCGCTAAGCCTAGCGCATCAGACTTATTTGATAGCACAAGGCTAATTTCAGCAGGGTAGTCAGGTGATCTGGCGGCCTCTATCAGCGCATCCATATTTGATCCGCGGCCAGATATGAGGATGGCTGTCCGCTTTTTTTTCACAATTCCAACATCCCATTAGTTACAACTCGTTGTGAACCTTCTTGTTCGATTATTTCGCCAAGTCGAATTGGCTGTTCGCCAACTGCACGAAGAACTGTTTCGACTTCTGACACGCCTTCGCTTGATGCGATGATAACCATACCAATTCCGCAATTAAATGTGCGGAGCATCTCTGTTTCACTTACGTCACCTGTCGCTGCGAGCCAGCGAAATACGGGCAGGGTCGGAAAGGTTGTCAGATCAAGACGAACGCCGAGGCCCTTTGGCAGGACGCGCGGGAGATTATCCGGAAAGCCGCCGCCAGTGATGTGGGCAAGTGCGCGGATCTGCGTTGTGCGACGCAAGGCTGCCAGTAAGGGTTTTACGTAAATTCGGGTTGGCTCTAAAAAAGCGCGGCTAAGCGTCATATCTCTTGCGAAGGGCGCAGTAGCGTTCCAGGCCAATCCGGAACGCTCAACAATTTTTCGAACGAGTGAAAATCCATTGGAATGAACGCCGGAGGAGGGGAGACCTAGCGCTATATCTCCCTTATGCACTTCCCGTGGCAACAATTTTGAGCGCTCCGTCGCGCCAACTGCAAAGCCAGCAAGGTCATAATCGCTTTTCGCGTATAAGCCGGGCATTTCAGCCGTTTCACCGCCTAAAAGGGCGCAGCCGGCAATAAGACAGCCATCAGCGATGCTTTTTACAACTGCTGCGGCCACACTGGGCTCAAGTTTGCCTGTGGCGTAATAGTCAAGGAAAAAAAGAGGTTCAGCGCCTTGGACAATCAGGTCGTTGACGCACATAGCAACGAGATCAATGCCGATTGTAGTGTGAAGATTACACTCAATAGCAATTTTAACTTTGGTGCCGACGCCATCATTTGCCGCTACCAGAATTGGATCGGCATAGCCCGCGGCCTTGAGATCAAAGATGCCGCCAAAGCCGCCAATTTCTCCATCTGCGCCAGAGCGTCGTGTGGCGCGAATGGCTGGGCGGATAAGATCGATAAGGCGATTGCCTGCGTCAATATCAACGCCAGCGTCTGAATAAGTAAGCCCCATGAGTTGTTCCGTCCCAGCCGTGATGATTGTGAGAACGACAATTTTCCGCCCGTAGATGTCCCGATGGCGCGAAGGCTGTCAAATAGAACAAAAAAAAATCCGTATATTTGGCCATAGGCTTTTGATTGCGCTTTCAAGTCAGGGCCATTATAGGGAGACATTCCCATCATGAGTGTGGTGTCGTGAGGGTCGTGAGCGCTGGAATGCGCCGCGCCGCATATCACGCTCATGCCTCGTAATTTAAGGAGACGCCGGATGAGCAACGCCCCCTTGATGCCGAAGGCGACGGCAGTATGGCTCGTCGAAAATACTTCGTTGACATTTGATCAGATTGCCAATTTTTGTAAACTTCATCCGCTTGAAGTTAAGGGCATTGCAGATGGCGATGTCGCCGCCGGCATTCGGGGGCATGACCCAGTCACATCGGGCCAACTCACGCGCGAAGAAATTGCTCGAGGCGAAGCCGACGCCAATCATGCGCTCGCGCTGTTTGTCTCAAAGGTTGTCGTCCCGGAAATCAAGAAATCTCGCGGGCCCCGCTATACACCTTTGTCTCGGCGTCAAGATCGGCCAAATGCCATCCTTTGGCTTGTGCGCAACCATCCTGAATTAAAAGACGCGCAGATCATGCGTCTGGTCGGCACGACTAAAGCCACCTTGAAAGCGATCAGAGAGCGGACCCATTGGAACTCGAATGCGTTAGCGCCCATGGATCCCGTTACCTTAGGCTTATGCTCACAGATTGATCTTGATTTCGAAGTAGGACGCGCTTCAAAGGATCGCCCGGCCGTCGTTGAAGATCAGGGCCGAACGCTTGTGCCTGCGAGTGAGACAACAAGCCAGCGGCCTGAGCCCGCAACTACTGAAGACGTCTTTGGCAAATCTACTCCTGCTCCGGCCGTTGAAGAGGAGGAAACATTTGATGCGGCAAGCGTTTTTGGCCGCAACAAAGATCAGGCAACCGAAGCGTGACAAAGACGGTAAGGGTCCGCGCAGTAAGCTTTCCCGAAAATTGCATGCTGCGCTGACCAAAAATCATCCGTTGCGTCACCATCGGAGCCTAGCATCATGACCTCTTCGCCCTATGATCGCGACCTTGATAAAAATCCGGCTAATTATCAGCCATTAACGCCGATAACCTTTCTAGCGCGCGCGGCGGCGGTTTTTCCAAAACGCATTGCGATTGTTCATGGGGCCTTGCGCCGCACATATGAGGAATTTTATGCGCGCAGTCGGAGACTAGCCAGCGCCTTGGAATTAGCGGGTATTAAACGCGGCGATACCGTCTCTGTGATGTTAGCCAATACGCCGGCAATGCTTGAAGCTCACTATGGTGTGCCCATGATGGGCGCTGTGCTCAACACACTTAATACCCGCCTCGACGCCACCATTTTAGCCTTTACCCTTGATCATGCGGAATCAAAGGCTTTGATTGTAGATCGAGAGTTTTCCCAGCTCATGCGGCAGGCTCTTGCGCAGTCTAAAGTGAAGCCGCTGATCATTGACTATGATGATCCAGTTTTTTCTGGGGTAGGCGAGGCGCTCGGCGGAGAAGATTACGAAAACTTTTTACTCAGAGGCGATCCAAACTATGTTTGGTTTCCTCCTCAGGATGAATGGGAAGCAATTTCGTTAAATTATACTTCAGGAACAACAGGGGATCCTAAGGGCGTGGTCTATCATCACCGCGGAGCATATTTATTAGCGATAGGCAATGTATTGACGGGTGAAATGGGTCGCGCGCCCGTTTATCTTTGGACATTGCCGATGTTTCACTGCAATGGGTGGTGTTTTCCTTGGTCGCTTTCTGTAGCGGCAGGTACGCATGTTTGCTTGCGCCAAGTACGTGCAGGCTTGATGTATCAATTAATGCGTGAACATGGCGTTACACATTTATGTGGTGCGCCAATTGTCATGTCGACGCTGTTAGGGGCAGCAGAGAGTGAAAAGCAAGAGCTTCAAAGCCCAGTGCGTTTTTTTACCGCCGCTGCGCCGCCGCCTCAGGCGGTATTAGCCGCAATGAAGGCCGCTGGTTTTGAAGTCACCCATTTGTATGGGTTGACAGAGACCTATGGTCCAGCTGCCGTAAACGAATGGCAAGATGACTGGAATGATCTTGATTCCGCGCAACAGGCGCAAATGAAAGCGCGCCAAGGCGTTCGGTATCAAGTACTCGAAGAATTGTCTGTGATTGATCCTGAGATAATGCAACCAGTACCCAGAGATGGAGAGACTATGGGTGAGGTGATGTTTCGGGGTAATATCGTGATGAAGGGTTATTTAAAAAACCCGCAAGCCTCTGACAAAGCTTTTTATGGCGGTTGGTTTCATTCAGGTGATTTAGGGGTGATGCATCCTGATGGTTACATACAATTAAAAGACCGATCAAAAGACATTATCATTTCCGGGGGCGAGAATATTTCCTCAATTGAAGTTGAGGACGCGCTTTTTAAACATCCAAAAATTTCTGCCGCAGCTGTAGTCGCGGCACCTGATGTGAAATGGGGCGAGACGCCTTGCGCCTTCGTTGAGCTTCATGATGGCATGGAGGCCACCGCGGAAGAAATTATTGCTTGGACACGAGGTCAGCTGGCGAGTTTTAAATGCCCGCGTCACGTGATTTTTTGTTCCTTACCCAAAACGTCCACCGGTAAAGTACAGAAATATTTATTAAGAGAACGCGCGCGCAAATTATGGCCTAGTGGCGATGTGACAGCAAGGCCATGAGCTTTGGCAGTTCGAATGGAAATTATAAAAACCGTCAGCAAATAAGCTCTGCTGACGGTTAATAAGTATTTCGCCCCAGGTAAGGGCGTTAAGCGTATGAGACGCTTAGAAGAACAGACCTAAGCAGCCGCCTGCGAGAGCGCCAACTATGCCTGCAGCGAAAATGTTCTGCATCCCGCCTAAAGCTGCTGCAGCAAGACCGCCTAAAAGCACGCCGCCTACGCCAGCGAAGATGTATGTGTTTGTTGAGATTTCGAAATCACCGTTCTTGTTTGACATCTTCTTCTCTCCTCTGTGAGTTTCCTCGGAACCCGCTCTAACTGTTTGATTAGCTTTTATTCTTTCAGCGCGTTCTCTCGCCCCTTCAGGCGCGTCATTTCGACGCAGTTGAAGGTAGCACAAGTTTTTACTCTGTCTAGAGTGCAAAGAGGCTTTTGCGCAACTTTCTGCGACAGCATGTCGCATCACATAACTTAATGATAATAAACAGTAATTGTAACTATACCATAAAATTTGGTTAGATTTCTAGTTTAATTTTTTTTAATTTTATCCTGGGGCTGACTTTAAAAAGCTTCTTCTTTGGGGTCGTTTTCCCCCTAGCAGATCGCTATAGGGGGGCTCCATGACCAATCCCTCCACAAACGCCCAGACTGGCGATGAGTCTCCCGCCGCAAAAGGCGCAGCCCGATTTGACGCGACCTTGTCGCCTCTTAAGCCGCTTGCGCCTTATGCCCTGCGCTACAAATTCACCATCATTATGGCGATGGCGGCGCTGATTGTAGCAGCCGGCGCAACGCTAACCTTGCCGCTTGCGGTACGGGGCATGATTGATCATGGATTTTCAGCAGATAGCGCAGGAGCGGTGAACGCTTATTTTGGCGCAATGATTATGGTTGCGGCGACCCTCGCAGTCGCATCTGCTACGCGGTATTATTTTGTTATGACGTTGGGAGAGCGTGTCGTCGCAGATCTGCGAACAGATTTATTCAAACATCTTGTTTCCCTTGATGCGAGTTTTTTTGACACAGCAAAGACTGGCGAACTACTGTCGCGATTAACTGCGGATACAACCCATCTCAAAGCAGCTTTTGGTTCTTCAGCCTCTGTAGCCTTACGTAATTTTTTTATGTTTCTAGGCGCAATCGTCATGATGATTGCGACAAGCCCTAAACTTGCTGGACTGGTTTTGGGCGCAATTCCCCTTGTTGTTTTACCATTAATTGCTTCTGGCAGGGGAGTGCGTCGTCGTTCGCGTCATGCGCAAGATATGCTTGCGCATGCTTCAGCTTATGCCGGAGAAAATCTGTCTGCTGTACGCACCATGCAGGCTAATGGCGCGCAACTCTCAACGATCAATCGCTTCAAGGATGCTGTGGAACAAGCGTATGAGGCGGCGCAACAAGCGACACGAGTGCGCGCTTTAGTGACAGCTGGTGCCATTTTAATTGTTTTTACTAGCATTGTTGCCGTCCTTTGGCTTGGCGCACAGGATGTTTTAGCGGGCCGAATGAGCTCAGGATTATTATCTCAATTTGTCCTTTACGCTGTGTTGGCGGCGAGCTCCCTTGGAGAGATGTCACAGGTTTGGAGCGAAGTTACGGCGGCAGCCGGCGCAGCTGGTCGGATTGCTGAAATTCTCTGCGTTTCGCCAACAATCATAGCCCCCAAAAATCCAACACCTGCGCCAAATCCATGGCGAGGCCGAATTAGTTTTGATAATGTGTGTTTTTCTTATCCAACGGCCCCAAATAAGCTTGTTCTAAACAATCTCAGTTTAACTGTTGAGCCTGGGGAAAGAATTGCGCTCGTTGGTCCCTCTGGATCAGGAAAATCTACGCTCTTTTCGCTTCTTCTTCGATTTTACGATGTCATGTCGGGAGAAGTGCAGCTGGATGGGACAGATATTCGACGTTTTAATCCTATAGACTTGCGCAAAGCGATCGCTTTAGCTCCACAAGATCCTGTTATTTTTGGATTAAGCGTTGCTGAAAATATTTCTTATGGATGTCTTAACGCTGATAGCGAAATGATTGTCGCTGCCGCGCGACGCGCACAAGCGCATGATTTTATCATGAGCTTACCGCAAGGCTATGAAACACTCTTAGGCGAACGCGGCATAACGCTTTCTGGCGGACAGCGTCAGCGTCTTGCCATTTCGCGTGCGATATTAGCGGATGCGCCAGTATTACTTCTTGATGAAGCGACATCGGCCTTGGATGCAGAAAATGAATCTCAGGTTCAGCAGGCTTTACGCGATGTGATGTCTGGTCGAACAAGCATTGTAATCGCACATCGCTTAGCAACAGTGCTGGAGGCTGATCGTATTATTGTTTTAGAAAATGGCGTTATTGTCGAGGAGGGAACGCATATGAGCCTCTCTGCTTCCAACGGCCTCTATTCTCGTTTAGCGAAATTACAATTTGATACTGGTCGCGCTGCTCTTGTGGAATAGATCAGGCGCGAAGCTATTTGCCTTTGCAGAGATAAATGCTATGAGCACCCGCCAACCCTGCTGAGCGCTAAGCTCTGTGTTTAAATAAAGGAGTTGGCGTCATGGCCAAAACGCCCGCCACGTTGCCCGAAGCTTTAACTTTCGATGACGTTTTACTGCGGCCAGGCCATTCTCGCGTAATGCCCTCTCATGTTGATGTCACCTCACGGTTGACCCGAGAAATTACGCTTAATCTCCCAATCGTATCATCTGCAATGGATACGGTCACAGAAGCGCGCATGGCCATAGCAATGGCGCAAGCGGGAGGCATTGGCGTTATTCATCAAAATCTCTCGCCGGCGGAGCAGGCGGCGGAAGTACGCAAAGTTAAACGCTTTGAAAGCGGTATGGTTGTGGATCCCATAACCATCTTCCCTGATGAGACATTGGCGGACGCTTTAGCCTTAATGTCTGCTCAAGGGATTTCGGGCATTCCTGTTGTTGAGCGAGGCGCAGGGGCAACTAAAGGCAAATTGGTTGGCATATTAACGAATAGAGACGTGCGCTTTGCGCAGGATAATCGTCAGCCAATTGCAGAATTAATGACGAAGGATTTGGTTACTGTGCGGGAAGGTGTTGGAAAGACAGAAGCGCAATGCTTATTGCATGAACACCGTATAGAAAAATTACTTGTGGTCGATGAGACATTCCATTGCGTTGGATTAGTCACTGTTAAGGATATTGAAAAAGCGACGCAGCATCCAAACGCTTGCAAGGATAGTGAAGGCCGCTTGCGCGTCGCCGCAGCCTCTACAGTTGGCGATCATGGATTTGAGCGCGCTTTGCAATTAATTGACGCCGGTGTTGATTGTATCGTCATCGATACGGCGCATGGTCATTCGCAGGCGGTTATCGATCAAGTCGCTCGGGTTAAAAAGCAGACGCATCGCGTTCAAATAATTGCAGGCAATATTGCTACAGCAGAAGCCGCGCGCGCATTGATTGATGCGGGCGCGGACGCACTTAAAGTTGGAATCGGTCCTGGGTCGATCTGCACGACCCGGATCGTAGCGGGCGTTGGGGTTCCACAACTCACCGCTATCATGGATGTTTCGGAAGAGGCGAAAAGGTCATCTGTTCCAGTTATTGCTGATGGCGGCGTGAAATACTCAGGCGATTTAGCGAAAGCCATTGCAGCAGGTGCTGATGTTGTCATGATCGGATCGTTATTTGCTGGCGCAGAGGAATCACCTGGGGAAGTTTTTCTCTATCAAGGCCGTTCTTTTAAAGCCTATCGCGGTATGGGCTCAGTAGGAGCGATGACAGCTGGTTCTGCGACGCGTTATTTTCAAGACGATATCAAAGACCAATTGAAGCTAGTACCTGAGGGAATTGAGGGACAGGTTCCCTTTCGCGGCCCAATCGCACCAATTTTATATCAACTCGCAGGGGGATTGCGCGCTGCAATGGGCTATGTCGGCGCGCCTACAATCTCCCAGTTTCAAGAGCGAGCGCAATTTGTGCGGATCACGAACGCGGGGCTTCGCGAGAGCCATGTGCATGACGTTACAATCACGCGCGAAAGCCCAAATTATCCCACAGGCGTCTAGGCCCGCGCTTGATCCAAGGAGCAAGGCAAGCAAGTCGGGGCTTTCTCACTTCTCCTCATTGTGCTAGCCGATGAGTGCGGTTTTCAATGATGTGCGCCATCATTTGCGCAACTATCTGCGTAAAAGAACAAAAAATAAAAGGGAGAGAAAGAAATGTCTCGACTTGGGATTGTCTCGGCCGGCGTTTTTTTGATGTTTCCGTTTTTAACGCAGGCCGGCGATTTGCGCTCGGATGCGAATGCGGTTTTTAAACCTGTTGATCCGTCAAGCGTTTCCTCAATCGTCAAAAATAATGATATTACCCCAGCTAAGATCGATTTAGGCCGGCAATTATTTTTTGAGCCACGCCTATCAAAAAGTCAGGTCATTAGCTGCAATAGCTGCCATAACCTCTCAACAGGGGGTGTAGACGCTGGGCCAGTGTCGATTGGTCATGGATGGGAGAAGGGTCCGCGCCGCTCGCCCACCGTTCTCAACGCCGTTTATAACATTGCTCAGTTTTGGGACGGCCGCGCGCCCGACCTAAAGGCTCAGGCTAAGGGGCCTGTTCAGGCAGCCGGCGAAATGGCGAATACCTCGGCAAATGCAGAAAAAATGATGCAGAGCATTCCAGCCTATGTCTCAGCGTTCCAAGCTGCTTTCCCGGGCGAAGCTAATCCTGTGACATTCGACAACATGGCTAAAGCCATCGAAGCCTTTGAAGCAACCTTAACGACGCCAAACGCCCGCTTCGATAAATTCCTCAAGGGCGACGATACGGCCCTAAATGATACTGAAAAGAATGGCTTGCGCTTATTTATCGATAAGGGCTGCGCTAATTGCCATAACGGCGTCAATATCGGCGGAAACGCCTATTTCCCGTTTGGCGTTGCGCAAAAGCCTGGACCAGAAATAATCTCACAAACAGACAAAGGTCGATCGAAAGTAACGGGTAAGCCTGAAGATGACTTTGTTTTCCGGGTTGCACCGTTGCGCAATGTGGCTCTCCATCCACCCTATTTTCACAGTGGCGTAGCATGGACGCTTGAAGACGCTGTGGGCATCATGGCGAAATATCAGTTGGGACAGACGCTCACAGCGGATGAAACAGCTGCGATTGTGGCCTATCTCGGCACTTTGACGGGAGATCAGCCAAAAGTGCAATATCCTGTTATGGGCGCGAGTACAAAAGACACGCCGCGTCCTCAGCCCTAATCATGCGAGAGCTGAGGCGCGGCTTTGGCGCGCCTCAGCTCACTTTGAACTTATGTGACTTTATTCCTTTTGATTACGCCATTTATAGATAATTATTTAAATTCAAGGGTATAGTTTGGGTGCGGCGCTTCATTTTATGTAACCTTTGATGAATCGATCTTTGTCCCCAGTAAAAATTACGTGACTGTGACATTTTTGCCAAAGTGGCGGGAAGCTTTTCTTAGGGCTGCACAATTTAGTGCCTATTCTTAATGAAGTGCCTATTTTATTTACTAAACATATATATTTCAAAGTTTTATTGTATTAAAGACGATTGGATATACCATAGCCATTGTATTTTTACGGGTAGTTAATTTCCTATCCACTGGGGTTGTTTGAACTATTCGATGGACAGAATTTATCTACACCAAGGGGTATTGTTTCTTTGAGTAGTGTTGTGGATTGTTGCGGCACGCTGAGCGGGGTCTTTT
>BJGJ01000020.1 GCA_014190435.1 Methylocystaceae bacterium | reverse complement strand
ACGGAAATAAGATCTATGACTGCCCCTCCCGATTTCATGAAAGACATACGCGCTCCGAAAGCTGATTGACTTGCGTAGGGTGTATGTTCGGGGGCTGTCCATAATCGCAAAAAAAGTTCTATTGTAAAAATACCTACAGAGATATTTTCAACAACATGAAATAATTCGTCATAGTTTTTATCATACTCAGGTACAGATTGCAGAATTACAGCTGTAACGGAGGCTGCGACTAGTGTAACAAGTAGAATATGAATTAAGTGTGAGGGCTAATCATTTTTGCCGCCATCTAAAATTATATGAATGCGTCGCCGTAGAGAATGCTCAGCTTGAGACCTAGGAGCTTTCATCGGCTTGGTAATCACTTATGAATCCGTTTTTAATTTAATGGATGCGGCGATTGTTTCTAAGGCGTCATCAATAGCTGCTGCGTTTGGCCCCCCAGCTTGGGCCATATCCGCTCGTCCGCCGCCACCCTTGCCGCCTAATTTTTCACTTGCCATGCGAACAAGATCTACTGCGCTGAATCTATTTGTTAGATCTTGGGTAACGCCAACGACAATCCCAGCTTTGCCATCAGGGGAGGCGCAAGCGATTGCTACGATGCCCGTTGCAATAGATTTTTTTGCGTCATCTACGAGAGATTTGAGATCTTTAACATCGATTCCCTCTGCTTTCCGCAATAGTAATTTTACTCCGCCAATATCTCGTAACTCTTGATCTGCGCTTTCGTTGGGGCTCATTGCGAGTCGTTTTTTGGTTTCACTGAGTTCACGCTCAAGTTTTTTGCGATCGTCTATTAATTGCGCAAGTCGAGCAGGCGTTTCTTCAAGTGGCGCGCGAATAAGGCCAGCAATTTCGCGTAATGCTCGCGATTGAGCAACGAGCTGTATTCGTGCGCCCTCTGCTGTACGCGCCTCAATACGGCGTACGCCTGAGGCCACAGCCCCTTCTCCAATTACCGTGATCAGGCCTATATCGCCCGTGCGGGCAACGTGGGTTCCGCCACATAGTTCGATTGAAAATGCACCAATTTTTTCTGGATCCAAGTGTCCCATTGATACCACCCGAACCTCATCGCCATATTTTTCACCAAAAAGCGCCCGCGCTCCAGACAGGATTGCTTCTTCTTGCGCCATTAAACGTGTCTCGACTGGGGCGTTATCTTGAACAATCTTATTAGCTAGCGTTTCTACGCGCGATAATTCTTCTTCTGTAAGCGGCTTAGGGTGTGTGAAATCAAAACGTAAACGATCTGGTGCGACTAATGAGCCTTTCTGGGCAACATGGTCACCCAAGGTTTGGCGCAAAGCCTCATGTAATATGTGAGTTGCAGAGTGATTGGCGCGCGTTGCTTTTCGTCTTGCGTGATCAACTTCAAGTTCCAAAACAAGATCTGGTTTAAGTTCTCCTTCCTCGAGAAGACCTTCGTGAACAATTAAATCTCCTAGTTTCTTTGTTGTATTCTCTACTTTGAAACGTAGATTCTGTCCTTTTATGACGCCCGTATCGCCAACTTGTCCGCCTGACTCACCGTAAAATGGCGTTTGGGTAAGTATGATTGAGCCTCTATCGCCTTGCTTGAGATGAAAGGTCTCGTGACCTTCGTGGATTAGCGCAGAAATAATTCCTTCGCTTTTTTCCGCCTCATAGCCTAGAAATTCGGTGACCCCAATGCGCTCTTTTAAGGTAAACCATAGCGTTTCCGTTGCGGTTTCCCCTGAGCCAACCCAAGCCTTGCGCGCTTGCGTGCGTTGGCGCTCCAATGCTGAATCGAAGGCTGCTTTATCAATAGCAATTCCGCGAGGTCTAAGAGCATCCTCAGTTAAATCTAAGGGAAAGCCATAAGTGTCATAAAGCTTGAAAGCTGTTTCGCCAGGAAATTTGTCGCCTCTATTTAAGGCGCTTGTTTCTTCATCTAGAATAGCTAAGCCGCGCGCGAGTGTTGCGCGAAATCTAGTTTCCTCGCTCTTGAGTGTATCTGTAATGAGCGACTGTGCGCGCAAGAGTTCGGGGTAGGCCTGCCCCATCTCAGCTACAAGGGTTGGGACTAGCCGCCACATCAGAGGTTCTTGCGCGCCTAATAACTGAGCGTGGCGCATTGCGCGTCGCATAATACGACGAAGCACATAGCCTCTTCCCTCATTTGATGGGGTGACGCCGTCAGCGACTAGAAACGAGCATGCGCGCAGATGATCTGCTATGACGCGATGACTCGCGGATTGTGAACCATTTAATGATGTCTTGGTGAAATCAGCTACAGCTGTCGTTAATACCCGAAAGAGATCAATTTCATAATTTGAAGTAACGCCTTGCATTAGCGCGGCAATCCGCTCAAGGCCCATACCAGTATCAATTGATGGACGCGGTAAAGGCGTACGCTGTCCAGGGGATATCTGTTCATATTGCATGAAAACGAGATTCCAGAATTCTAGGAATCTATCACCATCCTCCTCGTCACTGCCTGGGGGGCCGCCAGCTAGCTTGTCGCCTTGATCATAGAAAATTTCTGAACAAGGGCCGCAGGGTCCAGTATCGCCCATGCTCCAAAAATTATCAGAGGTAGCAATTCTGATGATTTTTTTATCGTGAAATCCTGCAATTTTTTTCCATAAGTTAAAGGCTTCATCATCATCATGATAAACAGTGACTAGTAACCGATCGATAGGCAATTTGAATTCACGTGTAATCAAGTTCCAGGCGAGCTCAATTGCTCCTTCTTTGAAATAATCTCCGAAGGAAAAATTTCCGAGCATTTCGAAAAAAGTATGATGCCGCGCCGTATAGCCGACATTGTCTAGATCGTTATGTTTGCCGCCAGCGCGTACGCATTTTTGTGAGGAGGCCGCGCGAGGTTGGTTTCTTTTTTCAACTCCGGTGAAAACGTTTTTGAACTGTACCATGCCCGCATTGGTGAACATCAATGTTGGGTCATTGTGCGGAACGAGAGGAGAAGAGCCAACTCGCTCGTGTCCGTTGTGGGCAAAGTAATCAAGAAAGGCGGAACGGATATGATTAACGCCACTCATTTGATTGCGGCTCGCTTAAGCGGGATCGAGATTTGGGCTCGTTCCTTGGTGAATCGGTGAGCAAGATCGCTTCCAACGCTAAATTGGCTGCTAGCGATCTTGTTGCGGCAGAAACTTAGGGCTTTGGCACCTGTCAGGATCTGTCTCTAGGCGCGGATATGCCAGTCTCACAGGCTTTCGGCAATGAAAAAGGCCCTACAATCGGGCCTTTTGATTAATCTTTTATAGTTTTGCCTGATTACCGTATCGCTAATTTACGCGTCAGTCTCGTCGTCCTCGGCAATATCAAGAATGCGCTCAGCAATTAGGCCGGCGTTTTCGCGGATCGCTTGCTCGATGCGAAGGGCGATTTCTGGATTTTGTTTAAGGTAGGATTTAGCATTTTCTCGGCCCTGGCCTAGCCTCTGGCTATCGTAGGAGAACCATGCTCCGGACTTTTCAACGACGCCAGCTTTGACGCCGAGATCTACTAATTCGCCCATTTTTGATACGCCTTCGCCATACATGATATCGAATTCAACTTGTTTGAATGGCGGCGCTACCTTATTTTTAACAACTTTTACGCGGGTTTGATTGCCGATAGTTTCATCTCTATCTTTAATCGCTCCTATGCGACGGATATCAAGACGAACGGAGGCGTAGAATTTTAGAGCGTTGCCTCCCGTTGTGGTCTCTGGAGAACCATACATCACGCCGATTTTCATGCGGATCTGATTGATGAAAATCACTAGTGTGTTGGAACGTGAAATAGAGCCTGTTAGCTTGCGGAGGGCCTGGCTCATTAAACGAGCCTGCAAGCCAGGCTGTACGTCTCCCATTTCACCTTCAATTTCGGCCCGGGGCGTTAGCGCTGCAACTGAATCGACAACGAGAACATCGACGGCACCTGAGCGTACGAGCGTGTCCGTGATTTCAAGTGCTTGTTCGCCCGTATCTGGCTGAGAAATAAGTAATTCTTCAAGATTGACCCCAAGCTTGCGCGCATAGATGGGGTCAAGCGCATGCTCGGCGTCGACAAAGGCGCACACGCCACCCATTTTCTGCGCTTCGGCAATAACATGGAGGGTGAGTGTTGTCTTTCCTGAAGATTCTGGACCATAAATTTCGACAACGCGGCCGCGCGGAAGACCACCTACGCCGAGAGCGACATCTAATCCAAGGGAACCTGTTGAAATTGTTTCAATTTCAACAGCCTTCTGATTTTTCCCAAGGCGCATAATTGAGCCTTTACCAAAGGCGCGTTCGATTTGTGATAGCGCGGCGTCGAGCGCCTTGGTCTTATCCACGGACGATCCTTCTATGACGCGAAGATTAGCTTGGCTCACGTTTGCATTCCTTCTGACACGGTTTTTATTCTGGAGGCAATGTCTGCTAGAAGCTATATTGTGCATGATTTGTTCTAATTTAAAAGTTCTTTTTTTGTTCTAGGTGATTTTTTTCTTTCAGGGATTCTTGATAGAAGGCCGCTTCAGCATGCGTCGCCGCGCCGCGTGACGGAATGGTTTAATTTTCTTATAGTTGTAAGGGGCCTGTCTCAAAAGTTAGTCGTTTTGAATCGAGTGACGTATATGTACTCAAAAATCCTAGTCCCAGTCGATTTGGCCGAGACTGAAATGACGGCGCTTGCGTTAGAGATAGCCGTACATGCGATGAAGCAAAATAGTTTAGCGACGCTGCGCTTGTTAAATGTCCAGCCGCTCGTGCCCATGGCGCTAATGTATTACATTCCACCCAATTTCGATTCAGAATTGCGAGAGAGCGCGGAAAAAGAATTGGCTGACATTGCCGGGAAATTAGAAGTCTCGAGAGAGCGCGTCTCGACAATAGTTCGTTTCGGTGCCGTTTATCCTGAGGTGCTGGCGGAAGCAGAGGATTGCAAAGCAAATCTCATAATAGTTGGATCTCATCGCCCAACGATGGCGACTTATTTGCTTGGATCAAATGCAAATACAATCGTGCGTCATGCAAAATGTTCAGTGCTTGTAGCGCGAAAATAAATACATTCTGGATAATTTTGATCATGAGGTTGTGAATGGCTAAATGCAAAAATTTTGAGATCTTAAAATTATTTGTTCTATTTGGTGCATTATTTTTTTTCATGTTAAGCGCTCGAGCTGCGTCATCAGCGCAAGGGGTGCTGCAAAAGCGTGGCCAAGCAATAGCTCAGGAAAATTGTGGACGGTGTCACGCTATTGGTGTCGAGGGTGCTAGCAAAAATCCAAAATCGCCACCCTTTCGTTATTTGGGGCGTAAATATCCTTTAGAGAATCTCGAAGAAGCTTTGGGCGAAGGGATTGTTGTTGGGCATGAGGGAGAGGAAATGCCGGAATTTCGTTTAAATACAGCTCAGATTGAGGCTTTGCTTGCTTATCTCGCCTCTATTCAGAAAAAATAAAATCAAAAGATTGAAGTTATAGACATTACTGTGAGCAACTTGCGACCGTTTTACCTGTAATTCAATATAACAAGGATTTATTGAGGAAAATATGCCTGCGATTCCAGATTTCTCAAAGATAAAATTTTTGCCAACTGATATCGTCCAATCGGCAGTGTCGCGTAATTGGCGAACGCCTGAAGGTATTGAAATTAAAAATACCTATGGGCCAGCAGATATTGAAGGATTATCTTTTGTCGATGGATTTCCTGGCGTAGCGCCTTACGTGCGCGGTCCTTATCCAACAATGTACGTCGCTCAGCCTTGGACAATTCGACAATATGCTGGGTTTTCGACAGCAGAAGACTCGAATGCGTTTTACCGTCGTAATCTTGCCGCAGGTCAAAAGGGTTTATCTGTCGCCTTTGATCTTGCTACGCATCGTGGCTATGACTCAGACCATCCTCGCGTGATGGGTGATGTTGGCATGGCGGGTGTCGCTATTGACTCCATTTATGATATGCGGACGCTCTTCGAAGGCATTCCGCTTGATCAGATGTCAGTATCAATGACAATGAACGGCGCTGTTTTGCCTGTGCTCGCCTTGTTCATAGTAGCTGCGGAAGAGCAGGGCGTGACAGCTGATAAACTAACAGGAACCATTCAAAACGATATTCTTAAAGAATTTATGGTGCGCAACACTTATATTTATCCACCAGATCCTTCAATGCGTATTGTGTCTGATATTTTTGCTTATACCAGCCAAGAAATGCCGAAGTTCAATTCAATTTCAATTTCCGGCTATCATATGCAGGAAGCGGGAGCTTCTGCAGATCTTGAGCTTGGCTACACTTTGGCGGATGGTGTTGAGTATGTGCGCGCAGGCGTTGCTGCTGGACTGGATATTGACGCATTTGCGCCACGACTTTCTTTCTTTTTCGCAATAGGAATGAACTTTTTTATGGAAGTCGCTAAGCTTCGCGCTGCGCGTCTTCTGTGGGCTCGCTTGATGAAGGATCTTGGTGCTAAGTCACAAAAAAGCATGACCTTGCGCACGCATTGCCAGACATCTGGATGGTCATTAACGGCTCAGGATGTGTATGTAAATTCTATTAGAACTTGTATTGAAGCAATGGCAGCGACGCAGGGCCACACTCAATCATTGCACACTAATGCCCTCGATGAAGCGCTCGCGCTGCCGACAGACTTTTCAGCTCGTATTGCGCGTAATACACAAATCGTCTTACAGCAAGAAAGTGGCACTACTCGCGTAATAGATCCCTGGGGAGGATCCTACTATGTAGAGAAATTAACCGCAGAGCTGGCTCAGCGTGCGTGGACTCACATAGAAGAGATTGAAAAACTAGGCGGCATGGCAAAGGCGATCGCGGCTGGAGTGCCAAAACAGCGCATTGAAGAGGCCGCTGCAAAGACGCAGGCGCGTATTGATACAGGGTCGCAGGTTGTTGTTGGCGTAAATAAATATCGCCCGGATAATGATGTCGCTCCAAATGTGCTAAAAGTTGATAATGCCGCTGTTCGGGCGGCTCAGTTAGATAAGCTTGCAAGGCTGCGTGAGGAGCGTGATGAGACGCAAACTCAGGCGGCTCTGTCAGCATTGACAGAGGGGGCAAAATCAAACGGTAATTTGTTGGATCTTGCTGTGCGCGCAGCGCGCGCAAAAGCAAGCGTGGGTGAGATTTCTTATGCATTAGAAAAGATTTTTACCCGTCACCAACCAAAAGCGAATGTGATTTCAGGCATTTATGCACGCGAGGCTGGGGATAATGATCCTGCAGTATTGCGGGTCCGGAGCATGACGGGCGCATTTGAAGAGAATGATCAGCGTAAACCAAGAATTCTTGTCGCTAAATTGGGGCAAGACGGACATGACCGTGGTCAGAAGGTAATCGCCTCTGCTTTCGCAGATATGGGTTTTGACGTTGTCATCGGCGATCTTTTTGCAACTCCTGACGAGGTCGCAAAGAAGGCTGCAGAAGCTGATGTTCATATTGTTGGTGTGAGCACAATGACAGCGGGTCATCTGACATTGACCCCTGAACTACGAGATGCGTTGAAGCGAGTTGGTCGAGAGAATATTATGATGGTTGTCGGCGGGGTTATCCCGCAGCAGGATTTTCAGCAACTTTATGAATCTGGCGCTGCTGCAATCTTTCCTCCAGGAACCAACATACCCCAGGCCGCAGAAAAGCTACTGCATGAGCTCAACATACGCTTAGGGTATGCTCAACGAGAGACCTTAAGTGTATGATCTTTCTCATTAGCTCAAAAATTCGTCTTTAACAGCCTTTAATACTTGCATAGTTCTATTATCGTGACCATTTGCATCAGTGTGAATAGAATGACAAATGGTTAGTATATTTATCGAGAGAGATAATGTTCTTTGTGTTTGAGTCTGGTTTTTTAGCCATTAGAGAAATTTTTTCACCTCCATTTCGTCATGTACTTTTCAAAAGCCTAGGAATGACCTTAGCAATTTTAGCTTTGATTTGGATTGGTCTTGATAAGCTTGCGTTATCTTATGTTTTCATAAGCCATCCTTTTCTACAAACTATAATAGGATATGCTACGGGCGCGGGTCTTTTCATATTTTTAGCATTCTTTATTGGGCCCATATCAGTCATTGTAAGCGGAGTTTTCCTAGATAATCTCGCCGATATTGTTGAGAGGGATCTTTATGATTCAAATGAGCGTGGCCAGCCAATAGCTGTATCGCAGGCGATCATCATGGGCCTGCGTTTTGCCGTGGTGTCAGCGGGCATAAATTTTATAGCCTTGTTACTATTATTCATACCTGGGATAAATGCAGTGGCATTTTTGATGGCTAATGCTTATTTGCTTGGGCGCGAGTATTTTCTTTTTGTAGCTACTCGATTTGTGCCCCTTGCGCGGGCTCTAGAAATGCGCAGATTTTATGCTTTTAAATTATTTATAGCCGGTCTCTTTATTGCTGTTTTTGTTACAATTCCAGGATTAAACGTGTTGACCCCGTTATTTGGTGTTGCCTTTATGTCGCGTATCTACAAGGATCTTGCGCGGCAACACGTCTTTAATAAATAAATAAAACGCGAGCTGCTTAGGCACCAAGTCTTTGCGCTTGATATTGTCCAGTTTTACGATAGCGATAAAGGTAGTTTGGCGCGATTGTTTCAAATGCCTGCGGTTGAATATTAAGCTCTAATAATGTTCTTCCCTCAGATTTAGCAGAGGTGCTAACAATATTATCGAGCTTGAGTAGCTCAACTTGATCTTGCGTCATGCGCAAGATTTTAGGAAAAAGTCCGAAAGAAATTTTGGTAAAAGTCTGCATAAAGAAAGCAACGATTTTACCTATCCAAAATCCAAGATTTAAAATCTTGCGTTTGCGCTCTGTTGTTTGCAGAACATATTCTATCAGTGATTTAAAGCTTTTAACCTCGGGGCCGCCGAGTTCATAAGTTACCCCAGGTTTTGCTTTGCCAGAAAGAGCTCGAGCAACAGCCTCGGCCACATCTCCGACATATACGGGTTGGAATTTGGTATCGCCGCCAACTATAGGGATAACAGGAAAAAAGCGCGCCATCGCGCCAAAGCGATTGAAAAATTCATCCTCTACACCAAAAATTACGGATGGTCTTAGTATGACAGCTGACGGACAATTCTCGAGTATGGCCTGTTCGCCTTCAGCCTTGCTCTGGGCATAGAGTGAGGAAGAATGGGCATTGGCCCCTATAGCAGACATGTGAACTACATTTTTTATCTGCGCCTGTTTTGCAGCTTGAGCTATAGCGCGGGCTCCTTGGCTTTGAACGGCTGAGAATTTTTGCATACCGCTTTGGGCGAGAATCCCAACAAGATTTACTACAGCATGGGCTCCAACTAGGGCGGCTTCGATTGAGGCTGGGTTTCGGATATTGGCTTGGACAGCAACAATTTGCCCCGGTCGACCTAAAGGCTGGAGGTAAAAGGCTAGATCTGGCCGGCGGCAAGCAATTCGAACGCGCCAACCATCTCGCGCTAAGGCCCTTACCACATAGCGTCCAACAAAGCCTGAGCCACCAAAGACTGTAACAATACGTCCTGCGCCAATGCTTTCGCCGCTCATAAGTGGTGTCTCCGATATGCTAGTTGTGATGATCTCGCTATGCACAGTTAGATAGCGAAATTTATCCCTGAAGGAAATGCAAAGATGGACATCTCAAGAGAAGAAATTTTATAGATTCGGGGCCTAGTGGGTTTTTCATATTAATAGCGCATTGACAGAAGATGCGCTGCGGCCCTAAGACACCGCGTGATGCCCAGGTGGCGGAATTGGTAGACGCGCTGGTTTCAGGTACCAGTGGTGAAAGCCGTGGAGGTTCGAGTCCTCTCCTGGGCACCAATGCTTCTCTATCAATATTGTCGCTCCTTTTTGTACGCATAGTCTTAAGTCTGTTGCTCTTAAGCTAGCCCATGCTGTAATGTTGATAGCAGCAAGCTACGGGTTCTAAATTTTATTTATGTTTCTGGCGTCCTTGCTATAGGTTTGATAAATGCCTATATCCTGCATCACTGTTTTTTTACTAATGAATTAAATTCTAATAAAGCATCTGATGTTTTATTGTCTTTTTTCAGCGGATTAAAAATAAATATATTAAAAATGACTAAAAGAAACGACGATCAATTAAATTTATGAGTAAGAAAATTTCATAATTTTATTGTGTAACTATTTCTGGCAAACTCTTTTTCTGATTCTTTCAAATTTTTTACTATTATCGGCCAAGGTAGTGTATCAACCTATTAATTTTCAGGAAATTCTTTATGGACTAAATAATTTGGCAATTTAGTTGATTACAAAATATTAAAGGTATTTTTACTTTTTTTGTAAAATAGCCGCTTGATAAAATCTCAATTGCTGTAAAAATTTAGATATGACTACCAATATAAATCCTAAAGCGTTCGAAGTAGCTCATCATATCTGGCCTCACTGGCAGGCTGGCGCAGTTATGGAAAGGTTACCCAATGACTGCCGTCCAAGAACCGCCTCGGAAGGTTATGCAGTTCAGTCAAATTTGCCATTAGTTTCCGGACGATCTGTTTTAGGTTGGAAAATAGCTGCAACGAGCGCCGTTGGGCAGTCTCATATTCAAGTCTCAGGTCCCTTGGCGGGCCGTCTCCTGTCAGGTCAGGTTTTTGAAGATGGTTTTGACGTTTCGCTGAAGGGCAATCGTATGCGTGTAGTAGAGCCAGAATTTGCTTTTGTGATGGGAACGATTTGCCGCCGAGAGATATAGCCTATAGTCAGAAAGAAGTTCTGAGCGCTATTGAAAGCCTGCACCCCGCTTTAGAAATCCCTGATTCCCGTTTTGTTGCTTTTGCACAAGCCGGTGAGGCTCAATTATTAGCAGATAATGGTTGTGCACGTCATTTCGTGCTTGGTCCTGCGGTGCCAAATAATTGGCGTGAGGCAGAACTTAGCAAGCATCCTGTTAAAGGCAGCATAACGAGGGTAGGGGGAAAGAACTGGTCGCGGCTAGGGAGCGGCGCTGCCGTTCTTGGCGATCCGTTGATTGCATGTGACGTGGCTGGCTAATTGTCTTTCTGCGCTCGGTCACGTGCTGGAAGCGGGGCATATTGTTACAACAGGCACTTGCATGGCACCCTTAGAGGTAAATTTTGGCGACGCAGTGGTCGCGCAATACGGAAAATTTGGCCGCGTAAGAGTATTATTGTTGGAATGATCTATAAGTTTTAAAATCTACAATTAATCCTTTGAATAATTAGTAAGAATAGAATTCGGGGTGCCATTGTAAAAAATAGGCTAATAAAGATATTGTGTTTTGATCTAAAATTTAACAGATTAATTTCTGCTCTTTATTGTAATTAACTGGATAATAGCTCCATAATTTTTCGCATAAGAGACTCTATATGAGTCAGCTCTGTCGCGGGGCTTTGCAAGCACTGCTGTCTTTGTGCTGATTTCACAATAAACTCAATCGGATTTAATTCTTCACCAGGTAAATTACCGCATCTGTTGACTAAGGTAGCTGAGCGATAGGCATCAGCATTAAGAGCAATTTGTCCAAATTTATATGATATAATGAGCAAAACGCTTATAAGAATAATGAATATTAGTGGAATTGATTTTCTAACAATATTTCTACTGATGATTGATTTTCTCCCCTCGAGGATATTGAGTTGCTGGTAGTGGTTTTTTAATTCCTGCCGGATCATAATGATATCATTATCCGGGGTAGAAAAATTAAGAATTTCCTCGCGAAGCCGAAGTTTCGTTGACAAAATGTTGGATTTTAAGGCGTCGTGCTTCTCTATAGCCATCTTAGATTTATCCATTCTTCTTCACAGAATTATCGGAAAAATTCTTGAGTAAAATACTTGTCTTGATTGATTATGATGGGCTTTAAAAAATTACTTGCAGGATCAAAAGTGTTTTTCCTTGATTGGCGCTTTAATTCTAGAGAATATAGTATAAATTTGTTTCATGCACGATAGTTTTATTTAATTATTGCCTGTCATAGAACTTTTTTATATGCTCATACCTTAACGACTAGCTTTAAATTTGTACGCATGCTTCTTCGGATCGGAATATATAGTCAACTACTAAAGTTTTATAATTTTGAGTGGCGCTAAGTAGGGTTTATCTATAAAATAGATAACCTGTATAGAAGCGATAGCTTTGATCGAGAGCTAGAGCCATTAAAGATGATAAAAATAAGATCCTGCCTACTAATTAAGTATTTTGATTTATATTTGGTTTTATTTGTTGTGCCCATAAGATTAGGAGAAAAGATTTATGCAGTTCGACTCAAAAAAAGTTATTTCTTCTTTAGGCGGTAGGGAGGCAGTCACGAAGATGGATTCCGAGGAGCGTGCTGAAGCTCTCGAGATGCTTCGCACCAAGGAACTTGCTGAACGTGTTTCTCATCCAAGAACCGTTTCCGAGATTGATGAGGACGTATGCACCCGAGCTTTTCGTAGAGGCGTTGGCACTTTATACTGTGTTGGCGCAACGACGCCATTTGGCATTAGACAGGCAAATGAAGGTTTGTTTGTCCAGAGGCTTCCGAAGATGCCAAAGCAACCTGGGCTTATCGATTATTTTAAGCTCAGATTTTCTCCAGCGCACCATCTGCTTAGGAGTGCAGATCTCGCATTAATGGCAGGCATGGAAGAGGAGATCGTTTTTGCCTGTCTTTTGCATGATTTGGGACAGGTAATTATGAAAACAGATCATGGGTGGTGGGGTGCCCAATTACTCGAGCCATATGTCTCCGAGAAAGTGTGTTTTGCGATACGGTATCATCAAGCATTGCGTTTTTTTCCCGATGATACTGTAAATTATGAATATCCTAAAGATTATAATGCAATATTTGGGTGTGATTATGAGCCGCCGCCTTATATTATGCATGCATATCAATATTGCAGAAATCATAGATGGTATATGGCTGCTCGTCTTATTACAGTTAACGATGATTATGCATTTAATCCTAATCATGATGTAGAAATAGAGAAATTCACTGATATTATTGGGCGTAATTTCAATCATCCAAAAGAAGGTCTAGGTTTCGACAATACTGCTGTTGCGCATATGTGGCGCAGTATTGCTATGCCAGATACGCCACTATAAAGTATTAAAATCTATCTTTCGAAAGTATTTTTTATAGAGCTTTGAGGAAAATTTTATTATAGAAATAAGAGTGACTTAATCTATTTTGGAAATGTAATATTTCCGTGATTAATTTCTTTAATAGCTCAATCTTTTATGGCAAAATAATAAGCGTTATTAAAATGTAAGTGGCTTATCGTGCGTTCTTTACATCTTATTAAATATATTCTTCTTGTCATCTTCCTGTTTTCCAGAAATGGTTTTTTGAGCGCACAAGAAGAAAGAGCTCCTGAAAAAATTAAGGTCGTAGTATTAGAGAGCCCGCCATTTGTGATGAAGACGGAGCAAGGTTTTACTGGTTCCACGATAGATTTATGGGAGGAGTGCGCAAAGAGGACTGATATTGCTTACGAGTATATTGAAGTGTTGAGCTTAAAGGATTTGCTTGCTTCTATAAGTAGTGGAAAGTCAGATGTCGCCGTTGCGGAGCAACAATTAATGGCGAATGTATGGAGCGCATGGATTTGTCACAACCTTGGTTTGATGCGGGTCTTCAAATCATGGTACATAAACCGCCGGCTGTTGGTTTAGTTTATTTTGTGCATCAGCTTTACGAAAATGGCTATCTCAAGTCCTATTTTTGGATTGCAATCAGTATAATTATCGCCTCAGTTTTTTTTAACGATTCTAGATCGTCGATTGGATCCTGAATTTCCTGCTGGCTGGAGTAAAGGCATAGCAGAAAGTTTTTATCACGTGGTTTCAATTCTTATGACTGGAACAACAAACCATAAACCAATGTTTGGTATTTATGGCAGGAACCTAGCCGCTTTATGGCTAGTTATGGGTGTTGGTATTGTGGCTTATGTTACTTCATCTATAACGAGCGTGATGACTATAAATTCGATGGAGCGACGACTATGGCAAGCGGATAAAGCAAAGATAGAAGATTTACCAGATCTTAAAGGTAAAACAGACCCCGCCCTTGAGGGTAGTGTTACAAGTATGTATCTTACAAAAGAAAATCTATCGAGTCGCTTATTTGCAAATTTAGAACAAATGATTATTGCATTATCCGAAAATCAGGTGGATGCGATTGTAGCTGATGAGCCTTCGCTGACATATTATCTACATCAGCATCAGGAACGCCGGTCATGCCAGTTGGTAAAATTGTTCGACATGAAAAATATGGTTTTTCCTTGAAAATCAGGCAGTAGTTTGCGAATTAACCTATCCAAGGAAGTTATGATTGCTTGGGAAACTGGTTATATTCAAAGGCTCAAAAAAAATATTTTGGCGGCTCATAATATTTCTCTCTTCAGGGTAAGCAGTCGTGATGAAAATAACAGTCGATTTATGGATCAAGATCGTTTTTTTTGCGGGGGTCTTAGCAATAGCCTTTTTTGCAGGATCTCGCCTCAAAGAAGATTCACCGTCAGTGGATCAGGAAAGCATTATCGCGTCATTGGAAAGCGATGCGGAGAATTTAAATAAAACCCTGCCTGAAATAGTGAGTGAAGGTGTTAGGCTAGACACTACGGAGGTAGGGCCGGGCAATTCGTTTACTTATATCTACACAGTAATTGATGACCAAGCGGCTAAGGAAATGTTTGGTAACGATAAAAATGTTAAAGCTTTGACAGCTCAGTTAAAAAACAGGGTTTGTGTAATGATGGAAGTTTATAAAAAGAATAAAACAATCGTAAATTATTTATTTAAAAATGACCTATCAAAAATTATCTCTAAGATTATCATCGACCCTAAAGAATGTTAATGCATCAAAAAAAGTAACCGCGATTTAATATTGACCTGGCTTTGGAATAACAAGTTTCTTTAACAAAAGTTGCTCAAGGAAAGCTCTTTCAGGCGATGCTTGCACAAACTAATGGCCGGTTCATTTTGTAGAATATACAAAAATAGTGGCGGCTTAGATGGCTGCGTAGACGTCTCTTGATTAACTAAATTTTTGGGAGCCAGGGCGAGGGATCCTATCCAAGACAAAGATGGGCCAAATTAGGGAGTGAATTTCACGACTGGCTGGGCGTGAAAATACGCCGAAAATCTTACCTGCGGTTTAGCTCTGGTATTTGCCTGAAATCCCGATTGGGTTTGGATGCGCTGCGCGCCTGGGTCACAGTTTGCCAAGACTTTTCGATATAATGATTTAATTAATTGATTTATATGTTGTTTTATCAATTTGGTGGTGCCCAGGGGCGGGATCGAACCACCGACACTGCGATTTTCAGTCGCATGCTCTACCAACTGAGCTACCTGGGCCCGCTCGAGGCGGAAAGGGCTTATAGAAAGCGACTGAAGACTTGTCCAGAGCTCAATTCTACCTTTTCCGATCTGGTGCTTGCCCGCTCACCATGCTTCGCCTAAACCCCTTTAAATCTGGAGGAGGCATGATGAGCGATATTAGAAGAATCGGTGCAGGCGCACGGATGAGTAAAGCAGTTATCCATGGCTCAACAGTTTATACCGCGGGCCAGGTTGCAGAAAAAACGAAGGGTGGATCAGTTGCTGATCAGACACGTGAAATTCTTTCATTGATAGACCAGATTCTGGCCGAATCTGGTTCCGAGAAAGAAAAGATTCTTACCGCTACTATTTATCTTTCAGACATTACCTCTTTTGCTGAAATGAATAGCGTTTGGGATACTTGGGTTGATAAAGCAAATCCTCCAGCCCGCGCTACAGTTGAAGCCAAGCTTGTTTCACCAGAATATAAGGTTGAAATTTCTGTTATCTCTGCACGTTGACTCCGTTTAGAG
This sequence comes from Methylocystaceae bacterium, assembly GCA_014190435.1. Classification (GTDB taxonomy): domain Bacteria; phylum Pseudomonadota; class Alphaproteobacteria; order Rhizobiales; family Beijerinckiaceae; genus Methylocystis. Next base: position 10,853 of record BJGJ01000020.1, on the reverse strand, counting down.
GATTGTCCGGATCCTGTGCATAGATGATAGTCTCAAACCGCATCGTCAGGCCGTCGATCAACAAGAGTTTGCCCACTAGGCCTTGGCCAAATCCTACGATCTCTCGAATGATCTCTAGAGCCATCATAGATCCTAGGAGGCCAGCGAGTGGTCCAAGTATTCCAGCTTCTGAGCAGTTGGGCAAAGTCCCGGTAGGGGGAGCTTCAGGAAATAAGCATCTATAGGTTGGATTTGGCTGTTTGTTCGATGCTTTTTCAAAAGGTCTTAGGGTGGTTAGAGAGGCGTCAAAACCTCCTAAAGCCCCGGTAATAAGAGGTTTACGTTCATAGAAACAGCAATCCGAGACAAGATAGCGTGTTGCAAAATTATCTGAGCCATCTGCAATAATGTCATATTTTGCGATGAGTTTACGTGCGTTGGCCGTATCAAGATGGATGCTATGTATTTCCACATGAACATTAGGATTTAGGCGCGCAATGGCCTCTTGAGCGCTGTTTGTTTTTAATTGGCCTATTGTTTGACTGGAGTGGATAACCTGGCGTTGGAGGTTTGATAGAGAGACGCGATCATCGTCAACAATACCAATGCAGCCCACTCCTGCTGCAGCAAGATATTGAAGCATTGGCGCACCTAGACCACCGGCACCGACGACGAGGACGCGAGCGGCCTTCAGCTTCTGCTGACCAGGACCGCCAACCTCGTGCAGAAGTAAATGACGCCTATAGCGTTCGATCTCTTCAGTAGATAGGCTCATTATGGCTCCGGCGGCAGCATGCGCAGCCGATATGATAACGTAATTTTTATGATTTAGTTAAGATAAGTTTTTGCTTAGAATTGATGTAATTTTAAAAAAAGACGTTTATACCTAATTTCTTGCTTAAGATGGGCTTCTTTCTAAAATATGGGTGGATTTTTTTTTCTCTTTTTTGCTAAGTTTAGTTGTCGTCCGGGCATAAATGATATTGTCGAGAAATTGTTGGGCGCAATTCTTCCAGCTGAAGGAAAGTGCGTAGGATCTTGCATGTTCTCTTGGTATCTTTAACGCCTCAAGCGCAGCATAAGCAAGATCTTCGCTCAATACCCCAGCGCCACTCGATCCGATGACATCAAGGGGGCCCATAACGGGAAAGGCAGCGATAGGTAAGCCAGATGATAGGGCTTCGAGAAGCACCATGCCAAAAGTATCCGTTCGACTTGGAAAAACAAATACGTCAGAAGATGCATAAATAGACGCTAATTCTTCGCTAGTTTTCGAACCAAGAAAATATGCATTTGGGAATTTGTATCTTAAGCTTTTCCCTGCCGGACCGTCTCCAACAACAATCTTACATCCGGGTAAATCAAGTTTCAGGAAAGCTTCAACATTTTTCTCTAAGGCAAGCCGTCCGGCATAGAGAAAAATTGGTCGCGGAAAATCAAATGACTTTCTAGCTTCAGGCGTAAATAAATCGTGATCAACGCCGCGCGACCAACGAAGTAAATGTTGAAATCCACGCGCATTCAAGTCCTGCGCAAGATTAGAGGTTGAGACCATTGTGCCTGCGCTTGCATTATGAAATTGACGCAGTAGGGCATAAGAAAAACTTAAAGGAAGAGAAATTCGCGCATTAAGATACTCAGGGAAAAGAGTATGGAAACTCGTAGTGAAGCAGCGTCCTGAGCGCAAGCATTCATTACGAGTAATTAGGCCAATAGGTCCTTCTGTTGCAATATGGACATGGTCATAATTTTTTTCTAACTCGCGGCGTATCGCTCCTGGCGTTGCACAGGCTAGACGGATTTCATTATAGCCGGGCATGGGTATTGATAAAAAATCCAGTGGAGTCAGAAAATCAACCTCAACTCCCAAATGTTTAATATGTTTAGCTAAAGACTCAAGTGATCGAACGACGCCATTAATCTGAGGGCGCCAAGCATCGGTTGCTATAAGAATGCGCATTAAGCAGCTTTAACAGATGCGCGAGGTAAGACTTTTGTATTTTGTTTAAAGCATTGATTCATTCGCTCTAAAGCTGTCATCTGCCAGGAAATAATTTCAAAATGACCATCTTCATGTTCAACAACGGCAGAGCAGCTTTCCACAAAATCTCCAGTATTAATATATAGTACGCCTTCAATTTGTTTTATTGTTGCGTGATGTATATGGCCACAGATTATGCCATCTGCATTTTTGCGTTTTGCTTCTAGAGCCAAGGTTTTTTCGAAATCACCGATAAAATTTACAGCATTTTTGACCTTCATTTTTGCCCAGGCAGATAGAGACCAGTAACCCAGACCTGACAAACGCCTTGCGGTATTTACCCAAGTATTGGTCGAGATCGCGACGCGGTAAGCCCAATCTCCTAGATATGCTAACCAGCGCGCATTGCAGACAACGATGTCAAATTGATCGCCATGCATCACAATAATTTTCTTATCATCAGCAGTTTTGTGGAGAGCTTCAGAAACCACCTCAATTCCACCAAAGGTCAAGCCTGTATAGTTACGGACAAATTCATCGTGATTGCCGGGAATGTAAATTACTCTCACGCCTTTACGGACTTTGCGTAAAAATTTCTGTACAACATCATTATGTGCCTGAGGCCAATACCAGCCTTTTTTTAAACGCCAGCCATCTACTATGTCGCCAACTAGATAAACGGTCTCAGCATCATGATATTTAAGAAAATCAAGGAGAAGTTCCGCTTGTGCGGCGCGAGTTCCAAGATGTAGGTCTGAAAGAAATAGAGTTCGATATTTTTTTATGGGAAAATTTATTTCGTCGTCTTTCACGTGTTTTCCGATTTGAGTCAGTTTTTCTAACTATGACTAATTAGATCATGCATGTCACAATCTAATGACAGGAGCCTTCCCTGCAGATTTTAGCGAATTGGTGCGTTCGATATTTCGAACAAAATCGGCTATATTAAAGTTTGAATCTTTCAATAGGAGCGAACGCGGCCATGGGTGTAGAAGGGCGCGATAAGCAAAAAATTCTCGAAGCCGGGGCTTTAGCGCTTTCCGGCCAGCTGGGTGCGACGGTTCAAAGGTTACGCAAAGCTTATAATTTATCCTTATCAGAACTTTCTCAGCAGTCAGGTGTAGCAAAATCAATTATTAGCCAAATTGAACGTAATGAGACTAATCCTACGCTGGCGACAATTTGGCGTTTGTCTCAGGCCTTAGACGTCTCCATTGAGCGTGTTCTGCAAACAGCCCAAGATGAGCCATTTCTCGAGAAAACGAGCAAGGCTGATACGCCAATTCTTGTGTCCGACGATGGTAGATGTAGACTGGCGATTATTGGTTGGATCAAAACAGTTGAATGGCTACAGTGTTATGAATTTTTTGCCGATCCAGGCGGCATATTGGAATCCGAGGCCCATCAGCGAGGATCTGTCGAATGTCTTTCTGTACGTGTTGGGACGCTTGAGGTTTCTGTTGCTGGCGTGAAAGAAATAGTCCGCGCGGGAGAAACATTGCGGTATAGATGTGACCGACCCCATATCATTCACAATGTGGGGTCGATCGACTCTCAAGCTACAATGGTATGTATATTGAAGGCCGCCGTGATGGAGTGAGCCTCGGTTAGTTCTGCAATCCGCCCATATGTTTTTGTGAATATAATTGTACGCCCAATTGTTTTATTAATTCGAGCTGGGTTTCAAGAAAGTCAATATGGCCTTCCTCGCTCTTGATGATGCTTTCAAAGAGCTGTTCAGAAACTCTATCATTTACGGAGAAGCAATGGGCAGCAGCTTCAATATAATTATTTCGTGCATCTATTTCTGTTTGTAAATCTGCGCGAATTATCTCCTCTACGGATTGACCTATGCGTAGAGGATCCAAAACTTGCATATTTGGGAAGCCTTCGAGGAAAAGAATGCGTTCTGCAAATTGATCTGCATGGTGCATTTCTTCAATAGATTCAGCGCGCCAAGTCTTTGCAAGATCTTTTAAACCCCAATTTTCGAAGATACGATAATGTAGCCAGTATTGATTGACTGCCGTTAGTTCGCTCCGTAGCCCACGGTTTAAATATTCAATGACTTTCGTATCGCCGCGCATTGAGCTTTTCCTCTCTAAGCTACGACATCAACCTATCAGAATGAGCTTAGAGGTTATGCCGCGAGTGTATCCCCACGACAACTATCACAATCTCCGCTGTTGGCACACTCATCTACCAGTCCGCCAGATTGTTGAGCGACGATTGCTGCTATATTTCGAGTACAGCGGCCGCATTTAGGTTCGCAGCCCATATAGCGAAAAATAGCTCCCACAGAAGGTCGGTTATTCTGTGTCGACAGGGTTTCACGCACGTCTCGATCCGATAAAACATTGCAGGAGCAGACAATCATGGGACGCCTAGTTTGGAAATATTACAAACTACCTTACTAATCAGTAGCTTACACTATGTAGGCGTTTTTTTTTAGAGTTGCAATAGCTCGGGCCGAGTTCCCGGCGTAAATCTAGCCGTGAAAACTATGTAAACATTCAGAAGCGGCGGCTTAGTTCAGAAAGATTTAAGAGCTGATGGCCGATGAAAAGTATGAGCCTGGCACCGTGTTTTTTTAAATAGTGAAGTTAATTTGATTCAGCACTAATGCTGTTTTCAATTTATTATATTCAATAATGGACTATTATGTGCGTATGACATAGCGAGATCGAGGGGTTCCTTGAATTATCATGTCAATGCTTAGATTAAAATCTTAAAAAACCTCATCCAGTTTTTGATATAAATGACAGTATTGTCTTGTCTCGCAATAAACCGGCAAAAGTAGTCATACAAGCAACTCAAATGCTTTCTGTGAGAGTCATTGAGTAGATTTTATTGGCGCATTAGATCAGGGTACAAGCAGTACGCGCTTTATTATTACAAACATATTGGGAGAAACGCAGGGATATTTCCAAAAAACTCATACGCAATCTTATCCAAGGCCCGGTTGGGTTGAACAAGATGCGATTGCTATTTGGGATGATACTAAATTAGTAATTCAATCTGTGCTACAGATAGCAAGCATTAGCATTCAGAATATATCTGCAATTTCTATTACTAACCAGCGTGAAACAACGGTTCTTTGGGATCGAACTACCGGTCAGCCCTTATCTCCAGCAATTAGTTGGATGGATACAAGAACGCATCTTCAAGTAAAGCGTATAATTGATAATGGCCTGAGTGCTGCAATCCGTAAGAAAACCGGCCTGCCGATTGCAAGTTATTTTTCAGCTTTTAAATTATCTTGGATTTTAAATCAGGTTCCGGGGGCTCTAGAAAAAGCTTCTTGTGGAGACGCATTGTTTGGCACAATGGATTCTTGGATAGTGTGGAATCTTACAGGTGGTCCAAATGGTGGGAGCCATTTTACAGATGTTACAAATGCCTCGCGCACTATGTTGATGGATTTGACGACGTTGAATTGGGATTATGAATTATTGGAAATATTTAATATTCCCAAAATATGCTTGCCTAAGATCCTTCCTTCAGTATGCGACTTTGGCATTTGTAAAAAAATCCTTGTAGGAGCGCGAATAGCCAGTGTGATGGGAGATCAGCATGCATCTATGTTAGGGCAAGCGTGCCTACTGCCAGGGGATGCGAAAAATACCTATGGCACGGGTTCTTTTGTTTTAGTGAATACGGGTGAAAAGCCTTATGCTTCAAACCATGGTTTGGTGACGACCCTAGCCTACCAATTTGACAAACAAAAACCAATCTATGCATTAGAAGGTTCAATAGCTGTTAGTGGATCTCTTATTCAATGGCTACGTGATAATCTTGGTTTAATTCAAAATATAAACGAAATAGAAGATCTAGCCGGGAGCGTCGCGGATAATGGCGATATTTATTTTGTATCGGGTTTCTCTGGATTATTTGCTCCTTACTGGCGGGAAGACGCGCGGGGCGTAATTGTTGGGTTAACGCTTCATACAAACAGAGGGCATATTGCACGAGCCGCCCTTGAGGCAGTCGCATATCAGACACAGGAGGTGCTAGAAGCCATGAATGCAGATACTGGTATGTCTATTCAACAATTAAAGGTGGATGGCGGCATGATCAAAAATAATTTATTGATGCAATTTCAAGCAGATATTTCAAACGTTTCGGTAGTGTGTTCCGATGCGGCTGAGGCGACGATCATGGGCGCTGTCTATGCCGCTGCTTTTGGCATAGGGGCAATCTCATCTTTAGAAGACATAAACACTTTACGGAAAGAAAATAATCGATATGAGCCAAATATGAAAAATGATCAGCGCATAGCGCTAAAAAAATCTTGGCGCATCGCTGTGCAAAAATCATTTCGGCCGGCTTAATAATCTCTATACAATTACTCGAATTCTATAATCGTACTGTTTTTTTCGGCATATGATTCTATAGCGTTTAAAATTTTCTGTAGCTCTACAATCGAAATCGTCTTAATATTATCAGGCGCATCCCAATATTCTATTTCATCTAATTTAATAAATAAATTAGAGTTATCTTCAGCTTCATCATCAAGTCTTTCTATTTTTATGGTCAGAGTTCGATCAAAGTAGTGTACTTTTATTGAGCCCTCTGTTACTATAACATTTATAGCTGATTTTTTGGATGCCATGGTGATATCGTTCTAATTTATTAGATTTGCTTTATCCGCCGCTTTTATCATTAGCGTTGGAAGACCTAATTTGGGAAGTTCCTCAAGAGAGATCCATTTTTTATCTAGGTCTAATTTTATATTAGAACGAGTTTTTCCTATAAATACATGCGATTCGCAAACAAAATGCGTAAAAATATGTTTTATTAACCCATCAAGTTTACGCCATTTAATTTTGTGGGGAGCATAGTCAAGCATTGCTTCTAGTTTTGTATCCTGTTTTAAGGGAGTTGATGGAAATATGAACATTCCTCCAAATATTCCATGATTTGGCTGTTTTTGGATTAAAATATTTCTATCATTAGTTAGTATAAAAATAGCAGCATGTCTTTTAGGCTTTTTTTGATTTATTTCTTTGCGCGGATACAGGTGTATCTTATCTAGTTGAAAAGCTGAGCAATAACTCTTTATCGGACAAACTAAACATTTTGGATTTTTAGGGGTGCAAACAGTAGACCCAAGGTCCATTAGAGCTTGTGCAAAATCACCTGGACGTGTTGATGAAGCAAGGAGTTGAGATTTTTCAATAATTAATTTTTTGTTTTTTTTAGGTGGTGTATCGATTGTGTGAAGCCGAGTCATAATTCGTTCAACATTTCCGTCGACGGCAACACATGGCATATCGAAAGCAATCGCCGAAATAGCCGCGGCAGTGTAAGCCCCTATTCCAGGCAACCTTTGTAATTCATCTTCTGACTTAGGGAAGAGTCCATGATATTGCTCGTATATTTGGCGTGCGCATGCATGTAGATTACGCGCGCGTGCGTAATATCCAAGCCCTGCCCAAGCTGCGAGAACCTCTTCAAGCGGTGCTTCAGCAAGCTGACGAATAGAAGGCCATCGCGTAATAAAATTTTGATAATAGGCCTTGACTGTAGCGACCGTCGTTTGTTGCAGCATTATCTCAGACAACCATATAGAATATGGGTCAGGATAGCTTCCAGGTTGTGTTCGCCAGGGGAGAATGCGCCTATATTTATCATACCAGCTTAAGAGTCTGGTGTGAATTTTCTTTGAATTATTCGTTCTGTTGGGCTTTCTTGACAGACTTTTCGGTTTTATCATGGCCAGGGTGATAGGGCCTGAGTGTATCAGTTTGCAAGAGTATGACTATAACAGAAAGATCTATGAATCCGAATTCGACCTTCAAAAGGGCTGGGGCCCGATCATTAGCTGATTATGTCCTTCGTCAAATTGACCCCTTGATCGCGCGCCGGGGATTTGGCGAAGGGTCACTCTTGATGGCGTGGCGAGAGATTGTAGGGGATCAATTAGCTGCTATTTGCGCTCCGGATCAGATGAAATGGCCGAAAGTCCCTGTTCCTTCGAAGACCGCAAAAAACAAAAGTCCCGCAACTCTCGTCTTACGTGTTGAGCCAGGCTTTGGATTGCAGGTTCAGCACCTTACGCCCATTATTATCGATCGAATAAACGCGCATTTAGGGTGGACTTGTGTTGACCGGCTGGTAATGCGCCAAGAGCCGCTAAATAAACGAGACCATAGCGATAGCCTGCAACCAGAAAAAAGTGCAGAAGTCGGTATAAAGCTGATAAATCCAGCATCAAGCGCTCAGGCCGCGGCGGCTGGAGTGGGCTTCGACGATTCAGATTTGCGAGAGGCCATAATACGATTAGGGCAGAATGCATTGAAGGATAAGTCATAAAAAACAATAGATAAAACGCCTTTTTTTCAGCAGATGTAGAGGGCTTGCAATCATTGTCATGAGCTTTTAGGTTCGCGCCGCTCTGTGCCGCCATAGCTCAGTTGGTTAGAGCACCAGATTGTGGATCTGGGGGTCCCCCGTTCAAGTCGGGGTGGCGGTACCAATACCCCCGAAATATTGGGATGGCGTGGGGTAGACCGAAACCAGTGGCATAGATTTTGGTAGGATGGAATTTCCCTAAATTTTGTTCAAGAGAGGCCGCTTGCTAAGATGTTGAGTGAGGGCGTTGCTGTTCATAATTTTTTTAATAAATAATAAAACTCTAGTTGAATAATAGTTCGATATAATTAATCAGCATTGTTTTTTAAAAATCGATTATGCGGAACAATAAAGTGCACATTTGTAGCTTATCCATGCGCAATGTAAGAATTTTACTGAAGATTTGAGTTAGCGCTTAAATTGAAAGTATAATGGACTCATAATTAATCAAGTAACAGAGAGTAATCAAAGTTTTTCAAGAGCACTTAAATATATTTTATAATTTCTTAGAATTACTAATGTGTTGAATCGCCTATTTATATTTCTGGATATAACAAGGATGAAAGTTATGAAAATTGTTGCATTGAAGAGATATTATAATTTAAAGAAAATTGTATTCAATAGGCTTGCTATATGCTTGATCTACTGTCACGGAAATAACGCAGCTTATATAAATTTCGCATGAGGATCTTCCCATGAATAGAGAAATTGTATTAATGATCGAGAAATTAGAGAGAATAGAAGTAATAATCATGCATCATGATAAAATAATAGGTGAAATGAATGAAGTAATACTTTCTCAATGGAAAAAGATAGATGCGGCTGAAAAAAAGCTAGCGCAACTCAATGAGGAACTTAATTGCATGAATAGAAGTCAAGAGTCGAGAGACCAGCGCCCGCCTCATTACTAATCAGATCTGACTTGAGTGCGATAGTGTTTAGGTCTAGCTAATGAGATTGCTTATGAGCCTAATTTATAAAAAGTGATCTTAATTATAGGCCGTTATCTCGATCAATGAAAAGATCATGATAGTCTTTCATCAGATCGAAGCAAGTATTTCTACGGAAATAACATACAACTAAGCACGATACTGATACGAAGATATAGTACAACCCTTTCGAGGGTCTAGTTTTAGAGGCACAAGAATGTGTTCTATCTCTTTCTTAAATTTAGAGCATTAACTTTGACGAGTATGGGCTTGAGCTCATATCTCACAGGATCAATGAAGATCATATTTTCAAGAGTAGATTTAATCGAACTGAGAAGCTTTTTCATGGTAGTTCTCCTGTATGTTTAACAGATGACACAACCGCGCAACTTGATCATTAGTTTCGCCTGTATTCAAAAATAATCAAGCTATATTTTTTAAAGAATGTATTGCTGAATAAATCCGCTGCAAGGTGTACCAAAAATGTCGCATTCGTTGCTCTAGTCTATGCATAATGAAAGATCCTTAAAAATCTACGTGTCATGTTGAACTAAGCCGCTAAATCAAATCAGAAAAACTATACATAACTTAACCTAAATACAGGACATCTGTTATGAAGAATCTAAATTCATGGAGAGATATTCTGCAAAATAAGTTACCTTATGCTAAATAAAGGAAATTAAAAAAACCCCTAGGGGCGTTGATCGCTGGAAACCTGAATTATTGTCAAAGATTATCAATGGACGCTATCTTTGCCGCACCGATGCCATGAAAATTCTAATTTATCTTGCCCTATTTTTCCAAAACAATAGCCCTTAGCTGATAAGTCATGAGACACTTTTTCTCTCTTCTCACAAATAATTTTATGTGCGGCGGGGTCAATACTGTTTTTGCAGTCTGCGTCTAGTTCTTTCCACTCAGATAATTTATCAACTGACCATTTCTCCGCAGCGTGGGACACAACAAGGCTGCTGAATAAAGCAATAAAAGTAATAAGTATTTTTCTCATCTTTTTGATCCATCTTTAATGACGCATTAAGTGAATTAGCTAAGTGATAGTCAATTAAACTAACAAGTAGAACTGGCAAAACGCAGAAAATGATTCAAGAAGAATAATGCAGCCAAATTAATTTATACTTGTTCGGGTAAAATAGGATAAGCCTATAAATGCTATGGCCGACGAAGTAGCTTGTCAATTTTAGGAAGGTCCTGGTAGTCCAAAAGAAGAATATTATTACATTCAGCTAATTCTACGGCAGCGCTTGTAAAGCCGTTTATCGCAACAACGATGCCTCTATCCGCATTTTTATATGCTAATGCAGCAGCTACTTCCTGTACAGCAAAATTGCCAACAGGCTTGCTATATTTTTTACATTGAATGATGATTCTTATACCTTTTTTTACTGCAATTATATCTATGCCCTGATCGTGGCTGGCTTGTGTAACTTGGGCAACCCACTTATGTTGAATGAGGATTTGAGCACAATAGTATTCGAATTCTCTTGGGGTCATTTTTGGGTAATATTTTGGGGCGGAAATTTCATCGTAAATCAGTATAATTAGGTGAATTATCCCGACAAATGAGAGTATCATAAATATAATACCAGAAT
>BJGJ01000019.1 GCA_014190435.1 Methylocystaceae bacterium | reverse complement strand
TGGCGGCGCAGGAAACCCTCTCGGCTCAACTCTCTGAACGCTTAAAAAAAGCTGGCTTTAAGGTGGAGGTTGTTAACGCCGGCGTATCTGGCGATACAACTGAAACGGGATTAGCGCGCCTCGACTACACGCTAGAGGGCGGAGCTGTTGATATTGTAGTTGTTGAATTAGGCGCAAATGACATGCTGCGGGGGCTGGATCCCCTTAAGACTCGGCTGAATTTAGAAAAAATTATATCTGCTTTTCAGGCTAAAAATGCCCACATATTGCTTGTGACGATGGTCGCAGGCGAAAATTGGGGGCAAACTTACAAAAAAGCCTTTGATTCGATCTATCCTGAGTTGGCTCATAAATTTGGCGTGTCGCTTGTCCCTTTCATTATGCAGGATATTTGGGGCGAACCGCGCCTGTTAATCGGGGATGGTCTCCATCCGAATGCGCAAGGGATTGCTAAAATGGTTGATCGGATCGCGCCGCAAATTGAAAGTATCTTAAACTCTACAAATCGACGTTAGGGTGCGCGTGAGATCGCTAGGGACCTAAGTAACAAGTTCTGGAGGATGCATGCCAAGACTTTTTACGGCTTTGGAAGTTCCAGGTCATATCTGCCAAAGACTGTCGCTCCTTCGTGGCGGCATTCCGAGTGCGCGCTGGATTGATGTCGAAAATTATCACATCACATTGCGCTTTATTGGCGATGTTGATGATGCTTTTGCGCGTGACGCTGCGAATGCGCTTTCAACGATCTCGCGACCAGAACTTACCATCACGCTTGATCAATTAGATTCGTTTGGCGGCGATAAGCCGCGTGCGATTGTTGCTAAAGTTCGCGCAGATAAAGCTCTGCTTGAAATGCAGGCTGAGCAGGAGCGTTTGTTACGTCGACTGGGCGCACCGCCTGAACAACGTAAATATGTTCCCCATGTCACGCTCGCGCGGTTAAGAGGGGCAAGTCCTGGATCTGTCGCTGCTTATTTTGGCGCACGAGGATTTTTTCCGTCACTCAACTTTACCACTGAAAAATTTGTTTTGTATTCCTCCAGACAATCCGTTGGCGGCGGACCTTATATCATTGAGGCGGAATACCCGCTCGTTCAAATGGCTGAACCTCTACAGCAAAATCGACTTCGCGCATAAGAGGTCTTTCGCGCATTGATTTTTTTTAAGATCTGTTGTTCTGGACAATTTTTTTGAGGCTTGGATCTTTTATAAGTGCTTCTTCAATAAGCCGATCAGAGGCTTGTTCTATGGCATTTTGGAGTTCTTTGAAGAACTCTCTTGGCGGTTTACCCGGCGCAATAACCGGTAGAAATTCTATCACAATCGTTCCTGGCCGAATGAGGAAAGACCGTTTCGGCCAGAAAAGCCCGGAATTAACCGCAACAGGAATGACGGGCACGCTTGTGGATTCATAAAGAGAGGCAATGCCGATTTTATAATGGGGCGGGGCGCCAGCAGGGCGACGGGTTCCTTCAGGAAAGATAAAGAGCTGTCGATTTTGGGTAAAAAGCTTTTTCGCTTTTTCAATAAGTTGGGGCAGGAGTTTGCTTCCCTTGGCGCGATCAATGGCGATTTGTTGCGCAGCAAGTAGATACCAGCCAAAGAAAGGCAACCAGACCAGTTCATGTTTTAAAATGTAACTAAAGTCAGAAAAGTGGATTGGAAGAACAAATGTCTCCCACATGGATTGGTGCTTTGCTGCTACGATAAGCGAACCTTGTTGGATATGCTCAAGGCCACGACGCTCAATTTTCAAATCACAAATTTTATCAAGAAGCCACAGACTTGTGCGCCCCCATGTGCGTCCAAGTTCTTGCGAAACCTGTCGTCGCATGAAGAGGCCAGGAAGCCAGATCAGGATCAAAAGAAACATATTAAGAAAAAAGATGATTTGAAAAATCAATGAGCGGAGAAGGAGCATTGGTAAAGTCAGGGTTAAGATGTGGGCGGGGGATAGTCATAATTGAAAGACAGTTCGACAGGAAGAAGATTTCTTTCCTCAAGCGGCTTGTATCCTAAGTAGCCTGTCGCTCTAGGTGTTAATTGGGATCATTATCGCTCATCTCCGGATCTAGATGAATGCGGATTAGCGCTCCTAAAAATTTAACATATTCGCCCCCAACGAGCCGAGCTATTCGTTTATCATGCCACCATTGCGATACATCGGTATGATCGCTGACAACAGGAAAAGGGTAGAGGGTCATATTCGGCAAGGCTGCGGAAAGCTCTAAGAGCGCGCGCGGCATGTGATAATTTGATGTAACCACAATTAATGATTGGCCGATGTGATAGGTCTCGGCCCAAACTTTTGTTTCAGCGGCGTTCCCTGCGGTGTCGACAGCCTGATATCCTAAATCGACACAGCACTTAAACAGTTCATTGGAAATTGGTAAGATACGGGCGAGTACGGAGCTGCGCGTTGCGCGATTAACGCCTGTTATGAGAAGTCTTTTGGCCTGGCCCCGGGCAAGAAAATTCGCCGCGTCAACGACGCGATCTGCTCCGCCCGTGAGCGCAACCACGCCTTCAGCTTTGAGATCGAGAAGTGGTTCTGTACGCGCTAATGAATTTGCAAAAATTAAAAAGCCGATAAGAAAGACGCAGCTAAAAATCATTAATAGACCAAGGAACGCCGCGAGAATTGCGCGCCCATGTAAAAACAATTGTTCTCTATATTGGCGGAGTTGCGCCATTCCATTCTTTCTTTTTATTTTGCCTAAAAAATATTAAAGAGTTTTTAAAAATCTCTGATCTTATTCGTTAAGCTGCTGTAAATGACGAAAGACAATTTGCTGAGAAAGGTAACCTGTTAATCCTGCGACGCAAGCAATAAGCAGCAAGACAACGCCATAGCCCGTTGGGCTAAGCGTAAAATCGCCAAAAAGCGCCTCCGTCTGATCGCCTCCTGCAGTTGCGCGCCAGGAATTAGATAAGAGTTTAATGCCGGCAAAAAATAGGATTGCGCCGCCACCGCCCAATACTGCGCCGCTGAGCCCAAGTGAGAAAAATCTTCTGCGAAATTCTCTCGCGATAAAGCGATCCGTCGCGCCGACAAGATGGAGCACTTCAACAATTTCTCGATTTGTTGCAACAGCGGCGCGGGTGGCGGAGGCCACAGCAATACCCAGCGCAATCACAACCAGGATAAAGATAAAGAGAGAAATCATGGTTGCTGCACGCGCCATATCTCCTAGGCGTGAGATAAAGATGTGATGATCATCAAGGCTTGCTCCAGGCACGGCGGATACGATCTCAACGCCAAGTTTTGAAAGATCTGGCCGCGCTTTTGTGTCTAATTTTAAAACGATCATTCTGGGAACGGGTAATTCTTGAAGATCTAATCCTTGACCTAGCCAAGGCGAGAGTAACCCTTCGGAGTCTGCTTTGGAGTAGATTTTCACAGAAGCAACGCCTCGCGTCTTAGCAGCAATATTGGCTGCAGATTCTAAGTCCGCTTCTATATCTCGCCCCTTCGTGGGGCGTAATTGAATACTTGCTTCGCTTGCGGCTTCGCCCCGCCAGTCAATTGATGCGTCTGAAATGAGCGTCGCGGCCCCCGCAGTGAGCGCGGCAAGGAAGGTCATAATGGCGATAACCATGACTAGCGATCTGCCCGCAACAGAGTTGGCTGGCACGAGTGGCGTTTTTATTGAATAGGCGCTGTCTGGCTTAATCATTAAACGCGGTCTGTTGGGCGCGAGTAAATCGCGCATGAAGTCTAGCATTTATTTCACTCAAAAATATGAAGTCGACCATCGGCGAGCACCAGTCGACGGGCTTCGTCATATTGGTCCATGAGCGTTAGGTCGTGGGTGGCGATGATGACAGCGGTGCCGGATTTATGGAGTTCGACAAAGAGCCGAAGAATTCGTCGGGCCATAGTTGGATCGACATTTCCTGTTGGTTCATCGGCTAACAAAAGTTTTGGGCGTGAAATCAGCGCGCGGGCAATTGCTGCGCGTTGTTTTTCACCGCCAGACAATACGCTGGGGGGTGCCGTGACGCGTTCGCCAAGGCCAACCCAGCGCAATAGCTCAGTGACTTCCGCGCGGTAGCTGCTTTCTTCGTGTCCTTGCACTTGCAACGGTAAGGCGACGTTTTCGTAAAGGGTGAGATGATCTAACAGTCGAAAATCCTGAAACACAATGCCAATGCCGCGTCGCGTAGCCGTGACTTCTTCCTGGTTTAGTCTTTCTGTGTCTTTGCCAAATATATTGATGATGCCGCGCGTTGGTTTCAGCGCCATGATAATAAGGCGCATCAGCGTTGTTTTCCCAGCGCCGGATGGACCGGTTAGAAATTGAAAAGAATGAGGCGCAATCTCAAAAGTAATATCGCGCAGCGTCTCAGGACTGACGCCATATCTCAGGCCAACATTTTCAAAGCTCAACATAGACGTTTGCCGTTTCTTTGATGGCTTGATCTTCAATAAGGGGCGCGAATGCGCGCTTCATGATATCAACTCGTAGCGACTAAACCATCCGCAGCGTTAACGGATTGTTGTTTGTAGCATTTTCTAACGCTTAAGAGAGCAAAGCCACTCGATTTTCCTGCTTTTGGCCAAGGAGCGATTCGTCATCTTTGGATAGTTGCGCGCCTTTTGATCTGATCAAATATCAAAAACGCGAGGCTTGTTCCGCAAAGTTTGGCGCGGACCTTGAATTGTTTTGTAGCTTTCTGGGTTTCTATGCATTTTCAAGCGGCGGAAAATGGCCTAATCAAGTCTTATGACCGTATCATCTGCCACCGCACCGCTCTTTTTCACCAATGCGCGATTAATTGATCCTACTTCCGAGCAAGAAATCCTAGGAGGATTGCTTGCAGCTGATGGCGTGATTGCGGATCTTGGTTCGCACCTAACAGCTTCAAGCGCGCCTCAGGGCGCTAAAGTGATTAATTGTAATGGGGCGGCGCTTGCCCCTGGCTTGATTGACATGCTTGCTTTTGTTGGCGAGCCCGGCGCGGAACATCGCGAAACAATCGCCACGGCGTCTTTAGCAGCCGCAGCCGGGGGCGTAACCACGCTCATTGCTTCTCCTGCGACAATGCCTGCAATTGATGATCCTGCGGTCGTTGATTTTGTGTTGCGACGCGCGCGCGACACAGGGCGGGTGCGCCTCTATCCGATGGCCGCGTTGACGAAAGGACGAGAAGGTAGGGAAATTGCAGAGTTAGGGCTTCTTCAGCAGGCAGGTGCCGTTGCTTTTTTTGATGGTCCTCATCCGGTAAAGAATGCGCTCGTGATGCGACGCGCTATGACTTATGCCCGCGATTTTGATGCGCTCATTGTCCATTTTCCGCAAGATAACGATCTTGCTGGCGTCGGCGTCATGAATGAAGGCGAGTTTGCTTTACGACTTGGTTTGGCGGGTGTGCCACGGGAGGCAGAAGCGATCATGGTTGATCGTGACATGCGTCTCGTTGCGCTTACGAATGCGCGCTATCATGCAGCAATTGTCACAACAACACTAGCGCTAGAGGCAATTAAAACTGCAAAAGCGCAAGGTGCCAAGGTGACCTGCGGCACGACAATTAATCATCTTACGTTGAATGAAAATGACATTGGCGATTATCGCAGTTTCTTGAAATTACGGCCGCCGCTTCGAAACGAAGAAGAGCGTAAGGCCTTAGTGCAGGCGTTGGCCGATGGTGTAATTGACGTGATTGTTTCTGATCATGATCCTCAAGATGTCGAAACAAAGCGATTGCCGTTTGGCGAGGCGGAGTATGGCGCGATTGGTGTTGAGACGATGCTTGCCGCGGGTCTGCGACTTGTGCATTCGGGTGATATTTCATTGCCGCGGTTACTCGCAGCGATGACGATCCGACCTGCAGAAATTTTAGGTTTGCCGCAAGGACGGCTTGAAAAAGGCGCGCCCGCTGATCTCATCCTGTTTGACCCGGATGCGCCCTTTGTCGTGGATCCTACACAGCTCCATTCTCGATGCGGCAACACGCCCTTCGATGGGGCCTTGCTGCAAGGTCAAGTTCTTTTGACGGCCGTAGGTGGACGCATTGTATACGAACAAGCGCCGGCGGGCGTCTAAAGGAGTAGGGATGTGAAATCTAGCGTCTCCTGAAGCCCTTTTTTCATCATTGGGCTGAAGAGCCCAGATTTCAGCCAGTTGACATTATTTTATTAAAAAAGATTTCCCCACTATCCACAAATTTTTCCACATATTGTCGATCTGTTAATTTATACCACTATATCTTGACGCCGTTAGCAGACTCGCGCATCGTAGAGAGGTCACGCGGTGTTCATGCGGCGAACAAAGACGCCATCAGACGGTCGTGCGGGGAGAAGTCCCGGAGTTGGTTGCGGGTCGCGTGTGTGTATTTCTGTTTTTTTAAGCCGGCTTTCTCTCGCGAATTTTATCCGCGGGCATAGGGCAATTGGCCTCAGAGTAGTTTTGAACGGAACAAGCCTCGCTGTTGATCAAACGGCGGCGTACGGGCGGTTACTCGCCTATCAAGGGGATATCGGGTCATGAAAATTGAGCGGCGCTGCACAACGGCAGGTGAGTCACCCTACGTCAATATCCAGTTCCGGACGACAAAGAGCGAAATCCGCAATCCGGATGGCTCGGTCGTTTTTTCTCTTGATAATATCGAGGTTCCTTCACAGTGGAGCCAGGTCGCTTCCGATGTGCTGGCGCAGAAATATTTTCGTAAAGCAGGCGTGCCAGCCCATCTTAAGCGCGTGGAAGAAAATACTATTCCCTCCTTTCTCTGGCGCTCTGTGGCTGACACAGAGGCCTTAGCGGATGTGCCTAAAGATCAGCGCTTCGCTTCAGAAATTACCGCCAAACAGGTATTTGACCGCTTAGCTGGAGCTTGGACCTATTGGGGTTGGAAGGGGGGCTACTTCGACTCAGAGGAAGATGCGCAGGCTTTTAGCGATGAGCTGCGCTTCATGCTCGCCAAGCAAATGGCGGCGCCCAATTCGCCACAATGGTTTAATACCGGCTTGCATTGGGCCTATGGCATAGACGGACCAAGCCAAGGTCATTTCTACGTCGACTACACCAACGGTAAAATGGTGAAGTCAAAATCCTCTTATGAGCATCCACAACCACACGCCTGCTTCATTCAGTCGATTGAAGATGATCTCGTCAATGACGGCGGCATCATGGATCTTTGGGTTCGTGAAGCCCGATTATTCAAATATGGCTCCGGCACGGGTACGAATTTTTCAAAGCTGCGTGGCGAGAAGGAAAAATTATCTGGTGGAGGGTCTTCCTCTGGTTTGATGTCCTTCTTGAGAATTGGCGATCGCGCAGCGGGAGCGATCAAATCTGGCGGCACGACGCGACGTGCTGCGAAAATGGTCGTTGTCGATATCGATCATCCAGATATCGAAGCCTTTATCGACTGGAAAGTTAAAGAAGAAGAAAAAGTTGCCGCGCTCGTTACCGGTTCGAAGATCGTCAAGAAGCATCTTAAGGCGATCATGCGCGCCTGCGTAAATTGCGAAGGTCCTGGCGATGATTGTTTTAACCCAGACATTAATCCAGCACTTAAGCGGGAAATTAAAGCTGCGCGTCGCGATGATGTGCCGGATAATCTGATCAAGCGCATTATTCAGTTTGCGCGTCAGGGCTTTAAAGACATTAGTTTTGATACCTATGACACAGATTGGGATAGCGAAGCCTACCTCACCGTGTCAGGTCAAAATTCAAATAACTCAGTGCGCGTCACAGATGAGTTTTTGCAGGCTGTTGAGAAGGATGGCGACTGGACGCTTACGCGTCGTCTTGACGGCAAGCCGGCTAAATACCTGCGTGCGCGAGAATTATGGGATAAAATTGGTTATGCAGCTTGGGCGTCTGCTGACCCTGGCATCCAGTTTCATACGACAATTAATGACTGGCATACCTGTCCTGCAGGCGGTGAAATCAGAGCGTCGAATCCCTGTTCAGAATATATGTTTCTTGATGATACGGCGTGCAATCTCGCTTCGCTGAATCTCCTGCAATTTAGAAACGAAGAAACCAAACAAATTGACATTGATTCATATGAGCATGCTGTGCGCTTATGGACAGTCGTGCTTGAGATCTCGGTATTAATGGCGCAATTCCCGTCAAAAGAGATCGCGCAGCTCTCTTATGATTATCGCACGCTTGGTCTGGGTTACGCCAATGTTGGCGGTCTCTTGATGTCTTCTGGCATTGCCTATGATAGCGAGGCAGGCCGAGCGATTACGGGAGCCTTGTCTGCGATAATGACAGGTATTTGTTACGCCACATCAGCTGAAATGGCGCGTGAGCGGGGCACCTTCGCTCGCTTCCAAGAAAATCGCGACGCTATGTTGCGCGTTATTCGCAATCATCGCATCGCCGCGCATGGCGAGCGAACAGGGTATGAGCAGCTGGCGATCTCGCCTGTGCCGCTCGATATACAAGCTTGTCCAGATCCTTTGCTGATGACCCGCGCCGCGCTGGCCTGGGATAAGGCCCTGTCTCAGGGTGAACTCTATGGCTATCGTAACGCCCAAGTCACCGTTGTCGCCCCAACAGGCACAATTGGCCTTGTGATGGATTGTGACACAACAGGTATTGAGCCGGATTTTGCGCTTGTTAAGTTCAAGAAATTAGCTGGCGGCGGCTATTTGAAGATCGTCAATCGCGCGGTGCCGGAGGGTTTACGCGCTTTGGGATATCGCGAGCATGAAATCGCTGAGATCGAGGCCTATGCAGTTGGTCATGCATCCTTAGCGAATGCGCCTGGCGTTAATTCAGCGTCCTTGGCGGCTAAAGGATTTACGGCAGAAAAGCTCTCTGCTGTTGAAGCGGCGCTTCCCTCAGCCTTCGATATTAAATTCGTCTTTAATAAATGGACGCTTGGTGCGGATTTTTTAACCACCACATTGAAGGTGCCTAAGGAAGCAATGGAGGATCGTAATTTCGATCTTCTCATCCATCTGGGATATAGTAAGTCAGAAATAGAAGCGGCCAATACGCATGTTTGCGGCGCTATGACGCTTGAGAGGGCGCCCTTTCTTAAGCCAGAACATTATTCGGTGTTTGATTGTGCCAATCCATGTGGACGCACGGGCAAGCGCTATCTTTCCGTCGACTCGCATATCCGGATGATGGCTGCAGCGCAGCCCTTTATCACAGGGGCAATTTCGAAAACGATTAATATGCCCAATGACGCAACGGTTGAAGATTGCGAGCAAGCCTATCTTCTGTCTTGGCGCTTGGGACTAAAGGCAAATGCCCTTTATCGTGATGGGTCAAAACTCTCGCAACCGCTTTCATCGCAATTGATCGCTAATGATGATGATGAAGATGACAATAAAGTTGAAGAATTGGTTGCGGCCAATGCGCCCGCGCGCGCGGCAGCTTTAGCAGAACGCATTGTTGAACGCGTGATTCATCAGGTTGTGCGGGAGCGCGAAAAACTCCCTGATCGTCGCAAAGGCTATACGCAAAAGGCGGCTGTTGGCGGGCACAAGGTCTATCTTCGCACAGGCGAATATGTCGATGGTCGTTTGGGCGAGATCTTCATCGATATGCATAAAGAAGGCGCTGCCTTTAGAAGCTTGATGAATAATTTCGCTATCGCGATTTCTCTTGGGTTGCAGTATGGCGTGCCACTTGAAGAATATGTCGACGCCTTTACGTTCACACGCTTTGAGCCAGCAGGGCCTGTGCAAGGTAATGATGCGATCAAAAATGCGACGTCAATTCTGGATTATGTCTTCCGCGAACTTGCTGTTTCATATCTTGGTCGACATGATCTTGCTCATGTCTCACCAGATGACATCGGTCATGATGTGCTCGGCAAAGGAGAAAATGAAGGCAAGGCACCTGAAGCTTCCTCTGTCGTCTCCAAAGGATTGTTACGGTCAAAAACTGATAAGCTCATGGTTGTTCGGGGCGGCGCAATGGCGTTACGCGTTGAGCCTGAGATTATTAGCGAAGCGGTAGGAGACCCAATATCCGCGTTAGGCTGGACAGAGCCGACACGATCTATCGATGGAGTCGCTGAGCGTCGTGTTGAAGCGCGGATGAAAGGATATGTCGGCGAAGCCTGTCCAGAATGCGCTAATTTTACGCTCGTGCGCAACGGCACCTGTCTGAAATGTGAAACGTGTGGATCGACGACAGGGTGTTCCTGATCACTTTAAAAGCCCCGACAAAGTCAGTCGGGGCTTGTTAGTTTATCAACGCGTCATTTGCCTGCCAAAGCCTGGCCCTCACTTCTGCCTGCTCCAGTACTTTTGCGGGCTCATGATCAAGCTTCCTATCCCCGTCCTTGCCTCTGAGTGGCTGAGGGATATAACAGTTTGGTACGAAAGTGTGCGCTTTCTCTTGCCCCCTTCATAGCGCATGCGCCCCTCGGCTTTCTTTGAGGGCAAGCTGCTCTGATTTGTTAACTTGACGGGGCGCTCATCCATGTCTTTATGTCACTTTACTGCCGCTTTTGGCGGCCGAGACTGGTTTTCAGGAGAGATTAGGATGTCCTTTCTATTTGCGCGACGCGCTTATTTATTTGTTGCGATGTCGCTTCTTTCAGCAGCGTTGATCTCAGCGCCTGCTTCAGCTCATGGCCCTTCGCGTCAGAAAGTCATCGAGAAAATCGAGATTGCCGCGCCTGCCGATAAGGTCTGGGTGATTGTTGGAAATTTTCAGGACTTAACTTGGGTGCCGGGCGTTGAGAAAACGGAAGGAACAGGCGGAAATAGTCCAGAGGCGAAACGAAAATTGATCTTGAAAAATGGCGTCATTGAAGAGTCGCTGACTAAATATGACGAAGCCAGTAAAACGATCAGTTATAAAATTGATAATGTTGATCCAAAGATTTTACCCGTAAATAATTATGCGGCGACAATTTCGATTAAGGAAGAGGGCGGCAAAAGCATTGTTGAATGGAAAGGCGCTTTCTACCGGGGGTTCATGAATAATGATCCGCCACCAGAGCAATCTGATGAAGCGGCGATTAAAGCTGTCACAGATATCTATAAATCTGGTCTGACTGCCTTAAAAACAAAAGTTGAAGGTAAATAATCGTCAGAACTCAGCTTTAATATTTCGTTATGATGTGCGCGAAGTTTTTCAAAAAGCTCGTTGTTGCAGTTATGTTATTAACGCCGCCATGCGCAGCTTTTGCTGCGCATGGCGCATCTCCTTTAAAGGTCGTCGAAGAGATAAGAGTTGATGCGCCAATAGAAAAAGTTTGGGCGGTTGTAGATGATTTTGCTCATCCCGTATCAACATACTCTGTTGAGAGGATTGAGACCTCGGGCAATAATGTGCCGGATCAGGCGGAACGTCGACTTTTCTTGAAAGATGGCGTTACGATTACGGAAGTGCTGACCAAGCGCGATGGAGAGCGCTTTATGATCGGCGTGCATCGTAAAACTGATAATATCCAACTATTGCCTGCGGTTAATTATACCAGTCTCATTACCTTGCGGCCTGTTGATCAGGGCCATAGCGTCATTGAATGGAAAGCGCGATTCTATCGTGGCTATCCAAATAATAACCCCCCGCCTGAATTAAATGACGATGTTGCCGTTGCGGCAGTAAAAAAACTGATAATTGGGGAACTTGCTGCTTTAAAAAATTATATCGAAAAACTAGCTGGTCGATAATGAGAAAGCAGACGCTTTCTGGCGTTATTTTTTTAGGTTCTTTATTTTTTTCAAATGCCCTGTTGGCTGATGAGGCCTTTATAACAGCCCAGAACGGTCAAAGCCTGGATATTATTGATCTTAGTTCTATGAAGAAGCGGTTGAGCGTTCCGATTGAAGGGAAGCCAGCTGGTGTGGCGGTTAGCAAAAATGGTCGCCGTGCCTTTGTAACAAGTCCTGAAGGGCGTTTTATTACGGTTGTTGATACAAAGACGGGATACATTGAACAACGCATTCCAGTTAAGGGCGGTCCCTTGGGCGTAGTTGTTAGTAACACGGGACGACGTCTTTATGTCACCGATTTTTATGATGATATGCTTGTAGAGATTGATCTTAAAACGCATAAAGAGCGTCGTTTAGCGATTGGCCCGAAACCCGCTGGCTTGGCGCTAACGCCAGATGGTAAAATGCTTTTAGTTGCGGCGCGGGATGATAATCAGATTGTTTTTGTTGATGCGCATCGTTTTAGACAAGTGGATCGGCTTCAGGTAGGACGCCATCCCTATGGCGTGACGATTGATGATGATGGGCGGCGCGCTTATGTGGCTAATGTCGAATCCGACACCGTCAGCGTTATTGATTTAGTTTCTCGTAAAGCTCGTGCGACCCTTCATGTTGAAAGCCATCCATACGGGGTGGCGCTTGCGAGCGAGCGTATTTTCGTCTCCAATCAACATAGTGAGAGTTTAAGCGTTTTTAATGCAAAGGACTTAACGCCCGTCGCAACTGTTAAAGTTGGCGACTATCCGGAAGGCATTTGCGCGAGCTTGGATGGCGCAACAGTTTATGTGGCGAATTGGTTTTCAAATGAACTCTGGGCGATCGATGCGCTAAGCCTAAAAGTAAGGGCGAAAACGGCAACCTCGGATGGGCCGCGGGCCTTTGGGCTGTTTGTGGGGCCCGCGCTTTAGCGCAGCTTTCCTGAAAATATCAAAAATCATTATAAAACAATATTCTATAATATTTAAAGCATCCAGCGTTACTGAAATTTAAGAGCCGTTCCTCTAGACACCGCGCTTCATGGCCGCCATAAGAGTCGGGAGAGAAATCAATCCTGCGCAGCTCACAGCCTGGAAGAGAAATGTCTTATATCGTTCGATTTTTTACCTGGTGGAACAAGGCGACACTATCGACTGGCCTTTGGACAATTCTCTATGGCGAGCGGGTCGGCGAGGATGAATTTGGTAATGTTTATTATCGGCGACGTGGCGGAAAAAAAGATGCAGCGCTTGGCATTGAAAGACGTTGGGTGATTTACAAAGGTTATTGTGAAGGTTCGGCGACCCCGCCTGGCTGGTATGGATGGCTTCATCACACAGTTGATGTGCCGCCGACAGATGAGACCTATTCAGCGAAAGAATGGGAATTACCCTATCAGCCTAATCTCACAGGAACGCCTCAAGCCTATCGACCGCCTGGATCTCAGCTCTCAACCGGAGAACGCGCGCCAGCAGGCGGCGATTATATCGCTTGGCGGCCAGAAGGCTGAATTTGCCTCTATCCTATCATGCGCGGCGTCAGCGATCGGC
Source organism: Methylocystaceae bacterium (assembly GCA_014190435.1). Taxonomy (GTDB): domain Bacteria; phylum Pseudomonadota; class Alphaproteobacteria; order Rhizobiales; family Beijerinckiaceae; genus Methylocystis. The sequence continues at coordinate 14,605 of BJGJ01000019.1, read as the reverse complement.
CCCTGCATTTGACTACCGCGCGGTGACTCCATGAAGCACTCAATGATATGCGCAATGGTATTTGGCATTGCCTCGAGCGTATTTGCCATTGGCGCGCATGCTGATCCTATTCAAAATCCAACAGCAACTTTTGCAGGTCTTGATAAGACAACAGGGCGCATCGTTAATTTTGACGTATCAATTGGCGAAATAGTTCAATTTGGCACGTTGCAGATTACCCCTCGAGTTTGTAACACGCGGCCTCAAACAGAGACGCCGCAGACAACGAGTTTTGTTGAAGTTGAAGAGCTGATTTCAAAACCAACGCGTGAAATGCGCTTAGATGATAAGGTTCAACAGCCCGTTGCAGAGGTCAAAGAATCGAAGAGACTTTTTACCGGCTGGATGTTTGCAGCAAGTCCAGGTCTTCATGGCGTAGAGCATCCGGTTTACGATGTTTGGTTAGTGGACTGCAAAGGCGGCAAGGAAGTTGCAGCACCAATTGCTGCGCCTGTAAGCGAAAATCCTGATGGCGCTGTCACAACGCCACTCGAGGATAATAAGAAGAAAAAATCGCGCAAGGTTGAGCCTGCAGCCCCTGCGCCTGTTGAAACGCAAGCAATAGGACCGGCTGATCAGCCGGTTGCAGCGCCCATTCAAACAGAAACACTGCCTGCGCCAGCTGATGCTGGTGATCCTAATGCCGCAGGAAAGAAAAAGAAGAAATCAAAAGCGCGCCAGCAAGGCCAAGAAACTGTGCCGGCTCCTGCCGCTCCGTCAGCCGGCGGCGGACTTTTGCCATTTTAATGTGTTTTGTAAAGGAGTTTAAGTCACGCGCCTTCTAAGGTGAGCGCGCTGAGCGCCTCAATGCCGCTTACGCTATAATTTTTTGGCCAGACATAAAAATTCGCCTGACGTAGTAGAGCTGCCTCTAATTTTTCAAGATAAGCGTCGCGAGAAATTTCAACGGCGCCAAGCGAGGCGAGATGCGGCGTTATAAATTGTGTATCGAGAAGGTCAAATCTTCCTATTTTCAATCGGGCAATTAAATGCGCAAGCGCCACTTTTGAAGCGTCGCGCTCATAATGAAACATACTCTCCCCAAAAAATGCGCCTCTTAATCGAACGCCATAGAGACCGCCAATAAGCGCGCCATTACGCCAACATTCGATACTATGGGCATAGCCCATTGCATGAAGTTCGCAATAAAGACGATGGATGTCTTGATTAATCCATGTTTTTTCACGGCCCTGGGCAGGCGCGGCGCAGGCTGACAGAACAGCTTGAAAATCCGTATCGATCCGTATCTCAAATCGATTGGCTTTCATCACTTTTGCAAGAGATCGGCCGGGTTTGAAAGACTCAAGCGGAAAAATTGCTCGTGGATCTGGGTCAACCCAGAAGAGGTCATCATCTTCGGCGCTTTCCGCCATAGGAAAGAGGCCGATTGAATAGGCGCGGAGCAGGAGATGCGGAGTGATTGGGAGAATTTTGCGCTGGGACATTTGTCGTCTCACTGCGCTAGATCAAACTTGGCGAGACATTTAAAAGCCAGGCTCAATGCCGCCCGTAGCTAAGAAATGCTCCAGCCAATGAATATCATAGAGACCATTTTGCACATCTCCATTGCGCACAAGCGTACGAAAGAGAGGCAGCGTTGTATCAATTCCATCAACAATGAATTCATCCAATGAGCGTCGCAGACGCATAAGCGCCTCAGTGCGATTACGGCCATGCACGATCAATTTGCCAATGAGTGAATCGTAATTGGGCGGGATCGTATAGCCTTGATAGACAGCTGAATCGACGCGCACGCCAACGCCACCAGGAGGATGATAATAAGCAATGCGACCTGGAGAGGGCCGGAAATTTAAAGGATGCTCAGCGTTAACGCGACATTCGATTGCATGGCCATAAAACCAAATATCTTCTTGTTTTAAAGAAAGTGGCGATCCTGCAGCAACGCGGATCTGTTCGCACACAAGATCAACACCAGTAATTGCTTCCGTTACAGGGTGCTCGACCTGAATACGGGTGTTCATTTCAATAAAATAAAATTCGCCATTCTCATAAAGAAATTCGATTGTACCGGCACCGGCATATTGCATTTGTTGCATTGCCTTAGCGCAGATGGTGCCAATTTTTTGACGCTGAGTATCATTCAAGGCAGGTGAGGGACTTTCCTCAAATATTTTTTGATGTCTGCGTTGCAGGGAACAGTCGCGTTCACCCAGATGGATAGCTTGACCTTTGCCATCGCCAAATATTTGAATCTCTATGTGACGTGGTTTTTCCAAATATTTCTCAAGGTAGACTGTATCGTCGCCAAAAGCAGCTTTCGCTTCTGTACGCGCTGTCGAGACAGCTATTGCAAGGTCATGGGCGTCGCGTGCGACTTTCATACCGCGGCCGCCGCCGCCAGAGGCGGCCTTAACGAGAACAGGAAAGCCAATTTTCTCAGCAATTTTGAGCGCTTCTTTTTCGCCGCGGATAGCGCCTTCAGAACCGGGCACACAAGGTATGCCGAGTTTTTTGGCTGTTAATTTTGCTTCAATCTTATCTCCCATCAGACGGATATGTTCTGATTTAGGGCCGATAAAAGTAATGTTATGCTCTTCTAAAATTTCAGCAAAACGCGCATTTTCTGACAAGAACCCATAGCCCGGATGCACTGCGTCTGCGCCAGTAATTTCGCATGCAGAAAGCAGTGCGGGAATATTGAGATAGGAATCTCGTGCTGCTGGGGGGCCAATACAAACAGACTCATCGGCTAATTTAACATGCATCGCATCCGCGTCCGCTGTTGAATGAACAGCGACAGTTGATATGCCCAGCTCCTTTGCCGCTCGCAGAATACGAAGAGCAATTTCGCCGCGATTAGCGATCAGAATTTTGTCGAACATAGTGGCCTATTCGATCACGAGGAGCGGTTCGCCGAATTCAACCGGTTGGCCGTCATCAACAAGAATGGCGACGATAATTCCCGATTTAGGCGCAATAATATCGTTGAAAGTTTTCATTGCCTCAATGAGCAAGAGTTTATCGCCTACCGAGACGCGTGTTCCAATTTCGATAAAGGGTTTGGAGTCAGGATTAGGACGCAGATAGGCCGTGCCAACCATTGGCGACTTTACCGCATCCGCATAATCTGTTGGCGCAGTGTCAGATGGCGTGATTGCGGGTGATTTTGCAGCGGGCAGGGCGGCTGGTGGCGCTGCATGATACATTGCAGGCTGCATCGGTGCCGAAACGGGCGCATAAGCGAAGGATGCGGGTGAGCCTTTAACCGCGCGTATCCGCAGATCGCCTTTTTCAACTTCAAATTCTGTTAAATCGCTATCAGCAACAAGAGAGGCGATTGCTTGAAGCAGACTTGTATCAATGCCTGAGATGTTTTTCACCGCGGGCGGTTTACGGGGAGCGGGACGTGCTTTTTGAATTTTACGCGCCATAGATCCGTCTCTGCATGTTATCAGATGTTTGCAAAAATAGCCTCAAGCGCAAGGAGATAAGATTGCGGGCCAAAGCCAGCAATAATCCCGCGCACGGCAGGTGAGATATAAGAGTGATGTCGAAAGCTTTCGCGTGCATAGACGTTTGAAAGATGTACTTCGATGACATTAGCTTGCGCGCCTTTAATCGCGTCATAGAGCGCAATAGACGTATGGGTGAAAGCCCCTGCATTCAAAATAACAGGAGCGCCAAGAGCGCCTGCTTCCTGTATCCAAGAAATGAGCTCGCCCTCGATATTTGATTGTTTAAAGACCAAAGACACAGCCTTGGCGGCGCATTTATCTTCTAACAGCTTACGGATGTCCTCGAGACTCGCGCTTCCATAAATCGCAGGCTCTCTTTTGCCGAGCAGATTAAGATTAGGGCCGTTGAGCACATGGACAGCTGTCATAATATGTCTAAACGGTCCTATATCCGGGGGTCTCGATCAGATCACTTTTCATAAACACATTGCGGGCGCAAAGAAAGCCCGCAGTTCCGGCCCTTAGCACTCTGATTTCCCGCATTTTCGAATATTATCAACTTTAGCTTTAAGCTCTGAGTAAGGCACTCCGCCGACAATGGCCTCTTGGCCCACAACCCATGCTGGGGTGCCATCAAAATGGAGAGCTTCAGCCAACATACTGACTTCTTGTAGTGCGGCTGTTGTCTCTGGTTTTTTGAGATCCTCCTCAAGCCGACCCATATCAGCGCCCACTTCTTTAGCCATGGCTAAAGCTTGAGCCTTAGCGATATGGCCCCGAACGGAGAGAAGTTTTTGATGAAATTCCCAAAATTTTTGGGGAGACATCTGCATCCGCGCCGCTGTCGCCACTTGCGCTGTTTCTTGAGAATCTGAGCCTAAAATTGCGAAATCTTTCAACACAACCCGCAATTTGGGATCGGTTTCGATCAGCTTTGCAACAGACGCCAAGGCTCGTTTACAATAGCCGCAATTATAGTCAAAAAATTCCACTAAAGTGACATCGCCAGATGGATTGCCCACCACAGCCTGATGGGGGGAACGAAATAATTTTTCCTGATTGTCTGAAACGGCTTTCTGACGCGTTGTATTTTCAGCAAGCTTTTGCCGTTTATCCAGCTCGTCAATCGCCTCTTTTAATATTTCAGGTTTTGACAAGAGATAATCATGAATAATTTTTTCAACATCCGCTTTTTGCAAGGGTGTTTGTTCAGGCGCTGCTTGGGCGCTTTGCAGTGGAAGTAAATTACCTACGCTCGGCAGGAATAAAAAAAAGGCAGCTGTGAAAATAAGGGGGAAGCGCATCTCATACTCCTTTTGGCCCCAGTCCGTTTTTCGCTCCGTGGGACGTGATCCTAAATTCGGAATCGTTAAAGCAATTGTTAGCCGTCTTCTTGGTAAAGAAGCATTAATGCGCCCAACATCACGCCAACGATTGCTGGCGACCAGGCCGCGACTGAGGGGCTGATTAAGGCGGCGCTTCCCAAGTCTGACAGGACTTTTGTTGCAATATAGAGCACGAAGCCGGCTACTATGCCATAGGCGAGTGTTTGGGTAACGCCACCCATGCGCGAAAAGCGCATCGAGAAGGAAGCCGCCACAAGCACCATTGCCACGAGTAAAAGCGGGCGCGCTAATAAGTTTTGATAGTGGAGCCAATAACCTGTGGCGTCTAAACCTGCATCTGCTGTCTCATTCGCTACCGTCGTTAAATTCCAAAATGCAGTCGATTGCGGCGGTATGCTTGCGGCGGCAGCTTGCTCCGGCGTCAGACTTGTCGCTAACATATAAGTTTTAACGCGTCGGGTTTCTTCACCCGGTGCGCTAATGACTGCATCGCTTAAAACCCATACGCCGGGATCTAATCGCGCGCGGCTTGCAACAACGCGTTCAGTAAAACCACCCGTAGCAGAGTACATATTGACGTTAATCTCAAAAAGTTCGGTTCCCTTATTGGCGGAGCCGCTGGCATGAATTACCGCAAGCCCATCAACGCCATGCTGGCGCAACCACACGCCATGATCGATGCGGACGCTCCCTGGAACGCCAAATAGCTCCAACTCCATTTGGTCAGCATGCTGCTTAAGAGAAGCGGATAAGGGGTTATAAATTGTGATGGAGATGACGCCAATAATGAAGACGGTCATGACAGGCGCAAAAAGAAATTGCCACACAGACATTCCTGCAGCACGCGCAACAATCAGTTCAAGTTTGCGCGTTAAATCAACAAATGCCGCCATGGATCCAAAAAGAACAGCAAAGACGAGAATATTTTCTGCTGCTGCGGGTACTTTCATTAGCGTCAACATCGCCACAGTCTTTGCCGTGACTTGTGGATTATCGCTTGCGCGTCGAAGCATTTCGACGAAGACAACGACAAACATCAGACAAAAGATTGTAAAGAAAATCGAGAGGATCGTTTTTGCGAAACGCTCAGCAAGATAGCGCGTGATGGTTGAGCCAATCATGAAAGCCTTGCCTGGCGTTCAGGAATGAGAGGCGGGCGGCTCGAACGCTGCACAATTGTTAACGGCTCTGTCACAACAGCCCTTTGAGGGGGGATCGCGGCAATTTCGCGGCGTCATTGACCCACTGACGCTGCCAGGATATTGCGCCCTTCATATCCTATAGCCGCCCATAAGGGCGCAAAAACTCCCATGAGGCAGAAATGACCTTCAACGTCACGATTAAAACAGTCTCATTTGATGAGGCGGGCGCGCAGCTTCGTGGATCGGAAGATCTTGAAAAGCCAACAACTTTAGTTGTTTTTACTGGTGCGGAGCTTGCTTTAGCGGCTTCCGTTAAGCCTTTGCTAGAGAGCGCCCAAGTGCAGATCGCCCGCGCGGCTAAGGCCGCTAAGTTTAAAGGAAAGGCTGGGTCGAGCCTGGAGATTCTTGCTCCTGCAGGCCTCGCGGCCGCGAGATTGTTACTCGTAGGGATGGATGCCGGCTCTGAGGAAGCGGAACCAAAATCGAGCGTAAAATCGCCTTTTGAGGATTTTTTAAACCTGGGTGGAAAGACAGTTGGTCGTTTACCGCAAGCTGGGGCTGCCCTTGTTCTTTTTGATTTTCCCGGTTCATCAAAGGATTTATCGGCCGACGCAGCGCAATTCGCTCTTGGCGCTTGGCTGAGAGCCTACCGCTTTGATCATTACAAAACCAAAAAGAGCGAAGAGGCCGAGGCCGAAGGCACCATTGAGATGGCGCTTGCTGTCACAAACGCGGCTTCAGCTCGAGGCGACATTGAAGAAATCGCCTCTTTAGCCGAGGCAGTCATTCTTTCGCGCAATCTCGTTAATGAACCGGCCAATGTTCTCTCGCCAGATGAATTTGCGCGTCGCGCATCAGAATTAATGAAGTTGGGCGTTGAAGTTGAAATTCTTGATGAACGCGCAATGGCCGAATTAGGCATGCGCGCCTTGCTTGGAGTCGGGCAAGGCTCAGAGGCAGAAAGCAAATTAGTTGTCCTACGTTGGAATGGCGGGACGAGCGGCGCGCCGCCAATTGCTTTTGTGGGTAAGGGCGTTGTCTTTGACACGGGCGGCATTTCGATAAAGCCTGGGGCCTCGATGGAGGATATGAAAGGCGATATGGCGGGCGCTGCAGCCGTTGCGGGCGCGCTCTATGCAATCGCTGGACGGAAAGCTAAGGCCAATGTCATTGGCGTACTCGGACTTGTTGAAAATATGCCGGATGGCAAAGCGCAACGACCGGGTGATATTGTAAAATCCATGTCTGGTCAGACAATCGAAATCATCAATACAGATGCGGAAGGTCGTCTCGTCTTGGCGGATGCGCTGACTTATGTCATCGATAAATATAAGCCAGATGCAATTATTGATTTAGCAACGCTGACAGGTGCAATTTTGATTGCGCTTGGCCAGGAATATGGCGGGTTATTTTCCAATAGTGATGAATTATCAGAACGACTGACAAAAACAGGGTTAGCAACAGGCGAAAAACTGTGGCGTCTGCCGATGGGTCCAGTTTATGACAAAATGATTGATTCAAAATTCGCAGATATGAAAAATACTGGTGGTCGTCATGCAGGGTCGATTACTGCTGCGCAATTTATTCAAAGATTTGTTGGCAAGACTCCTTGGGCGCATCTTGATATTGCCGGAACAGGAATGGGATCGCCCACAAGTGATATCAACACTAGCTGGGGTGCTGGATGGGGCGTAAGGCTGCTTGATCGGCTTGTGCGCGATTATTATGAGAATAAATAAGTGTCTTGATAACGCTTTTGCTGCGATGGATTGAGCGATCATGGAAATCGCTTTTTATCATCTGAGTAAAGCGCGTGTAGATCAGGCGTTGCCAATATTGCTTGAGCGCACACTTGCAAAAGGATGGCGGGCGATTGTTCAGACCAATAATGACGCGCGGGTAAGTAAACTCAATCAGCATCTATGGGCTTATAAGCCAGAGAGTTTTTTGCCACATGGCGTAAAAAGCGATCTGGATCTTAACTCTTTACCGATTTATTTGACTGCCTCAAACGATAATCCAAATGCCTCGGATGTGCGTTTTTTTATTGATGGGGTCGAGATGCAAGGCGTTCTTCAAAGCGTCGCCGCCCCAAAAGAGCGGGCAATTTTTCTCTTTGATGGGGTCAATGAGGATGAATTGAAAGCAGCGCGTGATCAGTGGCGTATGTTAAAAGATGCGGGCTTTAGCCTTGTTTATTACCAGCAAAGCGAACAAGGTAACTGGCTTGAAAAGCATAGATCGAGTAACTCTGCCTCATAATTTCTAATAAATCTTCAAAATAATTTTCGCACCTAGCCTTTATCTCGTTATCATAGGGTGTTGGAAAAAATCGTTTAGGGATCGCGTGGATTTTGATCTTTGCAAGTGCAGTCAATCCAGGACGAAATAAGGTTGACGGACGCTAATCCTTTCTTTTGACTTATGCAGAAGAGAAACTTTGAGATCTATCGATGGTTAATCCTAAATCCTCAAAGGAAAAAAATCCGCGCTTGAGTGTCGGAATCGATGAGAGTGAAGCTATTTTGCCAGAAATCAGGGTGAGCGATTTAGAGGGGCGAGGGGTCGCTTGGGCAGGCTTAAACCTTGAGCGCCAATTATTATTATGGATTATAACGCTTTTTTCTCTTGGCGCTATTTTATACTTCCTCAGTCCCGTGCTGGCTCCCTTTGTAGCAGGAACGGCATTGGGCTATTTATTAGATCCTGTTGCAGATCGGTTGCAAAAACTTGGTCTTTCTCGCTTAAGCGCAGCCCTATTACTCTTGGTGCTGTTTATCGCAGTTGTTGTGACGGCGACTCTTGTCTTGTTTCCAATTCTTTCTCGACAATTGGCCGGCTTGATCACAGCGCTGCCAGGATACCTACAGACGCTTCAAGGGCTGATTAGTGATTGGCATGAGCGGTTTACGAGTGATTATTTTAGTGAATTTTTAGAAAAAATAGGGCTTAGCGGTGCCGCATCCTCATTTGATGCGCAAAAATATATCAATGAATTAATTGATCAGGCGACTAATGTTGCTGGAGATTTTTTAAAATCTCTAATTTGGCGCGGATATGCGCTGATCAATGTTGTCTCCTTAATTGTGATCACGCCTGTTGTCGCTTTCTACATGCTTTTAGATTGGGATGACATGATATCGGTGATTGATAATCTTGTTCCGCCACGTCACCGCGCTGATGTGCGGCTGCTTGCGCGTGACATCGACCGTGCGCTTGCAGGATTTGTCCGGGGCCAGTCTCTGGTGTGTCTTTTTTTGGGTGTTTGGTATGCAATCGGTTTATCAAGCATAGGACTAAACTTTGGTTTTTTAATTGGCGTCATTGCAGGCTGTTTGAGTTTTATCCCCTATGTTGGCTCGATTACCGCTTTTGTCTTTTCTATCATCATCGCAATCGTTCAGGGATGGCCGCATATTCATTTAGCTGTTGAAGCAATCGCTTTGGTAACGATTGGGCTTGTTATGGATGGATATGTACTCTCGCCACGGCTGGTTGGGGCCTCAGTCGGCTTACATCCTGTTTGGATTATGTTTGCGCTTCTCTCTTTTGGCGCTTTATTTGGCTTTACCGGGCTGATTGTAGCTGTTCCGACGGCTGCAGCGATTGGTGCCGTGATGCGTTTTTTGGCGCGGCGCTATCAAGCAAGTGGCCTCTTTCGAGGGCATGAAGAGGCGCAGTCAGGGACCGGGCGCGGATGAGCGGGCAACCGTCGGAAACGAGCGCTCAGCTGCCGCTCGATTTGCCAATCACCCCTCGCTTTGGTCGAGATGACTTCTTGCCAGCGCCAGCAAATTTAGCTGCGCTCACGATGATTGAGGAATGGCCGAATTGGCCCAATCGGATCATCAGCCTTTACGGGCCGCCTGGGAGCGGAAAAAGTCATTTACTGGCGATTTGGGCTGCACAGGCTCACGCTGAAATTTATACCGGCGACGCGCTCCCCTCACTTGATGAACTTTTGCAACGCAATTTAAGCGCTATCGGGATTGATAATGTCGATCAGCTTAAAGATGAAACAGCGCTCTTTCATCTTCTCAATTTTGCAAATGAACATCGTCTGTTTGTTCTCATGACAGCTCGGCGGTTACTGCGAAGGGATGAGGTGATTTTACCTGATCTTTTGTCCAGACTGCGTCTTGCGCTGTCATTAGAGATCGGTGCGCCGGATGAAGGCTTGATACGGGCCGTGTTAGAGAAACTTTTCAGGGACCGACAGTTGATCGTCGACGCGCCAGCGCTGGATTACGCAGCATTGAGACTTGATCGGTCGCTTGAGTCTGTGCGGGCCTTTGTCGCGGCGATTGATCATGCGGCTCTGGCGCAGGGACGCCCCATAACCCGGGCTTTAGCGGCCGAAATAATGGCAAATTGGCTCCCCAACGCAGATTAGGGCAAGGATTAAGCCTGTTTGGCTTTGACTATGACACTCAAGCGGATCTTATGGCATCATATAAGAAACAGCAGGATGCGGGATGAGACAAATATTAAACGCGCAGGATGGCCATGGTGGGACGGAGGTGGAAGCCGCTGGTATCGAGGTTATGGATCCAGCAGGCGAGATTTTAAAACGACCTGAGGAGCTGATTGCTTCGCCGCAGAGATTTATCAATCGAGAACTTTCCTGGCTCGAGTTTAATCGACGCGTTCTTCAGGAAGCCTCTAATCGAAATCATCCGCTGCTTGAACAACTGCGTTTCTTATCAATTTCCGCCAATAATCTCGACGAGTTCTTTATGGTTCGCGTAGCGGGTCTTCGCGGACAAATGCGTTCAGGCATGACGACCCTGTCTGAAGACGGTCTGACGCCTGCTGAACAGGTTGCTAAAATTACCGAAAGATCGTCTCTGCTGACAAATGAGCAGTTGCGTCGCTGGCGAGAATTACGCCGTGAATTATCCGAGGTTGGGGTAATTATTGTTGAGCCTGCAGATCTTTCAAAAGAAGATCATGAATGGCTTGAAGAACATTTTTTAAATAGAATCTTTCCAGTTGTCACGCCGCTTGCTGTTGATCCGGCCCATCCTTTCCCCTTCATTCCCAATCTGGGTTTTACCCTTGCCTTAGAGCTTGTCCGACCTGGAGACCGCAAAACTTTACAAGCCTTGGTTCGCTTGCCAGCTAAAATTGAACGCTTTGTCCATTTGCCAAGTCTTCAATGTGGCCGCGAGCGTTTTATGCCACTTGAAACAATCATTGCGATGAACGCGCAACGTCTTTTCCCAGGTTATTTATTGCGCGGGCAGGGCATGTTTCGGGTTATTCGTGATAGCGATCTTGAAGTTGAGGAGGAGGCAGAAGATCTTGTCCTTTTATTCGAGACGGCTTTAAAGCGCCGCCGTCGTGGGTCGGTCATTCGTCTTGAAGTGGCGGCAGATATGCCTGAGACGCTGCGTGCGCTTGTTGCAGATGAGCTTGACGTTGGTCCAAATGAAATTTTCGAATTTGACGGCATGCTGGCCCTAAATGATTTATCCGAACTGGTTGCTTTAGATCGACCAGATTTGAAATTTAAGCCTTATAATCCAAGATTTCCGGAGCGTGTTCGCGATAATGGCGGCGATTGTTTTCTCGCGATAAAACAAAAAGACTTGGCGGTGCATCACCCTTATGAGTCTTTCGATGTCGTTGTTCAGTTTCTCCAACAAGCTGCGCGAGACCCAAATGTTATTGCGATAAAACAAACGCTTTATCGCACATCAAATAATAGTCCGATTGTGCGTGCGCTTGTTGAAGCGGCAGAGGCTGGAAAATCAGTTACAGCGCTTGTTGAACTGAAGGCGCGTTTTGATGAAGAGGCTAATATTCGTTGGGCGCGAGATTTAGAGCGCGCGGGCGCACAGGTTGTTTTTGGCTTTATTGAACTCAAGACGCACGCCAAACTCTCTCTCGTTGTGCGTCGGGAAGGTCCTGGTCTTGTTACCTATTGCCATGTTGGCACAGGAAATTACCATCCTGTGACGGCGCGTATTTATACTGATATTTCTGTCTTTACAGCCGATCCGGTGATTGGCCGAGATGTCTCAAGAATATTTAATTATATCACAGGCTATGCTGAACCAGCGGGGCTGGAGCGGATGGCGGTATCGCCAATTTCCTTAAAGAAGAGATTGCTAGAACATATTCAGCAAGAGATTGACTATGTCGGTCAAGGTAAGGTCGGCGCGATCTGGGCAAAATGTAATGCGCTGGTTGATCCTGAAATTATTGATGCGCTCTATGCAGCTTCACGAGCCGGCGTTCAGATTGATCTCATTGTGCGCGGCATCTGTTGTCTGCGACCTGGCGTGCCGGGACTTTCTGAAAATATTCGCGTAAAATCTATTGTTGGACGTTTTCTTGAGCATGCGCGCGTTTATGCTTTTGGCGGAGGGCATAAACTACCCCATTTGAAGGCGCATGTTTATATCTCATCAGCAGACTTGATGCCGCGCAATTTGGATCGACGCGTCGAGTCGCTCTTACCAATCGTCAATCCGACAGTTCATCAACAGTTGCTCGATCAAATTATGGTCGCCAATCTGATAGATAATGAACAAAGCTATCGCGTGCTGCCGGATGGTTCTTCGCAGCGCATTATACCGCAAGAAGGGGAAGAGCCCTTCAATGCGCATAAATATTTTATGACGAACCCTAGTCTTTCTGGACGAGGAAAATCCTTAAAGGATTGGCGGCCTCGTTCGCTCGTGAAGCGTTCAAAGAATGCTTGAGACGCTGTTTTCTACCAGGCGCTCCGCGGCTAAGGCGGAACCTGTCGCGATCATTGATATTGGTTCAAATTCTGTTCGGTTAGTGGTGTATCAATCACTTTCGCGCGCGCCGACGCCTATTTTTAATGAAAAAGTCATGTGTGGGCTCGGTAAGGGCGTTGTCACTTCGGGTCGCCTGCCAGCAGATGGCGTTGAGAAAGCACTTAAAGCCTTGCGCCGGTATCGTGCGCTTGTCGAGATGATGGGCGTTCTCGATATTGAAGTCATCGCGACTGCAGCAGTGCGTGATGCATCAAATGGGCCCGCTTTTCTTTCTTCAGCGCAAGAGGCTATTCGAAAAGAAATTAAACTCCTTTCTGGACGACGAGAGGCGGAGCTCTCTGCGCTTGGCGTTGTGTCAGCCATTCATAAGCCTGATGGGATTGTTGGTGATTTAGGTGGCGGTTCGCTTGAGCTTATTGATGTAGGGGGTGAAAATTTAGGTAAGGGCGTGACGTTACCGCTTGGTGGTCTCGCTTTAATGGATGCGTCAAAACGATCAATTCGCGAAGCAATGAAAATTGCCCGTAAGGAAATCACTGACGCTAAGCCGCTTGATCAGCTTAAAGGGCGTTCCTTTTATGCTGTTGGGGGTACGTGGCGCGCATTAGCAAAACTCCATATGCGGCAAAGAAACTATCCGCTTGGCGTAATGCATAATTACCGTATTCAGACAAATGAAGCGGCAGATTTTGCGGAACTTGTAGAGCGTCTGGACAGTGAGGCGATTGGGGATATTAGCGTTGTTTCCTCAGCGCGTCGGCCTCTTTTGGCTTATGGCGCAATTGTTTTGGATGAAATCATTCATCGGGCAAAACCAAAAGACATTATTATCTCAGCGGCAGGCGTCCGAGAGGGCATGCTGTATGATCGTTTATCCATCAAAGAACGTGCGATTGATCCCCTCATTGCCGCTTCACGAGATCTTGAGGTCCTTTTTGCGCGTGCGCCAGGATATGGGGATGAACTTATTGATTGGGTCGATCATTTTATGGCTTCAGGGTCGATTGATGAAACAGAAGAAGAAATTCGTTTGAGACATGCCGCGTGTCTCTTATCAGATATCGCCTGGCGTTCTCATCCTGAATATCGCGCACAGCGCGCGCTCAATGTCGTGACTCAGGGTCAATTTGTTGCAATTGATCATCCAAGTCGCGCTTTTCTTACTTTAGCAATTGTCTTGCGTCATGATGGGCCGGATGGGGGAGATGCGATCGCATCCATGCGCAGTTTACTGACGACGCGTCTTTTTGTGCGGGCGCGTATTTTGGGCGCTGTTATGCGCGTTGGGTATTTGCTCTCTGCTTCAATGCCAGGAATTCTGCCCCATACAAAATTATCAACAAATATGGATTGTCTGAATTTGAGTGTACCTAAGCAGTTTTCAGATCTTATTAGCGATCGATTTGTTAATCGCCTAAAGGCCTTAGGCAGATTGATTGGATCTGAGATGCAAATTAATATTCTGAATTGACTAACACTTAGCCAAATTCTGCTTATGGTGAAAATTACAAGTGCTACTACCGCAACTTAAGAGCGCTATTAATTTTGATATCCAAAGTTCTCATAATTAAAATGAGATACAATTAATCAATACGGTCATAACGCATAATATACTGATAAAATTATCAGTTTCGCGTGAGCACCTTTTATTAAACTATTCCATACCGGATGATTGCATAGATCCTCGACGTCTGCCACTCTTTATTAGCCGGGGGTTCCTTCGAGATCTGATGTCGACGCTTGAACCTCGCCAGATTGAGGAGGAAAGCCAGTGATCATCGCCCTTCATAAAAATGCCACCACGACACCAACAATCCGAAAGAAAATCGCTCTCAGTCTGGAATCAGTCGCTGCCCTCGCTGAGCGTTACAATGTAAGCGAAGATACCATACGCCGTTGGCGCGGTCGCG
>BJGJ01000018.1 GCA_014190435.1 Methylocystaceae bacterium | reverse complement strand
GTTGAAGCGCGAAACCGAACCTTCGCGTCTGATCATTGAAGCTACAATTAAGACAACAACAAATAAGCTTGTAGCTACAATAGAAACCATATTGCGCCTTGTGCCGCACGATATCATGAAAGCAAAAACATGAGCTGCGCGATCACACTTGGAGAAAAACTTCCAGAAGTTATCATTGGCCCCTTCGACGCACACGCGTTGCAGCGTTATGCCGATGTCTCCGGCGATACGAACCCCTTACATCTTGATGAAGCACTCGCGCAGTCAATCGGCTTTTCCTTACCTCCAGTACATGGCATGAAAATTTTGGCCGCTTTTGAACCGATGCTAAAAAACTGGCGAAGCGATCTGAAAATTATTGCTCTTTCTGGAAAATTTGTTCAGCCTATCCTACGCGGAGAGAGCGTGAAACTCACAGGTAAAGTATTACGCGTCTCAGACACAGAGATATTTGTCCGGCTCTTCGCCCACGGTCCACAGCGTCTGCCAGCAATTATAGGCGAAGCGCGCTTACACCCCCCGACCGAGCCTTCTGCATGAAACGCTTGTTGATCACGGGTGCCTCTAGTGGGATTGGACGCGCACTAGCTCTTGCATACGCCGCACAAGGGGCAAGTCTTGCTCTCCTAGGCCGAGACTCAGAACGGCTTGAACAGACAGCCATGACTTGTCGCGCAAAAGGAGCCTTTGAGACACAGGCATACACTGTCGATGTCCGTGACCAAGAAAAAATGTCTCGGATCATCCATGAGGCTGACACTCACAGAGCGCTTGATATCGTTGTCGCCAACGCTGGAATAGCGAGCGGCCTTTCTCCAGGCCAGATTATTGAAACACCAGCAGCAGTGCGAGCAATGCTGGACATTAACCTCTCTGGCGTTCTCAATACAATCGAACCCGCTATCGCAATGATGCAGGTTAGACATCGTGGGCAACTGGCCATTGTTGGCTCTATGGCCGGAGTACGCGCTCTTCCCTATTCGCCAGCATATTGCGCGAGCAAATCAGCCATCCATATGTGGGCAGATTGCCTGCGCGGCGCTCTAGCGCCTCATGGCGTTGGTGTCAGCCTTATCATCCCAGGCTTTGTAAAAACCCCCATGTCAGCACGAACAAAATCATGGCAGCCAGGGTCTATAAGTGATGTTAAGGCTGCTGAAATTATTCAGCGGGGACTTGAAAGGCGACGCGGTATAATTGCTTTTCCTTACTCTATGTATCTCGCTATGCGGGTCTTCACGCTCCTACCTGCAACTCTCGTGGACGGCGTCATGCGTCGTTTTCATGTTGAGGTGCCAGAGACAAGCGAGCGCAGCGAGGCACCGTGACAATTTATTCTATTATTAGCTACGCAGCGGCAATCTATTGCCTCGTTTCTTTTACCTTGCTCTGCCTATCCGTTATTGCGACAATTCTCCAGCCTAGCATTACGGCAAAACGAGCTAAGCGAGACGATCAGCCGCCAGTTTCAATTGTCTTGCCTGTAAAAATCCTGGAAGATAATTTCGACGCGACGCAAGAGTCAGCTTTTACACAATTGTATGCGAATTTTGACATCACTGTAGCAACAGATGCGCTAGAAACACCCGCAGTTGATCATATGCATCAGATTTTTCTACGCCATCCAAACATCACTGCGCGCGTCCTGCATTCTAAAGCGAAATTTGCTGCCAGTCCCAAGGTTGACAACCTCTATGCACCTTTTATGCAAGCGCATAATGACATCATTCTAATGAAAGACTCTAATGTTCTACTCGAGCCCGATGCTTTGGCAGAGCACATTCGTCAATTGAATAATGATGTTGGCCTTGTTTGCGCCATTCCCTATTGCGCTGGTCTTGAAAATTTTGCCGCACATATTGAAGCAGCAATTATCAACGGACCCCATGCACGCATGCTTTTTCTGGCCTCTGTGCTTGGGCAAGGCCATGGCGTTGGAAAAATTATGCTGTTTCGACGGTCAGATTTTCTGCGCATGGGCGGATTCCAGGCCATTGCGCATACAGTTGGAGAAGATAACGCCATGGCTAAGGCCATGCGGCGAATCGGTCAAAAACCCGTCTTCTCCCATCGTCCTGTTCGCCAAGAGCTTGGCCGCCGAAAACTATATGACGTTTATCAACGACAATTACGGTGGAGTGTCATTAGGCGCAATGATGAGCTCATATCGTTCTTACTTGAGCCAATTTGCCAAGCGCTCCCGACGCTTGCGGCGGCCCTAATTGCCGCCCCTCAGATGGGCCTCAATCCCCTTGCGGCTCTGGGTGCGGCCTTCTTGATCTGGTTTGGACTTGAGACATTGCTTTCTATAGCCAAAGGGTGGCAGTTATCGTATTTGGCCCCGGCTATTTTCGTTGCTCGCGAAGGCGTCATGATGGCTGTTTGGATTCACGCCTGGCTTACAAACCAGGTTGTTTGGGCTAAGGGCCCAGTTCAGGCGCGCGTCGCCGCTGCTCAGGCGCAAGCGCCTACAGAAGAAGGATAGGCTATTGTTGCTCGGACTTCTCCAGATCTTGGTCGACGCCGTCGCCTACTCTTGCCTACTCGTCCTTGTTGCTATTGGCGCTGGTTATCTGATTGTCATTGGGCGTTTTTTCTACGACCAGATCCGAGGCGCACTTGATCCACATACTCCTGTCCCTGCTGAACCAGAACTTCCACACGTATTGCTTCAGATTCCGGTGTTTAATGAACCACTTGTTACTGAGCAATCATTGCGATGCGTCACGCAACTAGACTGGCCAAGGGAAAAGTTACGCATCCAACTCCTAGATGATTCAACGGATGAAACCTCTGTTCGGGCAGCTTCTGTAATTCAAGAGCTCTCAGAAACAGGCACAATAATTGATCATATTCGTCGGACTGATCGTTCTGGCTTTAAAGCAGGTGCCTGCGCACATGGGCTTAGTCTAACGAAAGAACCCTTCATAGCAATGCTCGACGCTGACTTCAGACCACCCACTGATTGGTTAAAGCGCACAGTTCCATTATTTTTGACAAATCCGCGGATTGGTTTCGTACAATCCCGATGCGAGTTCCAGAACTATCAGACTAACTGGCTCACACGCGCTCAAGGGCTGGTTCAGGATGGCCATTATTTAGTCGAACAACGCAGCCGTGCCAATGCCGGTTGGCTCTTTCAGTTTAATGGCACAGGCGGAATCTGGCGGCGCGCAACCATTGAGGATGCAGGCGGCTGGTCTGATTACTCTCTTACTGAAGATCTAGATCTAACCGTTAGAGCGGCACTAAAAGATTGGCATGGATTATTTGTCTCCTACCCTGCGATTCCCGGACAAGTCCCTGAGGGCATTCGTGATTTTAGACGTCAGCAGCGGCGCTGGTCGAACGGCTTTGTGCAAGTTGCGCAAAGAACAATTGCGCCGATATGGAACTCGCATTGGTCGTTGACCAACCGTATCATGGCAATCTCACTGATCGCCCACCAAATCTTTTTTCCTGCAGCGGCTATTGGCATTATCGCAGCATTTATCGGTCTTATACTCCACGGCTCTATTGCGCCCTACCTTGGAGTCTTAAAGCTCATCGGACTAATGACCACAATGGTCGTTCTTGGAATTACACTTACGCCCTATTTGATATTAAGACGCGGCTCAATTCTGGACTATATTAAAACCATGGCCTCAGTTCCGCCCTTGATGATTTATCTTGCCTTCGCAAACGGCGCTAAGATTTTACAAACTCTCCAGGGTCGAAAATCAAGCTTTAAACGGACCCCTAAGCTAGATCACGAAGGGGAAACAGCGGAGGTTGAGGTAGAATAATTATTTGAGCTCGACGGGCGCTTCATATGCTCCCTCGCTTGTTACAATGGTCAAAGTAACATTGACGCTTGTTGGTGTTATTCCGACAGCAGCAAGATTTAGTCGAGCGATTCCATTAGACATTTTTGTTTCTATATAGATTGGCGAATTTGCCTCAGCAAAGACATCGACTAATTTTCCCCGACCCAGATAGATTATCCGCCAGCCTGTTCCTTTGTTTTCTCTTTCGACGTGTAAAATCTTTCTTGATTGGGATGGGTTTAATTTTGTCGGTAATTGTCTCCAAGCTTCAGTTAACAGCGATTGGAAAGGCGATGAGCCTGTTTGAGGCAATAACAAAGATAATTCCGCCTTGGCAGGAAGACAGATGTTGCTGCATGCTGCGTATTCCAACGAAAGATTGAGCATAACAGGAATTTTTGGATCCTTGGGCAAAATCCTGACTGGAAAAATCACATTTCCTTCATAGCCAGCAACAACGACGTCAGCCTCCGTGATATGCTTTGGATAAGGAAAAAAGATCTCAACCTTTGCAACATTCGTTGATTTTGAAAAATTAAAATTGGGCGGAGCTCCAGATTCTCCAGGCTGTCGCCAATACGTAATTGTTCTGGGATCAAGCTGAATTTCCACGCCGGTAAGATACCGTTCATTTTGAAAGGCTCCTGCAGAAACGAGACGTGCGCCAGAACCCGCCGCTCTTAGTAAAGGCGAGGCGTATTCCTCTGCTTTTGCTTGTGAGATAATTGCAACACCAGCTAATATTATTGCTACGCAAAACCTATATTGCATCTACCTCTCCTGGCCTGTCGCCACTAACTTCCTTTGCCTAAAATATGCCTAAACAATGCTTAAAGCACCGCTTGTGCAGAGAATGCTTCAAGCGTAGCATATTATAATGAGTGGAACCCATGGCAAAGCACCCAACGAAAAAGGGTTAAATAGCCCTCTGGCCAAAGAGACCAACGAGAAAGACGGCAGGTTTCTTGAAGGACAGCTCCTCGTTGCGATGCCCGGCATGGCAGATCAACGATTTGCTAAATCTGTTATCTATCTCTGCGCGCATTCAGAAGAGGGGGCTATGGGGATCATCCTCAACCAAGCCTCTCAAGTTCAAAACTTTCCAGATTTACTCGTGCAACTCCAAATCATTGCAGAGCAAGATCGTATCTTACTTCCTCCACGAGCTGAAAATCTGCCTGTACTCTTTGGAGGACCCGTGCAAACTGATCGAGGCTTCATTCTGCATACGCCAGACTTCCATCTCGATCAGACAACAATGACTATAGATGAAAGCGTGTCGCTAACAGCTACTATTGATATCCTGCGCGCAATTGCGACAGGCGATGGCCCTGACCTTGCTATAATGGCGCTGGGTTACGCTGGCTGGGACGCTGGTCAGCTGGAAGATGAAATGCAGCAAAATGGCTGGTTGCACTGCCCTTTTAACCAATCTCTAGTTTTTGACCGAGATGTTCACACAAAATACGATCGCGCTTTGCGCTCAATCGGCGTTGATCTTGCTCAACTTTCAACTTACGCGGGACATGGCTAGCCGATCTCGGTTCATGGCGCAGGATTGCTGTGTAGCTGGTGGATTTCATTGATCTGCTGCTCAATTTCCGGGGTAATGGCAATTGCAATCGAGTCAATGTTTGATTTCAGCTGTTCAATTGTTGTTGCGCCAATAATGTTTGACGTCACGAAAGGACGAGAAGTAACAAAAGCGAGGGCCAATTGCTCAGGCGCAAAATTTAATTCTTTAGCTAACTCGACATATGCAGATATTGCTTCTTCGACTCCTGGTTTTTCGTAGCGCTGACCACGTTCAAACAAGGTCGTGCGAGCGCCCGGTGGCCGTGCGCCGCCAAGATATTTTCCAGTTAAGTAACCTTGGGCTAAAGGGGAATAGGCTAATAATCCTACTTTTTCTCGTTGGAAAAATTCTGCTAACCCCATTTCAAACGTGCGATTAAGCAAATTATAAGCATTCTGAATTGAAACCACGCGCGGTGCCAAATCAGTTTCAGCGATCTTCAGAAATCGCGCAACGCCCCACGGCGTCTCATTTGAGAGGCCGATAGAGCGAACTTTCCCGGCTCTAACTAATTTACCTAAGGCAGCAAGCGTTTCTTCAATGGGTATTTCTGTGCGATGCATCGGCTGACGATAAGTCGTTCCCCCCGCCCCCCATAAAGGCAAAGATCGATCAGGCCAATGCAATTGATAAAGATCGATGTAGTCTGTCTTTAGACGTTTGAGCGAGGCATCGAGAGCATAATTAATGTTCTTTTCATCAAGAACCGTTGGCAGGCCGTCAGAGCGCAGCCAAGTTGCATCCCCCGGCCCGGAAACTTTTGTAGCGAGAATAATTTTAGCTCGATTTCTGCGGCTAGCAAACCAGGAGCCAATAATTCGCTCTGTCGCGCCTTGTGTCTCAGGTCGAGGCGGAATGGAATAAATTTCGGCGGTGTCAATAAAATTGATGCCTCGGCCAAGAGCATAATCAAGCTGCTCGTGAGCCTCTGCCTCATTATTCTGCTCACCCCAAGTCATGGAACCAAGACAGATGGCCGACACTTTTATGTCTGTATCGCCAAGATGACGGTATTCCATAAATACTCCTTAAGTTAACAATAGTAATGCGTTATAAACAGCAGATGCTACTCCATTGAGGTCTATGGTTTCATAAAATCTGTGTCATAATAAATAGTATTATATTTCATGAGAATAATGATAAGAAAATTAATATCTTTCTATGTTAAAAAATGTAACTCTCATCAGAGATGAAAAATAGTCTATCAGTGAAATTAAAGACACAATGATTTAAAAAAATTGGGCTGTAAATAAAAGCCGCAGCTTAAAAGAGATAATAATCAGGAGAGGTGAACATCATTCTTACAAAGAC
The DNA here is from genome assembly GCA_014190435.1 of Methylocystaceae bacterium. Taxonomy (GTDB): domain Bacteria; phylum Pseudomonadota; class Alphaproteobacteria; order Rhizobiales; family Beijerinckiaceae; genus Methylocystis. The sequence continues at coordinate 23,400 of BJGJ01000018.1, read as the reverse complement.
ATTGCATAAAAATAAAATCTTATTTGAGTTTTGATGTAGATTGGTTATACACGCTTCACTTCAAGAAAAAGTCAAACTTTCCTCACAAGACCTTAATTCCTTACCTTGATATTTGCGGCAGATCCTCTTGCTTGCTTGCTTTCTTCAACTAACATCCTGAAGGGCAAAAACGCGAGCTAAAATATAAAACGTCTTATTTTCAAGGGAATAATAAATTGGTCCAGTCTTGATTACTTTCGTCCTAAATTACACGGAGGCAATACTTTGTGAAAATACCTGATCATTTTTCTAGTTTCATAAATAAGCCGCCAGCTGCCTTAAGCGGCCTCGGTCAAGAAATATTACCAATCAAAATCTAACGGCTCCCTCAAACTATTTTAACATAAATTTTATGTGAATATTTTGTTTAAGCAATAAATTTAAGTGAATTGACTTGCCTGGATTTTAGGTTATTGGACGTGTTTGCTGCGGAAAGTCGGCTTTTCAGACGTAAATTCCAGCCGGCACTGGGGATAAATCGTGACCATAACCGGACAATATTCGCCGTGAAATCGCATGCGCAATCGCCACTCGCTGATAGTCAAACGCCGCATTTCTTTGTTGAGGATCGCACTGGCGTCATTCATCAGCTCGAAGCTGTAGAAGGTTGGCGGCTAATGGAAATCCTTCGCGATCATGGGTTAGGTATGGATAATACCTGCGGGGGGGCCCTAGCCTGCGCTGAATGTCATATTGTTCTCTCTAAGCAATCTGTAGCTCTAACACCGCCTCCCCGTGAGGATGAGTTAGAAAAGCTTGATGAGCTCCCAATGCTGTACGAGAATTCACGACTTGCCTGTCAGATAATTTGGACAGATGAAATGAGTGGATTGCAGCTCAAGATCGCCCAGGAAACGTGATGACAAAATTTAAACATCCGCAAATCCTGCTCGCCTCCAATCTTAAAGATGGAGAAGTTGTCTTTCTTGGTCATAATGGATGGGAAAGAGATTTTCGGCATGCGCGAATTGCAAAAAGCCAAGAAGAGGCTCAAATATTAGAAACAATTGGAAAGACTGATTATTCTGCAAATATTATTGTTGATGTCTATTTGACAGATGTTGAGATTACTGACGACGGCGCGCCAAGACCGCTGCATTACCGTGAAAAAATGCGAATTAAGGGCCCTAGCGTAAGACATGATCTGGGCAAACAAGCCCGTGGAGCACCAGATGAGCATTAATAATTCTAATACTCTGTCTCGTATCAATTCACCGAAGACAACTTATCAATATGATCAATTTGACAAGAATTTTATTCGTGAACGCGTTGCTGAATTCCGGGAACAAGTTCGCAGAAGACTAGATGGATCGCTTACTGAGGAAGAGTTTCGTCCGTTTCGGCTTATGAACGGCTTATATCTTCAATTGCACGCTTACATGTTACGCGTGGCAATTCCCTATGGCACGTTGACCTCTCAACAAATGCGTCGGCTTGCCGAAATCGCAGATCGTTGGGATAAAGGATATGGTCATTTCACAACTCGACAAAACCTACAATACAACTGGCCTAAATTAATTGATACGCCAGATATTCTCGAAGCTCTTGCTGAGGTCGATATGCATGCCATACAGACCTCGGGCAATTGCATCCGCAACGTAACAGCAGATCATTTTGCTGGCGTCGCCGCAGATGAAATTGAAGATCCACGTCCAACTGCTGAATTCCTGCGTCAATGGTCGAGCGCCCACCCAGAATTCTCCTTCCTTCCGCGTAAATTCAAAATCGCCATCACTGGCGCAACGCATGATCGCGCCGCCACACTCGCACATGATATCGGCCTGCGCCTTGTCCAAAACGCATCAGGTGATATCGGCTATTGCGTTATTATTGGCGGAGGGCTCGGCCGCTCTCCATTCATTGGCAAAATCATCCGCGAGTATGTGCCGCGCGCCGCACTGCTGGCTTATCTTGAGGCTATTATGCGCGTCTATAATCGCTACGGTCGCCGCGATAATAAATATAAGGCGCGAATTAAAATCCTAGTACATGAAAAAGGCATTGAGACCATTCGCGCGGCCGTTGAAAAAGAATTTGCCGCCATGGACCATACCGCGTTCCAACAAGATACACAGGAATTTGAACGCGTTGCCGCGTCTTTTGCACCGCCGCCCTACGAGACACTGCCATCAGAATCCTCAAAACTTACAAAAGCCCGACTGGAAACGCCAGCCTTTGATCATTTTGTCAGTGTCAATGTCAGCAAACATAAAATTGCTGGCTATGCAATCGTCACTGTCTCTTTGAAACCTATTAACGGTATCCCTGGCGATGCAACATCGCATCAGATGTGTGTTCTTGCCGATGCTTGCGACCGATTTGGCTTTGGCGAGCTCCGCGTCAGCCATGAACAAAATATTATTTTACCCCATGTCAAAAAGGATGATCTTTATACGCTATGGCAAACGCTAGACGCAGCAGATCTCGCTACCGCTAACGCCGGACTTGTCTCTGATATTATCTCTTGCCCGGGTCTCGACTATTGCTCTCTAGCAACAGCACGATCGATACCGATTGCACAAGCAATTTCTCTACGCTTTTCCGATATGGCGCGCCAACGCCGCATTGGTAAGCTCGGCATCAAGATCTCCGGCTGCATCAACGCTTGCGGTCATCATCACATTGGCGCTATCGGCGTACTTGGTCTTGAGAAGAAAGGCCAAGAATCCTATCAAATCACACTTGGTGGCGATCCAGGATTCTCGGCGTCAATCGGTGAAATTCTTGGTCCGGGTGTGAGCGCAGATCAGGTCCCCGAGGTTATTGAACATCTCGTTGATTTCTATCTTGCTGAACGCCAGGAAAATGAAGCTTTTATTGACACATGGCGTCGCCTTGGTCATGCGCGCTTCAAGGACGTCTTACGCCGGGAGGGTGAAGATGGCGCTGATATCTAACGGCGAGTTTGTAACAGATGAGTGGCGTCGCCTGGCTGACGAGGAAGCCCTTCCTGAAAAAGGAAAAATTATTGTTTCTCAGGATCGACTGGATAATGCCTTAAAGGCACCTCGCGCTAACGGCGATATTGGCGTCATCATCGATAATACTCTGGAAATCGATAAGCTCACTCCTGTCCTTGCAAAGCTTGGCCTTATCGCCATCACCTTCCCAACCTTTGCGGACGGGCGCGGATTTTCCCTCGCGCGCCTCATTCGACGCGCAGGTTATCGAGGCGAATTACGCGCCAGCGGTCGTCTGCTCGCGGATCAATATGCGCATGCGCTTGGTTGCGGATTTGACACCGTCGAAATTCCAGATGATCTCGCTCAGCGTCAGAATGAAACGCAATGGCGCTCAGCAAGCAAGACGCATCAAAGAACCTATCAGTGCGGCTATATTTCCTCAGGCTCGATCCTCGACGCGCGTCGGAAGGCTACGCAATGAACCCATCGCTTGTCGATATTCTGTCGCCACGGATAAAGCCTCTTGATCTTGATCACCGGCTTCTCCTGATCAGAGAATTTATTCCTGGACGTATTATTTTCACAACAAGCTTTGGCGTTGAAGATCAGCTCATCACGCACTCAATCTTCACACAAACGCTCGATATTGAGATTGCCACCATTGATACGGGCCGCTTGTTTCCAGAAACATACGAGCTTTGGGAACGCACTGAAGTGCGTTATGCGCAACGTATCCCAGCTGTTTATGCTCAAACAACCCCTCTCGAAGCACTGATCGCCGAACAGGGCGTGAATGGATTTTACAAATCTCTCGATGCGCGCAAAGCATGCTGCGCTATTCGTAAAGTTGAGCCTTTGAAACGACTTCTTGACGGCGCCTCTGCATGGGTAACCGGATTGCGCGCAGATCAGTCGCAAAGTCGCGCAGACACAACATTTGTCGCCTATGACACAGGACATAAAATCATAAAAATTAATCCACTTATTGACTACACACGTGATCATATTGTTACGCGCACGCAGGAATTTGCCATTCCAGTCAACACGCTACATGATAAGGGCTTTCTTTCAATCGGCTGCGCGCCCTGTACGCGCGCCATTGCGCCCGGCGAAAGTGAACGCGCAGGACGCTGGTGGTGGGAACAGGATGAGAAAAAAGAATGTGGCCTGCATATTGACGCGCAAGGCCGATTGAGCCGCGCGTCATCAGAGCAGGAGTCCTCACCATGACGACAGTGCCAACCCGTGCGCTCGGTCACCTCGACAGACTTGAAGCTGAAAGCATTCACATCCTGCGCGAAACAGTAGCAGAAGTAGAGCGTCCTGTGATGCTCTACTCTATTGGCAAAGACTCAGCTGCAATGCTGCATCTGGCACTTAAGGCTTTTCATCCATCAAAACCGCCATTTCCACTTCTTCACGTCAATACGATGTGGAAATTTAAGGAAATGATTGCGTTTAGAGACAAAACGATCAAAGAACTTGGCATCGAAATGCTGGAATATATCAATCCTCAAGGGATTGATATAAAAATCAGCCCCTTTGATCACGGGTCCAAACTGCACACGCAGATCATGAAAACGGAAGCGCTGAAACAAGCTCTTGATAAATGGAAGTTCGACGCGGCATTTGGTGGCGCGCGACGCGATGAAGAAAAATCTCGAGCGAAAGAGCGTGTTCTATCATTTCGAACGGCGCAACATCGTTGGGATCCTAAAAATCAACGCCCTGAATTTTGGCGGCTTTACAACACGCGTAAGGCCCAAGGAGAATCGTTACGTATTTTTCCAATGTCTAATTGGACCGAAGCAGACGTCTGGGACTATATTGCGCGTGAGAATATTCCAGTGGTGCCGCTTTATTTTGCCAAGAAGCGGCCTGTTGTCAGCCGCGACGGCGCTTTAATCATGGTCGACGACGATCGTATGAAACTACTCCCTGGCGAAAAGATCGAACATAAAATGGTACGCTTTCGGACGCTTGGTTGCTATCCCTTGACGGGCGGCTTTGAAAGCACAGCAACAACACTCGAAGATATTATAGCAGAAATGCGCGCCAGCCGCTCCTCTGAAAGACAGGGCCGCCTGATTGATCATGATGGTTCTAGTTCAATGGAACAGAAAAAGCAGGAAGGCTATTTTTAATATGCCCAACGCTCTTGCCGCACACGCGCCGCACCCTGGATCATCGAAACTTGTCATCACTGATAAGCCGTTGCTACGATTCATCACTTGCGGCTCCGTTGATGATGGCAAATCAACACTAATTGGCCGGCTGCTTTTTGATGCAGATCTTGCCCCTGATGATCTCATCGCTGCGCTTGAAATAGACTCCAAAAAACATGGAACGCAAGGAGAAGCGCTAGATTTTGCGTTGCTCGTTGATGGACTTGCCGCCGAACGTGAGCAGGGCATCACGATCGATGTCGCTTATCGTTATTTTGCGACAGAAAAACGTAAGTTCATTGTCGCAGACACTCCTGGGCATGAACAATATACGCGAAACATGGCTGTTGGCGCTTCCACAGCCGACCTAGCAATTCTTCTGGTTGACGCACGCAAGGGCATCTTGCCACAAACTCGTCGACATAGTGTGATTACATCAATGTTTGGCGTGCGTCATGTTGTTGTCGCCGTCAACAAAATGGATCTTGTCAGCTACAGCGAAGAGGTTTTTCATAAGATTGAAGCGGACTTCCGCGACTTTGCAAAAAATCTGCGTTTTACATCTATTTACGTCGCCCCTCTTGTCGCCAAAGACGGAGACAATCTTGTCAAGAAAAGCGCCCATATGGACTGGCACAAGGGGCCGCCGCTTCTTGGGTATCTTGAGACGGTAGCCATTGAAGATAGCACTCAAATCGCGCCCTTTCGTTTTCCAGTGCAATGGGTCAATCGACCTAATCTCGATTTTAGAGGTTTTTCTGGCCTAATCAGCGGCGGCAACATCCGCCCCGATGATATTATCCGAATTCTCCCAGCAGGTCGCGATACGCGTGTTACGCGCATCGTTACCTATGATGGAGATCTTGAGAGCGGCGTCTCAGGTCAATCTGTTACACTGACGCTCACAGAAGAAATTGACATCTCACGCGGCGATCTTTTGTGCTCACCTGTGTCTCCCGCTAAGGTTGGCGATCGACTTGAGGCAAAAATCCTTTGGCTTGTGCGCGAGTCGCTCATTCCTGGCAAAAGCTATTTGTTGAAAATCGGCACGAAAATAACCCCAGCTCATATTCTCAGCGTCGACGCCCATATTGAGATTGAAACCGGCCTTGCTGATCCCTTACCGTCAGGTGCCGCGCTGAATTTTAATGAAATGGGCGAGGCCAAACTTGCGCTGGAAACAGCAGTCGCCTGTGATCCCTTTTCGGAGAACCGTGAGACAGGTGGATTTATCCTTATTGACCGTATCACTAATGAAACCGTTGCTGTGGGCATGGTCAGAGCTATCGCTAACTCCTCTGGGCGCGCAACGCCTGCGCTGACAGATCTGAGCTATGCCTCGATGGAAGGCGTGCCTGTTGCGTCTCATGCAGAATCGCTTGCTGGCCACAACAGAAAAATGGCCAGCTTCACTCTCACAACTGCGCTCTTAACAACCACCCTCGCCTATGTCTTCGTTAAGGAGACAACACTTGCCCTTGAGATAGGTTTATCACAGACGCTCGCACTCTCTGGCCTCTTTTATCTGCATGAAAAACTCTGGCACGCGCCTGCGGGGCAGTCAGATCAACCCCAAAAAGAGACCATCATTGACGGCGGCGGTCTTTAATTTCATCGCCTAATGCGCTTCATCCCAATTTAGGGCGGCGCGCGCATCAACTTTAAGTGGCACGCTTAAATGCACAGCAGGAAGTGGCGCATTTTCCATCACGCGCTGAACAAGATCAATGGTTGCATCAGCCTCTGCTTTTGGGACCTCAAACACGAGTTCATCATGAACCTGCAACAGCATGCGCGCAGCGAGCCCCGCCTCAGATAATGCAACATCCATGTGCGCCATAGCCCGACGAATTATATCTGCCGCAGCACCTTGGATCGGCGCATTAATTGCGGCGCGTTCAAAAAATGCTCGGTCCGAAGCGTTTGCTGAGGTGATGCGCGGAAAATGGCAAACTCGACCAAAAATAGTTGTCACCGACATTTGTTCGCGGACAAGCTTCTTAATTGACTCCATATAATCACGAATGCCGGGGAAGCGTTCGAAGTAGCGTTTGATATAGGCCGCTGCCTCTTCGCGCGGAATTGCAAGTTGATTGGCAAGGCCAAATGCTGAAATACCATAGATAATACCAAAATTAATTGCCTTTGCGCGACGCCTGATCTCAGAGGGCATATCCTTCACAGGCACGCCAAACATCTCACTGGCGGTCATTGCGTGAATATCAATATTATCTACAAACGCCTGCTTTAATTGTGGGATGTCAGCGATATGCGCGAGTAGTCTTAATTCAATCTGGGAATAATCTGCTGAAATAAGCAAATGATCAGGCATAGCGATAAAAGCCTTCCTGATCTTACGACCAGCCTCATTGCGTACCGGGATATTTTGTAGATTTGGGTTGGAAGAGGACAGGCGTCCAGTTGTCGTTGAGGCAAGAGAATAGGACGTATGCACACGGCCTGTTTGTGGATTAATGAAGCCAGGCAAGGCGTCTGTATAGGTACTTTTTAACTTCGCCAATTGTCGCCAGTCCAGGATCTGTCGTACAAACGCATTGCCCTCTGCAGCTAATTCCTCCAGCACATCAGCAGAAGTAGACCAGGCGCCCGTCGCTGTCTTTTTTGCGCCAGACAGTCCCATTTTAACAAATAAAATTTCACCCAGTTGTTTGGGCGAAGCAAGATTAAATTTTTCTCCGGCTTGATGAAAAATCTTGGTCTCTAACCGGGCCATATCTTGCGCAAATTCTCCTGACAGTCGCGAAAGCATAATGGGATCAATTACAACGCCGCGTCGCTCCATTGCCGCAAGAGTCGCGATCATTGGCCGTTCAAGTGTCTCGTAGACGTTTGTTAAACGCTCAGCGCATAGACGCGGGCGCAACACGCGCCACAAGCGCAAGGCGACGTCCGCATCCTCAGCGGCGTATTCGGTAGCTTTATCAATCGCGACATGTTCAAAACCAATAAAATTGCGTCCTGATCCCGCCACAGCAGAGAAGGGAATATTTTCATGTCCCAAATGCTTCAATGCAAGCTCATCAAGTCCATGATTATTACGTCCTGTATCGAGCGCATAGGATAAGAGCATCGTATCTTCAATCGGTGCGATGTCTATGCCATAACGAGCCAACACCAAGAGATCATATTTCATATTATGCGCAATTTTAAGCACCGAAGAGTCTTCAAGTAGCAACTTTAATCTCTCAATGACGGCGCTAAGGGGAAGTTGATCGGCCAGCAAAGCTGTTGCGCCAAAAAGATCTCCTGCTCCTACCTCACAATGTTGCAGCGGAATATAATAGGCAACGCCTAGAGTAGTTGATAAAGAAACGCCGACAAGCTGACATTGCATGGGATCAAGGGATGTTGTTTCCGTATCAAGCGCAACAATGCCAGTTTGATGCGCCTGCATAATGCATTGATTGAGCTGTGTAAGAGTTGTGATTATTTGATATAATGCCCGATCGATCTTTTGCGATTTTGCAAGCTCATCTCGCAGCATTACGTAACGCTGCGGGGTGTTGTCATCAATAATGAGTCTATTCTCTTTGAGGTCTGTCTGTTCTACGGATTGACTTTGGCCGTCGCGACCGCGCCACGCTGCCGATCCACAAAATGCTGGATCTGGGGCTATCGTGGCCACCTCTACGTCATAAAGCTCTGCAACACGACGCGTGATTGTAGTAAATTCCATCGCTTGGAGGAATGCGACCAAGGTCTTTCCGTCTGGCTCACATAAACCAAGATCATCAAGCGTTACTCGCAACGGAACATTTTGAACCAGCTCAACTAACTTTTTTGATAGTCGGATACGGGCAACGGCATCCGAGTCAGTTAAAGCCTCTCGTCTTTTAGGCTGTTTAATATGTTGCGCCTGCGACAATAAAGTATCCAGATTGCCAAATTCATTAATTAATTGCGCAGCTGTCTTTAAACCAATGCCTTTGGCACCTGGAACATTATCCGCACTATCGCCAGCGAGCGCTTGTACATCGACGACCTTATCTGGCGTCACGCCAAAATAGTCAACGACCTCCGCTTGCGTAATAAAGCGCTCCTCGCGTGCGCCCTTGGCTCCAGCAGAGCCAGAGGCTGGATCATACATAGCCACGCCCTCGCCAATAAGTTGCATCAGATCCTTATCGGCTGAAATAATTAAAACCTCTGCGCCTTTGGCCCGGGCCTGCGCCGTATAGGTTGCGATCAGATCATCCGCTTCATAAACATCTTGCTCAATTGGCGTCAGCCCGAACGCGCGCACAGCAGCGCGCATCAGTGGAAATTGCGGGACAAGATCTTCCGGCGGTTCGGAGCGATTAGCTTTATATTCAGGATACATTTCCTTACGAAAAGAGTTCTCGCTTTTATCAAAGATAATTGCCAAATGCGTCGGCCTGACGCCCACCGCCCCCTCTCGAACAAACTGTAAAATCTTTGAACAAAATAATCTGACTGCGCCTGTGGGCAGGCGATCAGAACGATAATTATACTTTGCATCCTGTCGGATTGATTGAAAATAAGCACGAAAGACGAATGATGACCCGTCAACGAGAAAGACGCGACTTTCCGGTCCAACAGGCTTATGTGACAGCGTCATGCGTTAATTTTCACCATTACGGGCCTCGACCCCAAGAGACAAAAAGATATGACGACAAGGATTATCCCAAACGCTCAAGCGCAGCTGTCAATTTTTCAATTCTTGTGTTCACTTCCTCCCGTCGCTCCTTATGTTCATCAATCACATCCGCATCCGCCTTGGCGAGGAAGCCTGGATTAGAAAGTTTTGCCTCGAGCTTTTTAATATCTTCATTGAACTTCGTAATTTCTCGCAAGAGCCGCGTTTTCTCCACCTCAAGGTCAATGATCCCTTCAAGGGGGATCGCGACAACTCCACCACGTACAAGAAGTTGTGCAGATGATTTTGGCGCGACGTCAACAAAACCAATTTGTGATAGGCGCGCAAGCTTTCGCAAGGTTTCATCCCATTGCTGAACCCGGCTACGCAAACACGCGTCAGCGCCAATCAACAGCAGCCCTGTCTCGCCTGCTAGCGACATTTCGGCGCGAAGAGAACGAACTTCTGATACAAGATCAACGACCCAGCCAATCTCACCCTCCGCTTGCGCATCCTCAAGCCCTGTCAGAGACGGCCAGTTCGCGAGCGCGAGCAAGCTCTGCCGCGGCGGTCCTTGCTCACCCTTAATCGCCCAAAGCTCTTCGGTCAAAAAAGGCATAAAAGGATGCAAGAGAGCGTAGATCTGATCGAGAACGAAGGCGACGGTTGCGCTCGTCTCTTCTTTTGCGGCACCATCTGGACCTTGAAGCAGCGGCTTCGCTAACTCCAAATACCAATCGCAGAAAATATTCCAAACAAATCGGTAAGCAGTGGCTGCCGCATCATTAAAGCGGTAGGCTTCAATCTCTGCGTTTAAGACGTCAATAGTGCGCGATGCCTCGCCGACAATCCAGCGATTTAGGACAATCTGATTAGTTGAGGGATCATAATTATTAACGCGCACGCAACCATTAAATTCTGCAAAGCGCGACGCATTCCAAATCTTAGTCGCAAAATTACGATAGCCCTCCACACGCTGCGTCGAGAGCTTGATATCTCGACCTTGCGCCGCCATCGCAGCAAGAGTGAAGCGTAGCGCATCAGCGCCATAATCATCGATCAAATGCAAGGGATCAATCACATTACCCTTAGATTTAGACATCTTGGCACCCTTCTCGTCACGAACGAGCGCATGGATATAGACATCTTTAAAAGGAATCTCTTTCTTAAAGTGAAGGCCCATCATCATCATTCTGGCAACCCAAAAGAAAATAATGTCAAAGCCTGTAACCAAAACATTTGTTGGATAGTAACGCTGTTGCTCAAAGCTATCCTCCGGCCAGCCAAGGGTCGAAAAAGGCCAAAGCGCTGAAGAAAACCACGTATCCAGCACATCGTCATCACGCTTCAGCACAACAGCCTCTCCTGTTCGCGCACGCGCAGCTAATTGAGCAGCCTCCTCTGTTTCTTCGACATAAACATTACCGTCTTGATCATACCATGCTGGTATCCGATGGCCCCACCAAAGCTGACGCGATACACACCAGGGCTGAATATTTTCTAGCCAGTCAAAGTAAGTCTTTTCCCAATTTTTTGGAATGAAATTTGTTTGACCTGCACGCACCGCCTCTAACGCTGGATGGGCTAATGTTTTAGCGTCAACGTACCATTGATCTGTTAATCGCGGCTCAAGCACAGCCTGAGAACGATCGCCATGAGGAACCATATGCTTATGATCATCGACGCCCTCGAGTAGTTCTCGCTCGGTCATCATCGTCACGACGCGCTGACGCGCTGCGAAACGATCGAGACCGTCTAATGTCGCTAGCGTTTCTGTGAGCTGCGCAGTCGGCGTCAGTCCTTCATGAAAATCGCTATTGGCTGAAAGCGACAATCGTCCCTGCGCGTCAAGTACGTTTATGATACGCAAGCCGTGGCGCTTCCCAACCTCAAAATCATTAAAGTCATGGGCTGGCGTAATTTTTACTGCTCCAGTGCCTTTTTCTGGATCTGAATAGCTATCAGCAATAATGGGAATATGCCGTCCAACTAAAGGCAGAGATATATTATTCCCAATGAGAGAGTGATAACGCGCGTCTTCTGGATGCACCGCAACAGCAGTATCGCCTAGCAATGTCTCAGGTCGCGTGGTTGCGACAGTAATAAAGGTGCCGGTTTTCTGTCCAGCAGCATCAACAATTGGATATTTGAAACGCCATAGGTGGCCTTTCATCTCAACTTGCTGAACTTCTAGATCAGAAATAGCTGTGTGGAGAACAGGGTCCCAATTGACGAGACGTTTATCCTTATAAAGCAAGCCATCACGATAAAGCTGAACAAAGACTTTAATAACAGCGCGTGACAAGCCATCATCCAAAGTAAATCTTTCACGAGACCAATCGCAGGAGGCTCCTAACCGCTTCAATTGCTCTACGATTTTTCCTCCCGACTCCGCTTTCCACGACCAGACACGTTCTAGAAATTTCTCACGCCCCAATTCCCGTCGCGAAGGCTCATTTCTTTCCGCTAGTTGGCGCTCAACCACCATTTGCGTCGCAATGCCTGCGTGGTCAGTACCTGGCTGCCACAAGACGTCATCGCCCTTCATGCGATGATAGCGCGCAAGAATATCCTGCAATGTATTATTGAGCGCATGACCCATATGCAGGCTACCAGTGACATTTGGCGGCGGGATTACAATTGAATAAGGCTTGGCGCCAAGACGCTCAGGACGACTAGCCCTAAACGCGCCTGTATTTTCCCAAAACACACGCATGCGCTGTTCAATTAAAGTAGGGTTAAAAGTTTTTTCCATCATCAGATAGCGTAATCTAGTGTTCGGCAGCGAGTACTACTCGACTGCCGACCGCCGATACGCCGACCGTCGAAAGAGCGGCGATTGTGCTAAGAAAGGGCCTTTAGCGCATTTCTTCCAGCATAAATCGCGGTATCTCCGAGCTCTTCTTCAATACGAATGAGCTGGTTATATTTAGCTGTGCGATCGGATCGCGCCAAAGAGCCTGTTTTGATCTGACCGCAATTCAAAGCCACTGCGAGATCAGCAATAGTTGAATCCTCTGTCTCGCCAGAGCGATGAGACATAACGCTAGTGTAGCCAGCGCGGTGCGCCATATCGACAGCCGAAATCGTCTCTGTTAACGAACCAATCTGATTAACTTTGACGAGAATAGAATTCGCTGTATTGGCTTTAATGCCGCGCGACAGACGCGTTACATTCGTAACAAAAAGATCATCGCCTACAAGTTGGATCTTCTTACCAATGGATTCTGTGAGTTTTTTCCATCCTTCCCAATCATCTTCAGCCATACCGTCCTCTATGGAGACGATGGGATAGGCGCTGGCGAGCTTTGCTAGATACTCGACTTGCTGATCAATACTACGAGTAATTTTTTCGCCTTCATATACGTATTTACCGTCTTTAAAAAATTCCGTAGCGGCGCAGTCTGCTCCCAGCAGAACGTCAACGCCTGGTTTAAAGCCTGCGGTTTCAATCGCTTTCATAATAAAATCAAGTGCGGCTTCTGCCGACGGCAAGTTTGGCGCAAATCCGCCTTCATCGCCCACAGATGTTGAGTGTCCTGATTTTTTAAGCGCGCCTTTAAGCGTATGAAAAATTTCAGCGCCCCAACGAATGGCGTCGCTCACACTCTCGGCGCCTGCCGGCAAGATCATAAATTCCTGAAAGTCGATCGGGTTATCTGCGTGAACGCCGCCATTGATTATATTCATCATCGGGGTGGGGAGGACACGCGCCTGAGTACCGCCAATATAACGGTAAAGGGGTAACGCCGCCGCGTCAGCTGCTGCTTTGGCGGTGGCAAGCGAGACGCCGAGAATGGCATTGGCTCCAAGTCGCGCCTTATTGGGCGTCCCATCGAGTGCGATCATCGCCATATCAATGCCAATCTGATCCTCCGCCTCGAGCCCCAACAAAGCCCCGGCGATTTCATCATTAACATTCTCGACCGCGGTAAGGACGCCCTTGCCCAAATAGCGCGATGGGTCCCCATCGCGTTTTTCGACGGCTTCATGCGCGCCAGTAGAGGCACCTGAGGGCACAGCTGCGCGTCCGCAGGAGCCGTCCTCGAGCGTGACCTCAACCTCGACAGTCGGATTGCCCCGGGAATCAAGGATTTCGCGGGCATGTATGTCGATAATCTCGGTCATTGTTTGGGCCTCGTGTGGTGCAGCGCGGTAAGAGTGACTTTTAGACCGATTACGCCACAGGGGAAAGCCTTAGCTTAGGCTACAATAGGTATTTTTCGAAACTCATCCTGGAAAATAGCGCGCCGACCACGGGCCTAGACACTTTTACAGATGTAGTTGACGTCGCGCCCAAGTCCATTAGCTGTGCAGAGAGTTTAAAATACCGCGCTGAGGAGGCAGAAATGACGTTTGGTAAGGATGCAGTCCGCACTGTCGCGACAGGACTTTTATGCCTCCTTCTTTGTGCAGTCGACTGTGCTTACGCACAAACTCCAGAGCATATCGAGGCGGCGCGACTCAATCTTGAAAAATCATCAATCCATCAAGGCGCGTGCACACCCGTTGCGGAGTCTTTTCTTGGCTGGCCTGGGAAAACGCTCCAAAGATGTGAGTATAAACACGGAGATGCTTCAGGCCTTGCTTATGTTCTCGACGTAAAAGCTGAAACAATGGCGAAGTGGATTGAAACCAGCTGCGCCACACAGATGGCGGGTGTGGCGGCGTGCTTTGATCGCATCCTACGGTGCGGCACAGAGAAATCAGATAGCGTGTTTGTGGTGGGCGGCAATGCAATCATAAAAAAGAACGGGGTAATGCTAAATAATTTTATCCGTAATGGCGTAGCAATCAACGCTGCGCCAAACGGCAAAGCTGAGGCTGTGACGCTAGAGGATCAAGAAAAATTAGCAAAAATTCCTGAGGCGGACATCACTGCTATGCTTGGTGGCGGCGGCGTCGCTTTTTGGCATACGCTGCCTTACCAATTTGCTGTTAAGGCAATAGACCTAGGCGTTCCAGCAGAAATGAATACCCCTGATCGACGTCAAAAATGGCTAGAAATTATACGCTTGGAAATGCTTGCCGCCTTAGGCAAAGCTGAGAATAGATTCTTGTCTGGATGGATCACCGCCCATCCCATCATGCTCCGAGCTGGCGAATGTCCGGATGATCGAGACCCCTAATATTTCTTTTCTGACTTGACGTAGCGGGCCGAAAGCTTCTTTTAAGATCATGACAAAAAAACATGACGGACCAGAACTCCTGGGGCGTATAGTAGCTCTGCCTAACTCCCCAGACGAGGCGGAACTGGATCTTGTTACAAATCCCTACAAGGATACTGTTTACCTGGTGCGCTTTACTGCGCCTGAGTTCACATCCTTATGCCCCGTTACCGGACAGCCCGACTTTGCTCATCTAGTAATTGATTATTGCCCCGCAGACTGTCTCATTGAATCTAAATCCTTGAAGCTATTTTTAGGCAGCTTTCGAAATCATGGCGCATTTCATGAGGACTGTACGCTGCGCATTGCCCATGAGCTTATTGCTGCGATGAAACCAAGATGGCTACGCATCGGAGGCTATTGGTATCCGCGTGGCGGGATGCCGATCGATGTCTTCTGGCAGACAGCAACTCCGCCAGCGGGACTGTGGTTACCAGATCAAGGCGTGCCTCCTTATAGAGGACGAGGATAGAATTCTTATCCATTTCACG
Organism: Methylocystaceae bacterium; assembly: GCA_014190435.1. Taxonomy (GTDB): domain Bacteria; phylum Pseudomonadota; class Alphaproteobacteria; order Rhizobiales; family Beijerinckiaceae; genus Methylocystis. The sequence continues at coordinate 8,016 of BJGJ01000018.1, read as the reverse complement.
CGCACTCTAAAATGCTAATGAGCAAGGGCCCAAATAATAAAAATTTGAACGCGAATACGCTGTCGCCCAGCTGAAAGAGGGATTGAGCCGCTATCTGAAAAGGCTGGCGCGGCTTTTGCTCCCATCATGCTCGGCTGCATGACATTCTGAGCTGGCTTCATTTCCAATATTCTTCCAAGCCTAAGTCCTGCCGCCGAAGCATAAACCTCTGCTTGGCGATGCGCATCTCTTACCGCTGCAGCGCGTAAGGCATCGAGCTTTCCAGCAGAATTCGAATATTCATAAAACACTCCCTGGAAACTGTTTACGCCTCTATCCACTAATTTCTGAACTATCTCCCCTACTAGTCGTATGTCCCACAGCCGCACAGATAAGTCATTAATCAGCCTATATATTTTTCTATTAATCGTTGCTTTGCTCTTGGGGTCACGATCCTGAATTGAGATAGGCGTAAGTTTGAGACCCTGCGTTTGTATACCCCGACTCATTGAAAACCCGAAAAAACAGTTGCGCTGAAGTGTTTTTGGGATTCGACTTGGCTGTATGATTCGTGGTGGTTTTCTTAGCCCTGAAGATAGGGCCGATTTGATTGATTTGGCGCGAGATGGTTCATCTGCGCACCGACTGGGACGACGCGCCAACGCCTTGTTACTGCTAGATGAAGGCTGGAGCTGCGAGCAGGTCGCCAAAGCCTTGTTTCTTGACGATGATACAATTCGTGGCTGGTATCGATTGTATCAAAAGGACGGCATACTCGGCCTAGCATGGCACGGACCGCCAGGCCTTTCTTGCCAGATCAATGTGGAACAGCAAGAAAAGCTCAGGGCTTGGGTTCTATCGGAAAGTCCCCGCACAACGCGCTAAATAGGCAGCTATATCTTACAGGAATTTGGCGTTGCTTACGAGAGCCGATCAGGCCTGATCGCTCTGCTACACCGTTTAGGATTGGAATATCAAAAACCTAAAATCATTCCGCGCAATCTTGATATTAAGAAGCAACAAGCCTTTATTGATGAATATGAAGAACTTCTGAACTCCTTGACAGAGGTTGAAAGCGTTCTCTTTGTTGACGCAGTTCACCCAACTTACGCGACGCGTCCTACCGGTTGTTGGGCTTCTAAGGATGAGACCCTTGCGATCGAACAAACAAGCGGTCGTCAACGCATTAACATTCATGGCGCTATTAATCTTGAAACTGGTCAAACTCGGATTATTGAAACTGAAAGCGTTGATGCCCAGTCAACAATAAAACTCTTAGCTTCAATTGAAGACCATTATCCGTGTAAGCAAAAAATACATGTGTTTCTGGATAATGCTCGGTATCATCACGCCAGGCTGGTAGGTGAATGGAGGGATCAGCCGGGGCGTCGGATTAAGTTACATTTTATCCCGCCATACTGTCCTCATTTGAATCCAATCGAGCGGTTGTGGGGCGTTATGCACAAGCACATCACGCACAATAAATGCTATGAGATGGGTAAACTATTTGCAGAAGCACTAATCATGTTTCTAAGAGAAAAGATTCCGATACTCTGGGAAAACTTCCGCGATTCGATCACGGATAACTTCCGGATCATCTCACGCGATGATTTTTGGGTTATCAAGTGAACAAGGTATATATCGAACTCCTTGACGCCGATCATCTCAAGTTCCTTGATGACACCCCCACTGATCCGAGAGTTTTCCAAGGCAGCCGCCTCGGCTGTTGAGCCCTCGTTCACTATGCCGAAGCGGAGTATCGCCGTGTCAGGAGCTACCTCCTCAACTGCTTCGCCCATGATTGTTAGGCTCGGAGTAACTTCGCGTAGCGGTTCTGCAAGACACCCTTCACACCAAATAATTAGGAAAGAAAGTGCGAGGAATAATCGAATCATGTCATAACTTTTCAACTATGATTGGCGCCGCTATTCTAGGGTGATGTCAATCTTTTCTGGCCTCCCCTAACCCTCTTACCGCTTAGATAACGATCATTACACATGCCAAAACTATATCACTTTCCCCTTTGTCCTCATTCACGCTTTATTCGACTTACACTGAGCGAATATAACATATCAATCGACCTTATCGAGGAACGCGTAAACGATCGCCGTAGCGCATTTTTAGCTCTAGATCCGGGAGGCCGAACGCCTGTATTTATCGATGACGACGGTAGCGTTGTTCCCGGAGCTGCCACAATTGCAGAATATATCGACGAAACTTATGGATCGTCACACCCTACCCGTCGACTTTTACCTCAAGAAAAATCAATCCGGATCGAAACTCGCAGGCTCATGGACTGGTTTAATATTAAATTCTTTGACGAGGTTACTGGATGGCTCGTAAAAGAAAAAATCTACAAGCGCTATAGCGCTCAAAGCGGCCCTCCTGATATGGATTTAGTGCGCATTGCACGCGCCAATATTCGCCCCCACATGCAGTACATCGGCTACCTCATAAATATGCGAAGCTGGCTAGCTGGGGATCGCTTAACATATGCAGATTTTGCTGCAGCAGCGCAGCTATCCTGTGCTGACTACATGGGCGACGCGCCATGGGACGAAAACGAAGCCGCGAAAAACTGGTATCAAAGGATCAAGTCACGCCCCGCGTTTCGTTCCCTTCTAGCCGATCGGGCTACGGGGATGGGTCCAGCGCCAATCTACACCGAAATGGACTTCTGAAACTTACACAACAGCTTCACTCAAAAGCGCAAAAGCTAGGGTTTAATCTCTGTCGCGTCGCCTCAGCAGAGCTGCCAACAGAAATTGAAAAAAACCTAAATTCTTGGATTGCCTCTGGCGCTCATGGTGAGATGTCTTGGCTAGCAGAAAGCGCTGAGCGGCGCGCCAACCCACGCCACTTGTGGCCAGATGCAAAAACGATTGTCATGCTTGGCATGAATTATGGGCCTGAGGTAAATCCACTCGCAACTATTGCCAAAAAAGAATGTGGAACGATCTCTGTCTACGCCAGACATCGAGACTATCATGATGTTCTTAAAGGTCGCTTGAAAGAACTTGCCAGTTTCTTAACTAAGAATGTAGGACCCAACCATGTTAAAGTCTTTGTTGATACCGCGCCTTTAATGGAGAAACCCTTGGCGCAGGCCGCTGGGTTAGGATGGCAAGGAAAACATAGCAATCTGGTTTCACGCGAATTTGGTTCCTGGCTGTTTCTTGGGGCGATCCTAACCGACTTAGAACTTATCATCGATGATCCAGAGATAGATCATTGCGGTCAATGCCAACAGTGTCTAGATGCTTGTCCAACACAGGCTTTTGTAAAACCTTATTTGCTCGATGCGCGGAGATGCATCTCTTACCTAACAATAGAGCTAAAAGGCTCAATCCCCCTTGAATTACGGAATGCAATTGGCAATCGCATTTATGGATGTGATGATTGTCTTGCAGTCTGCCCCTGGAATAAATTTGCTCAGATCGCCAGTGAACTAAAACTCAAAGCGCGCCCTGAGCTTGAAGCGCCGCCTCTAGACGAGCTTGTAGAATTAGACGAAACTGCTTTTAGAAGTTTTTTCTCCGGCTCTCCTATTAAACGAATTGGACATACAAGATTTCTCCGCAATGTTCTGATTGCCATAGGAAACTCAGGAAAAGTTGAATTTTCTTGTTTAATCGAGCGGCGACTTACAGACACAAATCCATTAATACGCGGGGCAGCAATTTGGGCAATGGGTCAGCTTAATCTAGAGCGCCTGGTCACTCTAAGCGCTCCTCTCATCCAAAACGAATACGACCCTCACGTCAGAATAGAATGGGAACAGGCATTAGGCTGCTTAGACGACTTTCTCCCTTCCAATAAGAAAGATAATGCGTGAATAATAACTCATTGATAGCCTCGGTTCAGCCAATCACTCTAGAGGATTCAATTGTCTCGACAGGTTTTCTGGCTGATATCTCAGTTTTTGTTCTAGCTAGTGGTCATGTTGTTTTTTGTCGAGATGAAAATAATCAACATGTAAAAGCGCATGATGAGGGGATCATACTTTGCACTGCCTTTGATGAAGATCGCCTCGTAACCGGTGGAGATGATGGCTGTGTAGTCGTAACTAATATGAATGGAGTTTGTGAAACGATTGAACGTGAAACATCTAAATGGATAAATGCAGTGGCAATTCGGGAAGGAGCTATTGCTTGGTCAGCGGGACATCGTATAAATACACGCTCTATAAAAGGAGAGACAAGATCCCTGGATTTAAATTCAAGCTCCCGCGGCCTTAAGTTCTTTCCTAAAGGCTATCGATTAGCTATCGCTCATTACAACGGCGCTACCCTCTGGTTCCCCAATGCTAGCAGCCCTGAACTCTTACGCTGGAACGGTTCGCATCTGGACATAACAATATCTCCAGATGCGCGATTTGTTATAACTTCCATGCAGGAAAATACCCTTCACGGCTGGAGATTGACTGAGAACAAAAATATGAAGATGGCAGGTTATCCAGGCAAAACACGCAGCTTTTCTTGGTCGCATGATGGTAAATGGTTGGCTACTTCAGGTGCAGACGCTTGCATCGTTTGGCCATTTATCGCCAAAGATGGACCAATGGGACAGTCCCCACGCGAGTGCGGTCTTAGACCTGAAATCCCGGTTACTTGTGTAGCCTTTCACCCCAGCGCGCCAGTTGTCGCTATCGGTTACGAAGACGGCATGGTAATTCTCACGCGCTTATCAGATGCTTCTGAAATATTAGTCCGCCACCCATCAAAAATACCAAAAATTAGTCGCATCAATACAATCAATTGGAACAAAAAAGGTTCTCGTCTTTGTTTTGGGGCCGAAAATGGCGAAGGCGGGACGTTATTGTTACCGAGCACCTCTTAGATGACGCACAAGAAACCACCAATTCTCCTCACAATCGCTGGATCTGATCCATCCGGAGGTGCAGGATTACAAGGAGATCTTAAAACATTTTCCGCCCATGGATGCTATGGCATGGCAGCGATTACGGCTATCACAGTTCAAAATACCTGCGGCGTATTAGATTATACGCCAATCGAAGCAAACTTAGTCGCCGCTCAAATTTCCGCTCTTCTCAAAGACATCATACCAAATTGTATAAAAATTGGAATGATTGGCACTATTATGAATGCGCTCGCTGTTAGAGATTCACTAAAAAATTATCCTCACGATTTAGTAATTGATCCGGTCTTAACGCCAACTCAGGGCGTTAGCCTGTCAGCCGCAGGATTAGAAGATGCATTGCTAGGATCGCTTATTCCTCTATCTCGTGTCGTAACGCCAAATATATATGAGGCAAGCGTCCTTACTAAAACCCCTCTTGCTAAAACAACTGAAGAAATGGTTATGCAAGGCAAAATATTACTTAACCATGGAGCACAAGCTGTTTTGGTTACTGGCGGCGATCTCTCTGGTCCTCCCATTGATGTATTAATTGAGAAGGACAGGACACAAAATTTCATTGGAGAGAGGGTCAATACGCGGCATTCTCATGGCACAGGTTGCGCCTTGTCATCAGCAATCGCATGCCATCTAGCAAAAGGCACGGAACTGTCAGATGCGATTAATTTAGCAAAACATTGGCTCAGCTCTGCGCTCGCTGCCGCTGACCAGCTAGAACTTACTCAGGGTCGCGGACCGCCAAATCATTTTTTTGAATTATGGGATTAATCTTTGAATTCATAATAAACTATATCATTTTACTGCTTTAATGGTGTGAAAAATAACCACTCGACAACATCTCAATACATTATCGAAACTATTGTTATAGGTTCATTGCCCCTCATCAATACTTTTACCGAGAGCTAAGTAGCCCGCGCGCCTTGCAGCAGCGTCCTGACATAATGAATGCTAGAGGCTCAATTTAGAGATCAACCTAGTTAATAAGCAAATATGAACTTAAAAAGAGTCAAAGGCTGCAAGCTAGCAGCGCCCCCACTCAAGTTCAATTTATAACTATTGCTATCACCCACTTAACGCCGACTTGACCGACAAACTGGCTTTGGCAAAATCCATTTGTCCAGTATATTTGCTCTTTAAGACAGCGATGACCTTACCCATATCTTTGATTGCGACTGCCCCAACTTCTGCAATTGCCTTTTTTACAGCATCCGAAATCTCATCCTCCGATAATTGCCTCGGCAAGTAAGCAGATATCACGGCGATTTCGCCTTTCTCCTTTTCGGCAAGTTCTTGGCGCTGTGCCTTTTCATAGATGTCCACAGATTCCTGTCTACTTTTAATCATTTTTTGTAAAAGAGCTAGAATATCCTCCTCAGACAATGTTTTACCTGCCCCGCGGGCCTCAATTTCCTTATCTTTGAGGGCTGCGTTAATGAGCCTTAACGCGTCAACCTTAGCCCGCTCGCCCGCTTTCATGGCGACTTTTAAATCCTGTGTAATTTTATCACGCATAGTATTTCCATTTCTGGTTCTGATAGACTAAATCGGTGTCACGAAGGAAATAGAGCGGAATATGACCATCGATCAAGCCAGAGGCTGGCGCGCCCTCTCCTATACTGGTGCCTTAGTGTTGGGTAGCGGTGAAATCATCCAAGGTTATGGGTTAGGCGCTGTTGGTGAGGCTGTCGGAGAGGTCTGTTTCAATACAGCAATGACAGGCTACCAGGAAATACTTACCGATCCCTCTTATGCGGGTCAGATCCTCACCTTCACCTTCCCACACATCGGAAATGTGGGGACAAATGATGAAGATATCGAAACCGTTGATCTGGAGCAAAGCGCGGGGGCCGTTGGAGCAATCTTTGCCGCGCCAGTAACGGAATCCTCTAATTTTAGATCACAAACCAAACTTACCGAATGGCTAACAAAACATGGCATTATTGCGCTTAGCGGCATTGACACGCGCGCACTAACAACGCTTATTCGTGAGCAAGGAATGCAAAACGCCATCATTGCTCATTCGCCTCAGGGCAAATTTGACTTCGCCGCTCTACGCGACAAAGCAAAAAAATGGTCAGGTATAGATGGCGCTGACCTCGTTCCAACTGTGGGGACAAAGAAAAGTTACCGCTGGAATGAAACGCTTTGGCGGCTTGGAGAGGGATTTGGCTCCCAGCAAGGGGCGGCAAAATATCGCGTTGTGGCCATCGATTATGGAATTAAGAGAAATATTCTTCGCTTGCTCGCAGAACAGGGATGTGAGGTAATTGTCGTTCCAGCGACCACTGGTAGCGCTGAAATCATAGCATTAGCGCCGGATGGTATCTTTCTATCCAATGGCCCTGGGGATCCTGCTGAAACTGGAAAATATGCCGCGCCTATCATTCGGGATTTACTGGCAGCAAAAATTCCCACATTTGGTATTTGTTTAGGCCATCAAATGATGGCTCTTGCTGTCGGAGCAAAAACTAAGAAAATGCCGCAAGGCCATCATGGAGCAAATCATCCTGTTAAGGATTTTATCACTGGCAAAGTAGAAATTGTATCTATGAATCATGGTTTTGCAGTCGAACGCGACAGCTTGCCCAAAAATGCAGTTGAAACCCACCGCTCCCTGTTTGATGGTTCTAACTGTGGCATAGCCCTAACTGACCGCCCAGCATTTTCAGTACAACATCATCCTGAAGCCTCACCAGGCCCTCAGGACAGTCATTATCTTTTTGCCCGTTTCCTAGACATGATGCAGACATCAAAGGCTGCTTAACAAAGAATATAATTGGATTTCAAATTCATGGATTTAATAAAGACACCCATCTAAAGTTTTATGATCTTTTCACGTCTCTTAAAGGTATTTCTAAAATTTAATATGATTGTATTACTTCGCTGATAATCAAAATAAATTTTTGCATAACAATCTAAATATACATCTGAATTACTTGCTTCCAATTACGAATCATCTTGGCGATGTCTTTTTGAAAATTGAAGACCATTCGGCAAAAGAAGATTTAACAAAAGAATTTATAATCTAGAGAGTGTCATCAATTAGGGTTCCCTTTTGTAATTATGCATGATTCATAAGGAGTCGGCCGAATCGGAGGGCCGACTGATGTCAAAACGTTATGCTCTTCGCGACGATCAATGGAATCGTATCAAAGACTT
>BJGJ01000017.1 GCA_014190435.1 Methylocystaceae bacterium | reverse complement strand
TCTCAGGGATCTAATACAACGGAGCTTGTATGGCCTCCGCATTGAACAGAAATATTACACCCGCCTTAGTATTGAGGATAGAGAAGTTATTAGCCGAGGTCTCTCGGCTAATCTCTCATATGCTGAAATAGCACGACAGATTGGCCGGCCCACTTCGACCGTCTCCCGAGAAGTAAAGAGCAACTATGGCCGATATTCCTATCGGTGTTGTTTAGCTCAGTGGAAGGCCCTTAAGCGTATGGGCCGAAGGCGAGTCGGTAAACGCAAACTCTGTCAAAATAAAAGGCTTGCTGGTTATGTCAATCGTAGGCTGAAGAAACAGTGGTCCCCTGACGAGATCGCCAGGCGTCTACGCATAGATTATGCTCACGATATGAGCATGCGGATCTCTAGCGAGACGATCTACTAATATATTTATGTGCTGCCACGTGGTGAGCTGAAGGCAACCTTAATCAAGGGCCTGCGACAGGAGGGCAAGTATCGTAATAAGCTAAAGAGCAAAACTGGAGAAACGGGAGAAAACCGCGGAAAAATCGTAGATATGCTCTCCATTGAGGAGCGTCCCGAAGAAGTGGCGGATCGAACGGTGCCTGGCCATTGGAAGGGCGACTTGATCTTGGGAGAATATAAAAGAACCGCTCTAGGAACTCTCGTAGAACGCACAACGGGATACATAATGCTGATCCCACTTATCGCCAAAGATGCCGAGACAGTTCGCAAGGCCTATGCAAAAGCACTGACTAAACTTCCTAGACATCTCGCTCGTTCGCTTACTTATGATCAGGGCAAGGAAACGAGCCAGTACAAAGCTTTTACAATCTCAACGGGGATGAAGGTCTATTTTGCGCATCCTGCATCGCCTTGGGAGCGTGGAACAGATGAAAATACGAACGGCTTAATTAGGCAATATTTTCCAAAAGGAACGGCCTTCGCTGAGGTAACACCGCAGAGCATTAAACTTGCACAAGATCGCTTGAATGGTCGTCCAAGGCGTGTATTAGATTATAGGACGCTGAATGAAGCGTTTTCCCTTCTCGTTGCGTTAGATCCTTGAGACCGCCTTATTATTTTAAGTAGATATATTTATTGAGCTTTAGAAAGCTATATTGTGAAACTATCTTATTGATAGTTGTTAAATTGACATTTACCTTCTTACTCCGTCATCTAATTGAAGTAATCATATTAAGAGATGTGGTGATCTATATTTTATAATGTAAAGCCGCAATACTTTAACTAATCATGTTTTTGGAGCGGTATCCTGGCTGTATATATAAAATCCTAATGAGGACTGTATGATCGAGGAATATGAAATTAAGCAAATAACATTAGAAGATCTAAGATCCGATCAAACTGGGTTACTTGCTAGTAATTTAGCAAAGTTAATCTGCGACGTCTTTAGTGAGCCGCCATGGTATGAATCTTATGCTCAGCCACGCATCCTATTTGGTCTTGGTGTTGAAATGATGCGTAAAACGCCTATTCTCTTTATTGCTCAAAATAATCGGTCGAATAAAATTATTGGCTATATTCTAGGACAAGAGCTTTTAAAAGTTACCAGTGATGTGCGTGATCAAACGCTATCTAAAATCTCGAGTGGAACAGAGCTTGATAAATATATTGAGGATAATAAGCGTGTTTTCTATGTCGGGGGCCTGGGCGTAGCCAAAGATTATCGTCGTATGGGTGTAGCGGATAAATTGTCAGCAAGTTTAGTTCTAGAGCTAAAAAACCAAGGATTTAGTTATCGGCTAGGCCGAACGGATTTAGCCGCAGACAAGATGCGGAAGCTTTATATCAAGCAAGGATTTGATGAATTACCTGTGCGTGATGGCGTTCATGTAAATAGAAGTTATTGGTTGTTGCGAGTGTGATTGGGCAAGAATTTTAATTATTTTGATTATCAGATTTATTTAACAGGGCAGATTGCTTTCCATAAGCTTGTTGACTCATCATATTTCTTAAGTGCCGCTGAGGAAGTTGCTTTACCTTTTTTATCGCTGGTTGCCTTTGGAAAGATGCTTTTGTCAATTTTTTGCGGCTTATTTGATCCCCATGTTACTGCTGCGGTATTTTTATCGCAATTCACTTTGGCCGTTCTTGTTTCCTCATCAGCCGTGTTAGATCCACGGTTTTTATAATTGAGATACATTGTTGTTACGCGATATTGACCCTCAGATATTTTCGATTTTTGAGAGATGTAGGCTTTAACGCAATTAGTGTCTTTGCAATCTTCATAAAATAATTCTGTAGCGTAAATTTTACCTGGCAAAAAAAGTAAAGTTATCGTCAGCGCTGTAAACAGAATATTTGAATGTTTCATAAAATTTTGTAAGCTACTATTAATCTTACGATTGCGATCGCTAAACACTATTTTTCTCCGCCAATAAGCACGCTCTGCAATTTACATCTATGGTATAATCTTCTTGGCTTAGTTTATTCAAGGCTTCAGTATTTGGATTGAGTTGCCTCATGAGCTCGAGGGGCAATCTTTCCAGGCCTATCCATAGCTTGGCAGCTGATGGGCTGTTTTAGATAAACATGAAGTTATGGCTTCGTCTTTGATATTTAACAAAAATATTGAAAGAGCTCGTGGTTTATCGAGTTGTTATTAAATGCCTTTGCGATTAATTGAGCAGTCTCTCTTCTTTAAAGTTTCGGGCTTTTGAAGTGCCCGCGTAGAAGTTTTATCAAAGAACTGTGTTATCCGCCAAAAAACATAGGAATGTCGTTTTGAGTTCAGATCCTGTGAGGGTAAAAATTATTGCTCAGGCCCCATCAGATTGGTCTGGATAGGAGCCTCTTTATCTTTCTTTAAGAGCGGCGGCTTTGTCTAGCCCATTTTATGAGGCCCTGCGGTTAACCAGTTGGAGCTAGGATTATTGATTCCGGCCCATTTTCGACCATTGAGAGCTGGGCATGGGTCCAGAACTGGGAAGGCGAGAATGAAGGGAATCAAACTATTTAGCTCAATCATCCTTGAAGCTCTTGACAAAGATGAAGCCACGCTGTGAATCTAGTATTGGCAAAAGCCGTAAAAATCGTTGCCATTCAAGTGGCAAGATCAATGGGAGGTTATTATGGGTTGGATCGTTCCAATAGCAATGCTGTCGATGGTCATCATCTGCGCCGTTACCTTGACAAAGCTCTAATCACGCCAGGTGGAAGATGATCGGGCTAAACTCTGGCCAGATCCTAGCGTTGTAATTAGCGCTGGTTATAACATTAGACTGATAATTGCGTAGTAGCGCTCTTATTCAAAGATGTTAGGTCTTCAATTGGAATTAAAGCCGTCAGTTGCGTAAGCTCTGTCGGCTTTTTTCTTGTTGATAATAAAATTGCATTTGACAATAAAATTGCAAAACAGCCAGACGATGTTTCAACTATTTTTGCGTAAACTTTTCTAAATGAAATTTTTCTAAGACAGATTTGTCTCTCGACTGAATGCTTTCAAATACGGATTGGTTAGAAGAAACGGCGCTTCTGTTAAATTATCACTGAACTATAAATTTGTTTTCACTTGACTGATTTTTTATGTGTTGGCTTGTTGAGTAATTATTTAATTTTCAAAACTAAGTTAGTTTTCTGCGCCAAAAAAACGGGCAGAAAAGATGGTCTTTTCTACCCGTTTTATTGTCTTGAGCTATACTGTTTAGTGATTATTCATCATTAAAGAGATTTGGAAAAAGATCGTTGCTTCGCTCTGGGGCTGCAGCTGGAGCAGATAGTGGCACTGCTTTAGGTTTGATCTTAATAACCTTCTTTTTTGCTTTTGCGGGAGCTTCCGCTGCGCTTTTGGCTGTATCGGAGGCTGATTTGTTGGTGTCTACTTCTTTTTCCTGAGCTGCATGAGCGCCTTTATGGCGGGCTTTCATATGATGCACATGTTGCTCGCTTGGCGCAGCATTTGAGGGTTTGGCTGCATCAGTCGCTGGCGCAGTCGTTGTTGGTTTAGCCGAAGTGGTCGCAGCGGCAGCTGGCATTGCAGGTTTAGCAGCTTGAGCTGCGCCTGGATCAACCCAAGCTTTTTCAGCCAGTGCTGCATTGGAAAGGAAAAAACCGATTACAGATGCTGTGATCGCCACGGGCGTAAGCGAGAATTTCTTATTCACTATTGACGAAACCATTAAATACCTCCCAGATTTTAAATCGAATTATGGTTGTTTGGCAGCTGTAGCAGCGCAGCTAGACCCTCAGGATACCCTAGCCTTGCGCGTCTTGAAACAAGGTGATGAATTGACGTCACAAGTTTCCTCCTTATTTTAATAAAATTCGACGTCAAAACAAGGGCTTCTAGACTGTTTTTGGTAGGGCTGAATCAGGATGTATCTTTGTTTTTTCAAGCTTAAAAGAGGAAATAATCAGTATAAAATATTGTAAATTAAAGATAAAATCCAAGTATGAATGCGGGTGGTTTCAGCGACCAAAAGACGCGTATCCTGTAACTTTTCGCTGTAACATCCTCAGGTTATTTGAGATATGCTTACATTTCTCATGCCTTAACACTTAAACGAACTTTAGGAGAGATCATTATGAACAATCGTATTTACCTTCTTGCATTAGGCCTTGGCGTCGCCGCATTTAGTCTTCCTTCAGTCAGCTTTGCCGAAGATCCTATTTCTCAGGCTGTAGGTGGCGTGCTTGGCGCAGCGACTGGCGCCGTTTCGGGAACAGCTGCCGCTTCGCCTGCGGCTCCGCATTTACAAGAGGCGACAACGCATACAAATGAGGCCATTGAACATGGAAAGGCTGGGCATGCCAAAGTCCTCGTAACGCATGCTAAAGAAGCCCTGAAGCATGCAGAGGAAGCGGAAAAGGCAGTTGATAATCCCCATACTAAAGAAGCGATAACACATCTTAAAGCTGCCATTCTCCATGGTAAAAAAGGTCATGCAAAAGAAGCGACGGGTCACGCTCAAGAAGCCCTGACGCATCTGCAAAGCGCAGCACAATAAATATTATGATAAAAATAGCGGCTTTTCATGAGCCGCTATTTATCCAAAGAATAGATTGTTATTTCTCTTTATAAATCTGTATTTATAATTTTGATTTTTGTTTTTACTAACTGATGACTAACGCTTTTTTTGAGCATTTAAATACAATGTCTCTTTCATCAGGCTGAGTGTTTCAGCTGTCGTCAAGGCAGAGTTTATTATTTTCATTTTTGTAAAACTCTTTAGAGTTTTTCCGACTTGCAAGGGCAGCTGAAACCTACATAGCGCCATTTTTGTTGGCGCTAATGCATCCGAAACGCGGAAATCTGATCAATTCTCATTAAAAGGGGTTGCGTTCGGAGCAAGCTACGCCTACAAGCCCCAATCATTGGCGCGGGGTGGAGCAGCCCGGTAGCTCGTCAGGCTCATAACCTGAAGGTCACAGGTTCAAATCCTGTCCCCGCATCCAAATTTTCATGGTTTAATTTCTCATAGTTGTTCGTCATGCCAGTCCAGCGTGATGACCTTGCCTCGGTCAATCGCGAGGGCGAGGCGGCCTTTCTTCAACTCAAGCGCCTTCTCGCCGAAGATAGATCGTCGCCAGCCTGTTAAGGCCAATGTTTCTGAGTCTTGATCGGCTGCGATGGCTTCAAGATCATCAATCGTTGCGATCAATTTAGCGGCAACGCCTGTTTCTTCGCTAATCTGTCGCAGCAAAACCTTGAGTAATTCTACAGTCGCGCCATTTGCGCCGCGTCTCGCGCGTTCAATTTTTGGAATCGTATTGGGATCACGCGTAAGGCCTCGTTCAACCGCAGCAACGATATCGGCTGCTGAGCGCGAGCGTTCCATTCCTTTCGGGAAAGCCCGTAAATTACCCAGCGCTTCAATTGTCCGTGGCGCAGACTGCGCAATCTCAACTAAAATATCATCTTTCAACACGCGGGAACGTGGCACATCTTTACCTTGCGCTTCTTGCTCACGCCATGCGGCAAGCTCCATTAAAACACCTAGATCACGAGGCTTGCGCACTTTAAGCCTAAGTCGTTCCCATGCATTATCTGGATGTTGTTCATAGGTAGCGGGCGAGCTGAGAATTTGCATTTCATCATCAAGCCAGTCCAGACGATTTGTGCGGGTTAATCGCTCTAGAAGCGTTGAATAAATATCACGTAAATGCGTAACATCTGCTATGGCGTATTCTATCTGCGCGTCGGACAATGGTCTGCGTGACCAGTCGGTAAACCGAGATGATTTATCTAGATTAGCCCGTGTGATTGCTTTCACAAGCTCCAGATAAGACGCTTGCTCGCCAAATCCACAAACCATTGCCGCCACTTGCGTATCAAAAAGTGGTGCTGGGATTAATCTTGATAGGCGCCATATAATTTCTAGATCTTGTCTGGCTGCATGGAACACTTTGACGATTGCTGGATTCGCCATCAAGGCGAAGAAGGGTGAGAGATCAATATTGTCCGCTAGCGTATCAATAGCGATAGCTTCTTCAGGCGAGGCGATTTGGATCAGGCATACCTTTGGCCAAAAGGTAGTTTCACGAAGAAATTCTGTATCGACCGTGACAAATTCATGATGTGAGAACCGTTCACATATTGCAGCAAGCTCATCATTATTTGTTAACAACTTCATCTAAGGTCTCAGCGTTAAAATTCGTTCAATATTTCCAAAGATCCAATCATTCTTTCGCGCTTAGAACAATATAAAGCCGAGAGTAGGGCGAAATTTCCCTTTGTCATCCACTATCTTCTACTAAGTTTAGTTACCATTATGCTGAATTTCATACGAATACGCTAAATTTGACGTTGCAGTCCCCGCCTAATTGAGTAGGTTAGCGCCTTCGCCTCTAGGGAGTTGGCTATCCATGTTTAGCAGCAAGCGTAATGGCGCATTTTTTCTTAAGATTACGACAATGATGTTTGTGAGTGCCTTTAGTGGCTCATCGGCGTATGCCGAGCATGAGAATGATGGCGTCAATCCAGGATGGAGCCAGTGTCGATCCACTAATCCTGATGAACGTATAAAGGGATGTGATCAGGTTATTTCAGCAATCACAAATGAAACCAAGCATAATCAACTTGCTGCCTATATTAATCGCGCGAGCGCTTATCAAGCAAAAGGCGATCTATCGAAGGCGATTTTAGATTATTCGAAAGCATTGGAGGTTGATGCTTCTTCGCTGGTCGCTCTCACGGCTCGAGGCGCTGCTTATTATGCAGCAAGAGAGTTCGAAAAAGCGATCACAGATTACGACAAAGTCATTAATCAAGATAAAAGCAATATCGGCGCATTGCTAGCGCGCGCTGCGGCTTTGCGAAGCCAAGGAAAGAACGACAAATCTCTAAGTGACCTCACTCAAGCCGCAAAGATTGAGAAAAAAAATAATAGTCCGTTTTTAGCGCGCGGGGCGCTCTACCATGCCTTAGGCGAGCATGATGAGGCAATTGCTGACTACTCAGAAGCCATTCGTCGCGATCCAAAAAATACCACGGCTTATAATGGGCGGGGTGCCTGTTACTACGCTAAGACGCTTTACGACAAAGCGCTTGTAGATTTTGACGCAGCATTAAAAATTGATGAAAAATACGTTGCGGCTTTATTAAATAGAGCCAATGCTTGGCGCGCAAAAAAAGATTTCACGCGCGCCAAGGGGGATTATGAGTCGGCCCTGGTATTAAAACCTGGCTTACCTGCCGCTCAGCAAGGAACGCAGGACATGGCACGGCTTTTGGCAAAAAAAGCGACAAGCAACGGTGAGTCAGGGGATAAGGCACCCAAACTTGACCATGACCATGACTAAGGCGTGACAAGCCTAACTACCCTGCTGCTAGCCAATTGCTTTGGCGGCCGTTAAGACCTCTTCGGCGTGCCCAGGCACCTTAACTTTACGCCATATTTTGGTGATTTTTCCTTTTTCATCAATAAGAAAGGTGGATCTTTCGACGCCCATATATTTGCGGCCATACATCGATTTTTCTATCCAGACTCCATAGGCAAGGAGTGTCTCTTTGCTTTCATCTGACGCAAGCGGTTGGCTCAGATTATATTTTTCCTGGAATTTGACATGCTTGACGACCGGATCAGGCGACAGGCCAATAACGACGGTGCCGGCTCGGGCGAACTTATCTTTTAACCCACTGAATTCTATAGATTCTTTTGTGCATCCGGATGTGTCGTCTTTTGGATAAAAATATAAAACGACTTTTTTTCCTTTAAATTTCGAGAGTGAAATTTTCTCGAGCCCGGCTCCAGGAAGGGTAAAAGCTGGCGCTCGATCCCCCTCCGAGATCAAATCTTTCTTGTTGGCAATTGTTTTCATGGTTGTGGCGCCATCCTTTTGTCGTATCCACGATTAATATCAGTAGCATAAATGCAGCGCTTGGCTGTTCTTGCAAGGGTCATGAATGGCGTGAACTCAATACTATTTCGAGGCAGACTATTTCGAAAACACTTTATCAGTCGCATATCTGACTTAATTGATTTGACGGCTTTTGGGCAGAGAGCGAGGCTAGTTGGAACGCCACAGCGTGCGTGAAAGCACCGATAGAGACCAAGGCGGCGAAGGCAAAGGTCAAAGGCAGACTTTGAGTGCAAGGCTGTCTAAACGAAAGCTATTAGTAAGAGCCTTGGCGACACTTGTTTTAGTCGGAGCTCTTGGCTTTGGCTCGTTTTTTATTTTTCTTTCTCGTGGACCAATTAATTTGTCCTGGCTTGCGCCAGAAATTGTCGCGTCGCTTTCGGAGCTCTCTGGCGGAAAATACGTCTATAAATTAGCTGGCGCATCAATTGTAAATTCAGATCATGGGCCAACCATATCTGTCGATGGCCTTGTTGTTCAATCAAATGGACATTCTATCATTGCAGCTCCGCGTGCGCAGATATCACTTAATTATGCAGCGCTCTTAATTGGGAAAGTAGTGCCGCGTCGTCTTGAAGTATTGGATTTGAATTTAAATCTTGTTGTTCTTGCAGACGGCGCAGTTGCAGTTTCAGCTGGCGCAGAACAGTTAGAGACAAAGACGCTCAACGTTCCTACTTTCGACGTAAATGCGCTTAAATCTCCTAATCAGGTTGCTTTAATAAATATAGTCGCTGGTGCGTTACAGGGACTAATGGATCTTGCCACTAATCCAGCGAGCGTTGTTGGTTCTTTGGATCGAGTAGGAGTGTTGCATGGTCATCTCTCGATTGATGATCGGACGCATGACCGGAGATTTAATTATCGCGATGTGAGTCTGAGCTTATATAAGGGCAAGAGCGGAATGCTTTTCAGCTTAGCAGCTACAGGACCAAGTGGTCGTTGGACAGCTGATGCTTTTGCTAATGGGTCTCCAGGCAATCAGCGTGATTTTAGAGCGACAATTCGAGATCTTTCGATCGACGAAATATCCTTAATTGGAGGATTTCGCGTGAATGGTTTTGATACAGACGCTCCCTTGTCTTTAGATATGAATTTCACGCTTGCGCCTAATAATAGTCTGCAGCAAGCGGTTGGGCGTATTGAGATTGGCAAAGGATATTTTCGATTGGATGAGCCGGATCACGAGCCGGTTATGATCCAGCATATTGAATTAGGATTGCACTGGGATAATGACAAAAGAAAATTACTGCTCTCTCCAATAGACTTTAAGGCAGGTGGATTTGATATGGCTTTGTCTGGTTTTGCGCAACCGCCCCCTGAGACTGTTGGCGAAAAAGATCCAGGCGCTGACTCATGGCGGATTTCACTCACTCTCGCTAAACCCAGTAAAGTCTACCCTGAGCGGTCAAGCGAAGAGGTGGTTGAGGTCAATGAAGGAGGATTGGATGCGCGCTTAGATTACGGTCAAGGAAGAATTTTATTTGATAAATTTGCTTTTTCTGGACCAGATATTCATACCAGTTTGACGGGATATCTGGATTTCAAGGAAAAATTTCGCATCGTCTATCATCTTGATACTGAGAATACGCGAATAAAGACAATCGCGCGACTATGGCCAACGCATGTAACGCCTCCGGTACGAGTTTGGTTCGTTGAGCATGTCACATCTGGCATTATTAAACATGCCAGATTATCAGGTGATTTTGACGCAGATGCCATTACCGCCATGCGTTATGAACGGCCCCCTCCAGATGACTCAGTCCAAGCTGATGGAGAAATTATTGATGGAGTTGTTGAAAATGTCATTCCCGGGCTAGCTCCAATAACAGCAATTAATGGCGTTCTTCATGTAACAGGGCGTACAGCAAGTTTTAAAGCGCGATCAGGCGCTTTTGAAACAGCCTCAGGCCGTCATCTGAGCATGAGCGAAGGACGATTTGCCATAGGGGATAATGCCATAAAACCGCCGCCGGCGACTTTGGATATACGGCTTAGCGGCGATGTTGAGGCTGTTGCGGATATTTTGAATGTTCCCACCATCAAAGAATACGCTAGTCTTCCTGTTGAAGCATCAAATTTAAAGGGGCGATTGGACGGAAAGTTTCATTTAGATTTTGAAGTCGGCGACTTGGCGCGCGATGAAAATACAAAATTCTCAGTTGATGCAACAACAGCTGATCTCTCCGTCGATCATCTCATCGGAAAAGAAAAATTGGAATCTGCAGCTTTGCATGTTGTTGCTAATCCAAGTGGTCTCAGAGTTGATGGGGTTGGAAAAATTTATGGTGCGCCGATAACACTAGATCTTCAGCGAGCGTTTGGGGACAAGGGCATTGCTCAGGCTCAAGTTAATTTTGTTTTTGATGAGGCCGCGCGTCAACGTGCTGGTTTTGCTATAGAGGGATTAACTGGGTCAATCGCGGCTTTAGTGAAGACTGTCCTGCCAGTTGAGGAGCTCAATACAGATATTGAATTAGATTTTACACGCGCAGCGTTTGAAAATCCTATTCCAGGGCTCGTAAAATCGGTTGGAACGCCAGGCAAGGCATCGTTTAAACTCGTGCGTCGCGGCGAAAATATTTTAATTGATCAATTTAATTTTGACTCTGGAGCTTCAGCAGCGCAGGGCGTAATGGAGCTTTCAAAAGAAGGCGTTCTTCAATCTGGCAAATTATCTCCTCTCCGTCTTTCGCAAGGCGATGATATGAAAGTTGATATCTTAAAGAATGGAGATGTGACTAAATTTACCGTTCGGGGCGCAAATATTGATGCGCGACCCATGCTTGGCACAATCATTCGTGCAGGCGCGCTGCGTCAGCGCGCTGGTAATGCGCAAAATTCAAAAGTTAGCGCCACAGATAAACGAAATTCATCTGGCAAGCCCTCCTTAACTTTTGGAGATTTTGACGTTGATTTTAAATCTCCCATTGTCACGGGACACAACAAACAAATTCTTTCAAATGTAGAGTTGAAGCTTGAAAGCCGTGGTGGGAACCCGCGTTCATTGGCTTTTGGCGGGAACTTCGGACAAGAGAAGATTGCGGCGACCATTTCTAGAAACCAGAATAACTTGCCACAACTCGACATCGCAACGCATGATGCTGGATCGTTATTGTCTTTTCTTGATCTCTATCGAAAGATGGAAAGTGGCGAAATCTCCGCGACGATCCAAATTGGCCAGGATCGCGCCGACGGATCGGTCAAAATTCATGATTTTTATGTAAAAGGCGAACCAATGATGCGTCAATTATTGGCGCAGGGCGGTTCATCAAGAATTGATGAGCGTGGGAATACGCGTTTCGACCCTGAATCTGTGCAAGTTGGTCAATTGCTTGCAGATTTTTCATGGAACGCAGGACGTCTATCTATACACGAGGGTGTTTTATCGGGACCTGCCATTGGTCTGACGTTTGATGGCTATTTTGATATGCCCCATGACAGATTAGATATCGCTGGGGCCTATGTTCCAGCCTATGCGCTGAATAGTTTGTTTTCAAATATTCCTGTGCTCGGCGTCTTAATTTCTGGTGGACAGCATGAGGGCATATTTGCGCTTAATTACCGGCTTACGGGCGCAATATCATCCCCCGTGATCACCGTGAATCCGCTGTCAGCGCTCGCACCTGGCTTGATGCGCAAAATCTTGGGGGTCATAGACGGCACAGCGCATATGCCAGGCGTGCAATAATTATTTAATTCCTGAAGTTTCTGTTACTTATTTGAGTTGCAGTAATAAGTGTTTTTTCTTTCCAAGAGACAGTTTTGCGATGCCAGAATCGGTAAAATCTTTTTCGTTTATTATTCTTCGTTCATCCGTAATGATCTCGTCATTAATTCGCAGGCCGCCGCTCTTGATCTGACGGCGCGCTTCGCCTGTCGAGGCAACAAGTCCAGCTTTTACAAAAGCGTTTAAAACCCCTAATCCAGCTGTAATCTCTGACGATTCAATCGTAATCGTTGGGAGTGTGAGCGAAAGGGTGCCTTGTTCAAACGTTGTGCGCGCCGTTTCTTCGGCTTTTTCTGCTGCATCACGACCGTGAATTAAGGCGGTCGCTTCAGTAGCAAGTGTCTTTTTCGCTTCATTGATTTCTGCGCCTTGAAGGCGAGAGAGGCGCGTGATTTCTTCTATTTGTAAAAACGTAAACAGCTTGAGAAAGCGAATGACATCCGCGTCTTCTGTATTGCGCCAATATTGCCAATAATCATAGGGCGAGAGCATATCTGCATTAAGCCAAACAGCGCCGGCGGCAGTTTTTCCCATTTTAGCGCCAGAAGACGTCGTCAAAAGCGGAGACGTCAGCGCATACAGCTGAGGAGAGCCCATTCGGCGTCCCAGATCTAAGCCGGTAACAATATTGCCCCATTGATCGGAGCCGCCCATTTGTAAAACAGCCCCGTAACGCCGATTAACTTCGACAAAATCATAGGCCTGCAAGCACATATAATTAAATTCAATGAAGGAGAGCTCATGTTCGCGATCAAGTCGCATTTTTACAGAGTCCATGGTCAGCATTCGATTGACGGAAAAATGACGCCCGACATCTCGCAAGAATTCAATATAATTTAATCCAGCGAGCCAGTCCGCATTATCCAGCATAAGCGCATCATTGGGCGCATCGTCAAATTTTAAGAAGCGTTCAAATATTTTTCTGATTGACTCCTTGTTGAGGTTAATTTGCTCGACCGATAGGAGCTTGCGACTTTCGTCTTTACCCGAAGGATCCCCAACGCGGGTGGTGCCGCCGCCCATTAAAGGGAGAGGCTTACCGCCAGTGCGCTGAAGCCAGGATAGAAGCATAATTGGAAGGAGAGAGCCCACATGCAGCGAGGGGGCCGTGCAATCAAAGCCAATGTAAGCGGCAAGCCCACCCTGCAAGGCCTTTTCGTCAAGACCAGGAAAATCAGAACATTGATGGACAAAACCCCTTTCGAGCAAAACATGCAAGAAATCGGATTTGGGGGTAAATTCGTTTGTCATGGGGCCACGGTGTAGGGCCTGAGAAAGAAACGCGCAAGACTTTTGCCCTTTGGTTTTGGGCGGTGGTCACGCTGCTCTTAGGCAAGAATCCAACTTAACTGGGAACTGAAGGGCTTCACCTCTTCTACGGCGCTTGTTAGAAGCCTTAAAGAAAATTGATATTGGTCGCCAGGGTTGGCGTAAGGATATCTGATGCTTTTTTACGAGCCGCTGTTTTTATTTTTATTCGCGCCAGCGGTCTATCTTTTATACTGGCTGCTTGGCGAGGGGCGCGCCCAGCGTTTATTCATTTTACTACTTGCTAGCATCTTGTTTTATGGCTGGAGCGAGCTGGTTTTTATTCTTGTTGTATTTGCCTCTCTCGCATTAGATTTATTTGTGGCGCAAAAAATCGGTAGCTTGCCAATTGAGAGTGCTCACAGCAAGTCTTGGCTAGTCTTGGGCGTTACGAGTAATTTGCTGATTTTAGTATATTATAAATATGCCGGCTTTCTTGCGGCTAATATTGATGCGGCGTTGGGTCTATTTTCTTTGTCAGGTTTTAGTATTTGGAAAATAGCCTTGCCAATTGGGGTAAGTTTTATTGTTTTTGAAAAAATTACTTACCTTGTGGACATATACCGAGGAGTCTCTAAGCCAGCGAAAGATTATCGCCTCTATATGCTTTATGTCTTTTTCTTTCCTAAGCTACTCGCTGGGCCTATTATAAAATATCATGACATTGCTAATCAGTTGGAAGAGTGTCGGCATGCAGGGTTAGACGATGTTATTTTAGGTTTTACGCGTTTTATGCTTGGCGTTATTAAAAAAATTCTTATTGCCGATACAATGGCGCAAGGCGCAGATATTATTTTTTCTCGTGATCCAAGCTTTTTAGAATTTGGGGACGCTTGGATTGGCGTTATTTTTTTTACACTACAAATATATTTTGATTTTTCTGCTTATTCTGACATGGCAATAGGATTAGCCAGAATGTTAGGGTTTCGACTTCTAGAAAATTTCAACATGCCATACATTGCTATCAATTTAACAGACTTCTGGCGTCGGTGGCACATGTCTTTGACTAGTTGGATTCGGGAATATCTTTATTTTCCGCTGGGTGGGAACAGGGGAAGTCCCGCACGTACCTATTTAAATCTTTGGGTTTGTTTTTTAGCCTCTGGCGTTTGGCATGGCGCAGCTTGGCCTTTTGTTCTTTGGGGAGCATATAACGGCATTTTTTTGATCCTTGACCGATTATTTTTAATCAAGTGGCTTAATTATTTACCGGAATGGGTTTCTAATCTTCTTACAATGATAATTGTTATGATTGGCTGGAGCATTTTTCGCTCTACTAACCTGGATCAATCTAGCCATTTTCTGTCGGCAATGACCTCTCCTTTTGTGAAGACGGGCGTATCAGCTTATATTCCCATCGATTATTTTTTTATGATGGGGTTTGCGCTTTTAATATGTTTTTTTCAAAGACTGAGTCTTACTTTAAAAGACTTTGATTGGGAGACCGTGAGCGTTCGATTTCCTTTAGTGATTAACTGTCTTGTAAGCGTTTTTTTCGTCGCCGCCCTCGCCAAAGGATTTGCAGATCCTTTCAAGCCATTTATATATTTCAGGTTTTAATGAGGTGAGGATAGGTTCTCTTCAAAAACTTCCGATCTTGGCGTGTATCGGCCTTGTTATAACTCTTTTTATGATAGGCATCTGGAATTTAATTGTTGGCGCGAGCTGGCCTAAATTACGCATCCGAAGCGCCGCACCGCTTGCGGGGATCGTTAAAGTAAAACCTGTCCCTTGGTCCTGGTCTGATTTTATTGCCGGCGAGACGCAAAAG
Source organism: Methylocystaceae bacterium (assembly GCA_014190435.1). GTDB lineage: Bacteria > Pseudomonadota > Alphaproteobacteria > Rhizobiales > Beijerinckiaceae > Methylocystis. The sequence continues at coordinate 16,175 of BJGJ01000017.1, read as the reverse complement.
GTCTCCTCTATTAATTTTTCTCAGCGGTTGCCAGTCTTTCCGATTTCTGTCAGGGCAAAAAATCAACTCATTTTTTCTCTCTTTCATGAATCGGCTGCCGTCGGCGTTGTGATTGGTAAGAACGACCAATTATACGAGCAGTTTTATATTAATGAATTTTGTGGGCGGGCGGTAAATCCAAGTCCCTCTAATATTCCACAATGGGGAGAGTCGCTTCATCAAATTCAAAGTTCTCTAGAAAAATTAGGTAAAAAATTTATTTATGTCATTACACCATCTAAAGCGGCTCAATATCCTGAGGATTTACCATTAGCTGCTACATGCGCTAAGGAATTTAAATTAATTCCTGATAAATTGACACCGTATGTGAATACGTTAATTGAACACCATATTCATTTTTTTAATGGTGCTGAATTAATTAGTAAAAAGCGTCAAGATTATCCTATTCCCTTATTTCCACGTGGTGGCACGCATTGGAATAGTCTTGCTGCAGGCTTGAGCTTGCAGGAAATAAATAAATCATTATCATCTTCTTTCGGCTCTATTAATTTTAGCTGGCGTCCAGCTCCGCAGGCGGAGGGAACCGATCGAGATCTCTTGGATCTCCTTAATCTTTTATGGCCTGATACAACATATCCGACGACAGTGATAACAAATGAAGTCCCTAAAGAGGTTTGCACTTCTTCCCCACGATTATTAGCCATGGGGGGAAGCTTTCTACATGAAATTCTTGCTGCTGCAACGCTTGTGCAATGTCCTCCACAGATTGATTATTGGTTTTACATGCGAACGGAAGATCTTGGCGTTGAGCTTGGTCATTATTGGCGAAAGCCAGGAGAGGCGAGTAATGGTGAACGTCAATCGGCCGATAACTCTGTCCTAGACGTAAATGTACGGAATGCGGATGTGGTGATCTTAGAAGAGAATGAATCAAATATTGCGACAATGAAGCAAGTTGAACAGCTCAGGATGGCCCTAAGCCGGATCCAATAAGACCGCGTCTTTGCGTCGCAGTATCAATGAGTTCAATCAGTGAGGACGCAGCATGAGAGTGCATTGGCTTTTATTCATTGTCTATTCGTGAATTTAAACCCGACAATTCTAGCTGGTCACCGGTGTTGTTTTAGAGGACTTTCCCCTACCGTTAGGCGCAATTAGAGCTTATACTGGATGCGTCTCATCCGAGCGAAAAATTAAGCGCTCAGACAGTCGCCGTCAGGGCGGTCGTTAAATAGGTTAAGGAGGAGTTTTTTTATGGTCAAATCAAATATTCTTGGTAAGTTTTTTAGCTGGCGCGTGCGCGGTAGCGCTATTTGCCCCAGCTGCGGCCTCTGCGGGTAATCGTATTGGAACGCTGCAATGCCGTCTTTTGGGCAATAATATCAGTATTGTTGTTGAGAATCAGCAAATCGATTGTAACTACCGTGATGACGCTGAGGGCGCAGAGCCAGCGCATTACACGGGAACATTAACAAAGGTTGGTGCCAATCTGACCTACAACGGCCAGGGCGAATTGGGTTGGGGCGTTGTCGCTGACACAGGCAAGGTCGGCCCTGGCGCGCTTGAGGGCGAATATGCTGGACCGGAAGTTTCCGCACGTGTTGGCGTTGGTGGCGGTGGCGCGATCCTCGTTGGCGGATCGAATAATACTTTCTCATTGCAGCCCTTCAATATTGAAGCTGGCGCAGGATTAGGCTGGACCGCAGGCGTTGAGAAGCTGAAGCTCACCTATGTGCCACCGCCAGCGCCGCCAGTGCCAGCGCCCCACGGCAAACACAAGCGTCATCGCTGAAGGTGAGGGATTAGAAGCTTCGGAAAGTTAAGTTCCAGCTTGCTAATTTGGCGCATTAAAGTCGCGTAATCTATCAGCGACAAAATCATAAAGTCTCGCGCTCTCTTGCCACTCAGGCTTCAACAGCGCGAGACATTTTTTTGCAAATTCCTCTGGCGTTTTGAGGATTTGTGGATCTTCTCCTGGCATGGCCTGGGCGCGCATCCGCGTTCTAAGCGCACCGGGACTGGCTAACATGATTGTTACGCCATCGCCGCGCGTTTCAGCAGCATAGGTCCTTGCGAGGGCTTCAAGCGCCGCCTTTGAAATCGCATAGGGACCCCAAAAAGGCTTCATGACTGTGCGGTGAGCGACGCCTGAGGTTAGAAAGACGACCCGCGCCTGACCCGAGTTGCGCAGTAAGGGATCAAGAGAGCGGATAAGACGCCAATTAGCTGTGACATTAGTTGAGATGACTCGGTCCCAATCTTTTGGCTCTACATGCGCCAGCGGGGATAGGGGACCTAGAATAGCTGCATTGCCGACAAAGACGTCAAGCCGACCCCAGCGCTCAAAAATTGTCGCGCCAAGACGATCAAGGGCGGCGTAATCTGTTATGTCACAGGGCACCAATGTCGCTGAGCCGCCAAGCGCTTTGATCTCATCGTCGAGCGCTTCAAGTCCGGCTTGAGATCGCGCTAACGCAATCACATGCGCATTATTTTTGGCTAATTCGAGCGCGAGCGCATGGCCGATCCCCCGCGAGGCACCTGTAACAAGCGCAATACGTTTATCTTGTGACACAGGTTAACTCGCCTCTGCGAGCAAAGATAATTGTGCGCGATTTTCACCCGACAAATCTGTTAAGGCTGTTGGATAATCGCCGGTAAAGCAATGATCGGTAAATTGCGGGCGCATCGCATCGCGTTTCTCATAACCCATCGATCGATAGATGCCATCGACCGAGAGAAAAGCTAAGGAGTCGCTACCAATATAGGCGCGCATTTCTTCTAGCGAATGTGTTGCGGCTAAGAGTTTTTCTTTTTGCGGCGTATCAATCCCATAATAGTCTGGGTGCGTTATGGGGGGTGATGAGATCAGAAAATGCACTTCTTTCGCGCCAGCATCGCGCATCATCTGCACAATTTTAACTGATGTGGTGCCTCTGACAATTGAGTCATCAATCAGCACGACCCGCTTGCCTTCAACAACACACCGGTTGGCGCTATGTTTCATTCTAACGCCAACTTCACGCACCGATTGTGAGGGCTGGATAAATGTTCGGCCAACATAATGATTGCGGATAATGCCAAGTTCAAAAGGAATGCCAGACTCTTGCGAATAGCCTAAAGCGGCAGGCACGCCAGAATCTGGAACGGGAACGACGACATCGGCAAAAATACGTCGTTCACGCGCTAATTCTGCACCCATCGCTTTGCGTATTTGATATACAGGACGGCCATGCACCAGAGAGTCTGGGCGAGCAAAATAAATATACTCAAAAATGCATGGACGCATTGGCTGAGGCGGAAAAGGATTAATACTCTCGAGACCCTTTTCCGAAATTATAACAATCTCACCATTTAGCACATCCCGAACAAAACGCGCGCCGATCATATCAAGGGCGCAGGTTTCAGAAGCAAGAATAAACTTTCCATTGAGTTCGCCAATGACAAGCGGGCGAATTCCCAAGGGATCTCGAGCGCCAATCAGTTTTTTATTTGTCAGTGCGACAAGCGAATAGGCTCCTTCAATAGAGCGCAGGGCTTCTATAAACCGATCTAGGAATTGTGGTTTGCGGCTACGGGCGACAAGATGAAGGATTACTTCTGTATCAGAAGTAGATTGGAAAATAGCACCTTCCTTAATTAACTCTCGTCGAAGTGTTTGCGCATTTGTCAGATTGCCATTGTGCGCAACGGCAAAACCTCCAGAATTGAGCTCTGCAAAAAGAGGCTGCACGTTCCTTAAAGCTGTTTCACCTGTTGTTGCGTATCGAACATGACCAACTGCGGCTGAGCCGGGCAGGCGCTTGATGGCGCTTTCTTTTGAAAAGTGATCGCCAACCAGGCCCAATCGGCGTTCGCCATGAAAACGGCCATTGTCATAGGAAACAATACCAGCAGCTTCTTGTCCGCGATGTTGAAGGGCATGTAGGCCAAGGGCAGTAATGGCAGAAGCGTCATCAAGATCAAAGACGCCGAAAACGCCACAATATTCGCGTAGCCGATCGTCATCTAAATTAGGATGTGATGGATCTCGCACGCTAGCGCTCATATTAGGAATGAATGGTTTCTCACACTCTTTTGGCGACTCCGTCATCCCGTCGTCTCCTATATTGCATAACGGCGTCGCGTGTGACGCCAGAGCGTTTCCCTTGCGCAGTTTAATGTGGAAGGCGTTTCCACAGTAGCGTTAATTGGTGCCGCCGGTTGCAGGCGGGGTGTCCGTAGCGGGTGGCGTTTCAGCAGGCGGATTTTCTGTCGCCGGCGCAGAAGGCTTTTCCATTTCAGATTCTGAAGGCGGCGCGTCACCTGGTTGAGCATTGCCCTTTTTCGCTTTGATTTTTGCGATAATACTATCGAGATCATCAGGCATCATGTCGCGGAGTTTGTCGCCGCCAGCCTGTAGGAAAGGTTTCACGCGTGCGTTACCGATCCAGCCTGGCTGATTAGTATCTGGGACGAGCCAATTATAAAAAACAAAAGCGACGACAGCGAGGAGTAATCCGCGCGCAGCGCCAAAAAGAAAGCCAAGCGTCCGATCGAGAGCGCCAACTTTGGAGTCTAAAATAATATCAGAAAATTTTACCGTGAGCAGAGATACGATGATGAGAGCGAGAAAGAAAACGATCGCGACAGCGCCTGCGAGCGCAATTTCATCTTTGCTGATGTAGGGCTTAATGTAGGGCAAGGCCATTGGATGGAGATAATAGGCGGCCGCTGCAGCGGCGACCCAGGATCCAATAGCTAAAATTTCGCGCGTAAACCCGCGCAACACAGCAAGTAAGCCTGATACCAAAACAACAATCAAAACAGCCAAATCAAGATACGAAGGCATTTCTGTCCTCTTGTCTTCGCCCTAAAACCAAAATTGAGATTGAAATCCGCGGCGATGCGTCTTGGCCCATTGGATAGAATTGGCCACGACAATTTTGCATGTCCTGCTTCTAGCGCAAGTTGACGCGAAGCGGAAATCCCAAAGCTCTCTCATCCCCTTATTTATCTTAAATTATTGGGTTGACGATGGAGGAGGGCGCGTGTTGGGCGCTGTCTGCGCGATTGCCGCAACGAGTTGACCAACATCCGCGCAGGGTCGCAGGACAAGGCCGCTACGTCTTTCATCATCGGTAATTTGTTGAGCTTGAGCCAGGACAGCTTGATGAAAGCCAAGTTTCGCCGCTTCGCGCAAGCGCATGCCGGCGTGAATAACCGGTCGAACCGCTCCCGACAGACCAATTTCCCCGAAAAAGGTCTGGTCGGCTGGCAATATGGCACCGGTGAGGGAGGATACTAGGGCGGCTGCTGCAGCAAGATCGGCGGCGGGTTCGTCGGCTCTGAGACCCCCGGCCACATTGAGATAAATGTCGTAAAGACCGAGTTTTAAGCCGCCGTGCGCTTCAAGCACGGCGAGAATCATAGATAGGCGATTTTGATCAAAGCCAACGACTGCTCTGCGGGGGGTGCCTAAGGATGTTGGCGCAACGAGCGCCTGGATCTCCAAAAGCATGGGGCGTTGACCTTCCATGCCTGCAAAGACTGCTGCGCCGGGCGCAGCTGAGTCTCGGCCTGCAAGAAAAAGGGCGGAAGGATTAGCAACTTCAGCAAGACCCAGGCCCGTCATTTCAAAGACGCCAATTTCCCCTGTTGCGCCAAAGCGATTTTTGGACGCGCGCAGCATACGAAAGTGATGGGCGGCGTCCCCTTCAAAAGAAAGAACTGCGTCAACCATATGTTCAACAACGCGAGGGCCTGCAACTTGCCCATCTTTCGTGACATGCCCAACAAGAATAACAATTGATCCCGTTGATTTTGCATGACGCAGTAGCGCTTGCGCGCTAGCGCGCACTTGCGTGACCGTGCCGGGTGCGGAAGGAGCCAGATTGGTATGCATCGTTTGAATTGAATCAATCACAATCAGCGCGGCGCGTTTTCCGTTTCCGCAAGTTGCAAGAATGTCTTCGACCTGTGTTGCGGAGGCAAGTTCAACAGGCGCGCTTGCCAAATTAAGACGAGAGGCGCGCAGCCGGACTTGTGCGACGGCTTCTTCTCCGGAGATATAGATCACGCGCTCTTTGCGTGTTGCGAGCGCAGCGCAAATTTGAATGAGTAGGGTTGATTTGCCAATTCCGGGTTCGCCGCCCAGTAAAATGACCGATCCAGGAACAAATCCGCCACCAGTGACGCGATCAAATTCTTCAACGCCGCTTATTACTCTTTCAACGGTTGAGGAAGAGCCGATAAGAGTCTCAAGTTCAAATGAGCGGCCGCCTAAAATGCGCTGAGATCCTATTGAGCTGTCGATTTCCTCAGTGATCGTATTCCATTCATTGCACGCCTCGCATTTGCCCTGCCAACGAGATGAAACAGCCCCGCAGTTTTGACAAATAAAGGCTGAGCGGGATTTTGCCATGCGTTTAAAGCCTATGTTTTTTGCTACCAGCGAACTAGAGCGGACCCCCAGGTGAAACCGCCGCCAACAGCTTCGAGCATGACAAGATCACCATTTTTAATTCGTCCGTCTTGTCGCGCGACTGAGAGCGCTAGGGGGACGCTTGCCGCTGATGTATTGCCATGAAGATGAACAGTCGCAATGACTTTCTCTGGCGCAATGCCAAGTTTATGGGCTGACATGTCTATAATGCGTTGATTTGCCTGATGGGGTACAAACCAATTTAAATCATCGGCAGTTAGACCAGTCGCTGCGAAAGCGTCTTTTACGACATCGGTAACTTGACCAACGGCAAAGCGAAAAACTTCTTTTCCCTCCATGCGCAAATGACCAACTGTCTGGGTCGCGGAAGGTCCCCCATCAACATGAAGTTTTGATCGATGTCGTCCATCTGAACGCAAATGTGTAGTGAGTATACCGCGCTCATGACGATCACCTGTTGAGTCGGAGGCCTCAACAACCACTGCGCCGGCACCATCGCCAAAGAGAACGCAGGTTGTTCTGTCCGTCCAATCAATAATTCGTGAAAAAGTTTCTGCGCCAATCACAAGCGCACGCTTATGCGAGCCGGAGCGTAAAAATTTATCTGCTGTAGCGAGGGCAAAAACAAAACCAGAGCATACTGCTTGGAGATCAAAGGCGACTCCTTGATGGACGCCTAGTTCAGCCTGAATTTGCGTCGCTGTCGATGGAAATGTCCAATCTGGCGTGGAGGTCGCGAGAATAATGAGGTCTATATCTTCAGCTTTTAGTTCGGCTTCAGCAAGCGCAGCGCGCGCGGCGTGTGCGCCCAACATAGAGGTTGTTTCATCCTTAGCGGCGATATGTCTTTCTTGAATTCCGGTTCTTTGAACAATCCACTCATCGCTGGTGTTGACGAGTTCGGCGAGTTCTTTATTGGTTAGAATTTTTTCAGGCAAATATGCGCCAACACCGCGAACAACAGAGCGTAATTTTGAAGAATGTGGCATCAGAGCGGTACTTTCTGCGCTGGTGTCTCTGTCGATCTTTCTTGTTGAAAAAGATGGGCGATTTCAACAGTCTTGCGGATGCGATTTAGAAGATCGCTGCGGGCCATTTCATAGCCGATTTCAATAGCGCGGGCGAAACCAATCGCATCCATGCCGCCATGACTTTTAATAACGACTCCTTCGACGCCAAGAAAGACGCCGCCATTGATTGTGCGCGTATCCATTCTTGCGCGCAATTGATTAAAAGCCCCGCGCGCAAGAAAATAGCCAAGTTTAGAGAGAAGCGAACTGCTCATCGCTTCTTTCAGATAAGCGCTAATTTGCTTTGCAGTGCCTTCTGCTGTTTTTAGTGTGATGTTTCCGGTAAAACCTTCCGTTACGACAACATCCGCCGCGCCCAAGCCAATGCCATCGCCTTCAATAAAACCAGCGTAGCTCAAACCTGGTAAATTTGAGTCTTTGAGGATTTGAGAAGCTTCTTTGACTTCTTCAACGCCCTTTATTTCCTCTGTGCCCACATTAAGCAGGCCGACGCTTGGCCGATCCAGTCCCAAAATGATTGACGCCATTGCTGATCCCATGATGGCGAGATCAACAAGATGGCGTGCATTAGCGCCCATTGTTGCACCAACATCTAACACCACAGATTGACCGCGCAGCGTAGGCCATAGACACGCGAGCGCTGGGCGTTCAATGCGCGAAATTGTTTTCAGGCAGATTTTCGCCATGGCCATAAGGGCGCCGGTGTTGCCTGCAGAGACAATAACATCCGCGTCGCCTTTTTTGACGGCTTCTATCGCCATCCACATAGACGAAACGCGTCGACCTGCGCGAAGCGCTTGGCTAGGTTTATCGTCCATTCGGATAGCGACGTCGGAATGAGCGATCTCTGCATTGGCCGCAAGACGGGGATATTTATTAAGTTCAGTGCAAAGGGTGGATTGATCGCCAAAGATTAAAAATCGACTATCAGGGTGCTTGTCGAGCGCTAGAGCTGCTCCGGCAATCGTGACCGCCGGTCCGAAGTCGCCACCCATCGCATCAATGGCGATCCTTACATGTTGCGACATTTTCCGGCTTGCCTCAAAATTTAAGTAACCTGGATCTCTATCCTAAGCGGCCCGGGATCTAGGCCGATCCCGCGTGGTGACTTGCCATTTGCACGCTCACCGCGCAAGGGCCTATCCAACTGAAATTTAGCCAGCTTTGCTGCCTTTTTTATGAGGCGGCGTTATTGCGCTTGCAAAACGCAGACGCGATGGGGTTAGTTTTTTTTCGACATCAACTCCTGAAGCGACGCAAAGGGAGATGAGGAGGGGGTTTTGTCGCTTCTTGGGGAGAGATCTTGAAACTCAACGCCCGGCTTGTGAGGATAGGGGTCAAGCGCAAGCGTTAAAAACTCGCTGACCAGAGCCCATAAGTCGATTACGCCATCGATGAGTGGATCTGGGAGATCTTGAGACAAAGCTGCAAGAGAAGAAGCATCATGATCGAGTGGGCGTTCCTCTCCCCGAACATCCTCGACAGTCGGCGGGGCGAGTCGGAGATTGATCTGCGAAGAAACATCTGTTTCAAACTCCTCGAGAGAGCGCACGCATATTTGTGTTACTCGAGCCTGAACTTCTCCGCGCACAATGGCACCATTGGTTTTCCATCGTATGAGTTGAAGGCGGCCTGTTAAAGCACTGATTTTGGCAAGCTCATTGAGCTTGGCAAGCGCATAGCGTTCTTCTGTCGTGGCGCAGAGATCGAGTTCAAGTCCTTCTGGCGGAATCTCGGTGACAACCATGCGACGGGGCTGACAGGCGGGTGAGATAGGGTGTTTATCTGCCATGTGACGCCTCCTGATCGAAAACAGGTTAATTTTGAAAATATTGGCCTGTGCTTGCAATCCCTTTAACTGAAGTTTACCGAAATCCGTTAGAGGATTGGTATGTCGCTTGAAAATCCAGCGACGCGATGAGTTGGAGATTAGTAAAATGGCGCGAGATAAGCGCGTTTTTTCATCTATTTATCAAAATTCTCTGCTGCTGCGACTGATGGCGGCTAGCCTGGCGGCCGGCACACTGAGCGGCTGTTTAGGCTATGACGGGGTTATCACGAGGGGCGCGGTCATCGACCAAAAGCGCGTCACCCAGGTTAAACCGGGTATGGAGGCGCCACAGGTGCTATCGATCCTGGGAACGCCGTCAACGACATCAACCGTTGGCGGAGACGCCTGGTATTATGTCAGTCAGCGGGTCGATCGGTCACTCGCTTTCATGCCTGGTGCCGTTACAGATCAGCGCGTGCTTGCAGTGTATTTTGATAAGTCGAAAAAAATACAGCGCACGGCGGATTATGGCTTGGAAGATGGCAAGCCTGTTAATTTTCTCTCCCGGACAACGCCAGTCCCAGCTGCGGAATATCACATGTTGCAGGGGATGATGTCCAAGTTTGGCTTATAAACCCCTTGATTCTAAATAAGGTTGGCGAGGTCTAGCGCCTTGTGGCGAAAAAAAGGCAGCGCCCGCGCTTGGCGGGCGTAACTTGCTAACAGGGTTAATAAAATCAAAAGATTACGGATAAGTCCGCCTAAGGGATTATGGCGTCTCGAGGGCGTGGCGCGCCGATTTTTTGCCGTCTCAAGTCGTTAGATTCCTCCCTTGGCCTAGAATGGCCGAGGAGAGAATGCGAACCGAATGACGGATGTAACTTTCTCAAAGCGAGAAATAAGCGTAGCGCCGGGTAGAGGGCATGAGCCTTCATTCGTGGCGTTTGTGCGCGCACATCTGCCTCATTTTCATTGGGCGCATTTTCGGTCTTTTAGTTTTTGTCGCTCTTTTCCACTGCTCGCGCGCGCCATAGGCGTTGGCTTGTTTTTATCGCTTCTTGCTGTTTTATCTTTCAGTCCTTCCGCAGATGAGGAAGAGACGGCGCGAAGCGAACGGCCCTATCGCGTTGCACGCGTTCGCGCGCCACCTTCTGGTCTTGCTTCATTCTCCAAAGACGCAGGTGAAGAAGTTCTGGATTCAGATTTTGTTATTGAGCAAGCTGCCTTAACGTGGTCTCACCGCCGCGATGACGGCACGGATGTTACGGATGGCCTGGGCGTAATGCGCTTTGGGCCAGTTAAGGTTCATCAATCTGTTGTTGAGCATGTGGTCAAAGCGGCTAAGACGACAGAAATGGATCCAGCCTTGTTGATGGCGATTGCTGATAAGGAGTCTAATTTCTCCTTACGTGCGAAGGCGCGAACCTCAACGGCCAGCGGTCTTTTCCAATTTGTTGAAAAGACTTGGCTGCATGCAATTAAAATATTTGGTGGTCGACATGGCCGTGCAGAAGAATCCAAAGCTGTAGCGGGACAGGAAGGCGTTTCGCTCAATGCTACGCCACTGAAGCGCTCGCAAATTCTAAATTTGCGAATGGATCCTTATCTTTCTGCTGTTCTTGCCGCGGAAATGCTGAAAAAAGACGGCGCGAAGATTGCAGAGAAAATTGGACGCCCGCTTACTCCTGGCGAAACTTACCTGATTCACTTCCTTGGCACAGACGATGCTGAGAAGTTTTTGCATGTGTTGGAGGAAAATCCAAACCTCTCTGCTGCAGCTTTATTACCCCGTCCTGCGCGCGCCAATCGGCCAATTTTTTATGAATCACGCGGCGGCCGACTGAGCGCTCGTTCTGTGCATGACGTACATGAAGCGTTCGAAGCTATGATGGGAAGTAGAACGAGTCGTTATGAAGATGTTGCTGACAAGCTGCTTGAGGATCTTAATTAAGCGTCGAAACACCCATCGGTAGGCATTCTTATTTAATGTGTTTTATTCAACATTAAATTGAGATTTTGCACAGCAGCGCCTGAGGCGCCTTTTCCAAGATTGTCGAGCCGCGCCACCAAAATGATTTGGCGCAAGGTCTCATTACTAAAAACAAATAATTCCATATCATCCGTATGATTTAGCGCTAGCGCGTCGAGGCGGCCATTGGTTGGGGCCGCCACCCAACGAACATGGGCGGCTTGATGGTAATGGCGTTTATAGGTTTCTTGGAGATCGATAGCCGTTACTTTTGTGGGTAAGGCGTCGAGCGTGAGCGGGATCGACACCAGCATGCCTTGACGGAAATTGCCGACTGAGGGAGCAAATATTGGTGGCTTTTCTAAACGAGCATAGGCCATAATCTCAGGAATATGTTTGTGTTGATGCGCTAAGGAATAGAGTTCAAAGGCTGCCGCCTCGCCTTTTTCGTAGGCTTCAATCATCTGGCGACCGCCGCCCGAATAGCCAGAGACGGCATTAATAGCGAGCGGATAGGAGGGGGGCAGTAATTGCGCGTCAATCAAGGGGCGTAAAAGAGCGATCGCGCCCGTAGCATAGCAGCCGACATTGGCCACGCGGTGCGCATTGGCGATCGCTTCTGGTTGATTGGCGCAGAGTTCTGGGAAGCCATAAATCCAGCCCGGAGCGGTACGATGTGCGGTTGAAGCGTCGAGAATACGCGGCGCTTGCGGCCCTAAGGCGTCACAAAGCGCAACGGTTTCTTTTGCCGACTCATCGGGCAAACAGAGGATTGTTACATCAACATCCGACAACACTTGCCGCTTTGCCGCTAGGTCTTTGCGCTGTGCTTGCGGGAGCGCAATAATTTTTAGATCAGTGCGTCCAGCAAGCCGATCTCTTATGCCAAGACCCGTTGTGCCAGAATCGCCATCTATAAAGATTTTTGGTTTCAACAACGCATTCCTAGTTTAAAGGGAGATTTTCAACATTAAACTATTAGATCATTTATTTTAATCAAATTTTGACAGGGCAGAGTGGATTTTAAAAAATAATTATTGCTCTCTTCAACATTAAGAATATGAGAGCTCATAAGTAGATCATTGTGGGCATAAGACCTATTGGCATCTTAGTGAGGGTTAAATGTGCTGTACTAAGGCGCGTAGAATGCGCGATGGTCGTCAAAGATCGGGTCTTTGTTGAAGCATACCTCTTAAGCATTGATCGAGCTAGGCTGGCGTATCGAGCACTTTAAACAAAGAAAGACCGCCGTATTTTTTATCCTTGGCCAGCATGAGCATGCGGGTGTCATTTTGCGGTGTGACGACTAAATATTCGACAGCTCGGAAATTATTTTCATTAATATAGGTTTGTAAGCGATGGATCTTAGCTGAAGAGAGCTCTCGACAAAATAGATCAATTGAGGCTGGTGGCGTTGTACCCATGACAGCTTGCCACCAAATTGTCGCCATACGACTGATCGATCCATTATCTGCTTTGATAAACTCTTTAATAGTTTCACCTGTTGCGAGGTGATACTCTATTTTTATGCTCGTTACTTTGAATGCACCGCGTTTTATATGTGGCTGAGCCGTAACTTTTCTAACCGTGATAAACTTATCTTGTTGTTTAAATTTACGTCGTGGCCGGCCAAGTATTTCTATGGAGTCAGCCTGGCTGTTATGGGTAATTTTTCGCTCTTTTGCGAAGACTTTGTTGCAGACAGAGCAGGTGATTGCGTTAATGGGGCTATAATGAAGACATGCAGGGCAGGCCTTAGCGAGATATTGAGGCAGCTCATTTGTTTCATCAGATCCCTTGGCGGCGTGGATTATAATGTCTGGATCATCGACGCGGCCATGGCGTCTGATATTTTCAACAAAATCTAATATTTGGCAATTTTCTTTTCCTGCGCTTTTGCGCAAGCCGCGTCCACAAATTTGTAAATAAAGGGCCGTGCTAAGCGTTGGACGCAGCATGGCGATAAGATCAACGCGAGGGTTATTAAATCCTGTTGTTAAAACGCTGACATTAACGATACATTTTAATGCGCCGGCGCGGAATTTTTGAATATATTTGCTGCGATCCTTGGCGGATGTTTTTTCTGTTATGGCCCGGGCAATAATGCCTTTTTGGCGTAATTTTTCTGCAACGCTATTGGCGTGGGCGACGCTGACGCAGTAAATAAGCCAAGCGCGACGGTGTGCACCTTGTTCGATGATTTCATTAAGCGCGGCGTCTGTATTTTCTGAGGAATTTACAAGCCTATCTAAATCATCCGATCGATACTCGCCCGCTCTTTTACGAACGCCAGTTATATTGATTTGAAACTGGGTGCGTTTTGATACAAGGGGAGATAGCCATCCCTGAGTAATGCCCTTGTCAACAGAATAGTCATAGATGATTTCTTCAAATAAACGCTCTTCACCAATATGGAGCCAGCCGCCATCGAGCCGAAAAGGCGTGGCCGTTAATCCGATGACTTTGAGCGTTTCTTTCCTTTGGGACAGCAGAGCGATTAGTTTTCGGTAATTGCCATTATCTTTGTGAGGAATGCGGTGGGCTTCATCGACTATAATATAGTCAAATAGGCCGATTTCCTCGCAATGATTCCAAACAGATTGGATGCTGCCAAAGATAATTTGTGCGTCTGTTGAGCGTTTTTTTAATCCGGCGCAATTAACCCCTGCCGGTGCATCCGGCCAAAGATTGATCATTTCATCATAATCTTGTTCTACAAGTTCTTTGACATGCGTTAAGACAAGAACGCGGGATTGTGGGTTTCTCGTCAGAGCTTGTTGGATCAAAAGCGCAATCACAATAGATTTGCCAGAGCCAGTGGCCATAACTAAGAGCATTGGCGCGTTGGACCTCAGCCAATAGTTAAATGCGGCGTCAACGGCTTCTTCTTGATAGTCTCGCGGCGTGACGGAAAGTTTTGTCATAATTTTTGACTAGTCATAATGAAGAATTTTTCTCAACTAGAGAGTGATAATTTTTTTAAATCTGTTCTGTGCGCATTTTTTATGAAGCGTTTTACTGGAATGAAAACTAAAAGCTCAGTCTCTCTCATATAACTGCGCAGCTTTTATCAATAATTCAGCGATCGTTCATCTTGGAAAATATAATTTCTTATTTGTTTTTTTAACAGCCCCAGACGGGTCATGAGTAAAGCAATGAAACATCTCCACAGCTTCCGGATCGTTGTTTTGGCCATTGGCTTAATTGCTGTGTCACTTCTTGCTTCAACGCCAGCCTCAGCCTGGGGCCGCGGGGGTTGGGGGCGGGGCGGCTGGGGTGGCCATGGCTATCCTGGTGGTTATGGTCGTGGATGGCGAGGCGGCGGCTGGGGTTATGGCGGTCGCTGGCGTCGGGGCTGGGGCAATGGGGGCTATCGGCGCGGCTGGGGGTATCCGGCCTATTACGGTTATGGTCCCCGTTGGGGTTATCCTGGCTATTATGGACCAGGCTATAGCTATTACGGATGGTGAGCTTAATTTTGAACACAGCAAAGCAAAAAAAGGATGTTATGTTAGCAACGTAATCATTAAGATTACTAAAGAGGGCTTCTAATACGATGTAAGCGTGATAGGAATAAAATAAATATAATCTCCTCTCATCATGTATCTTTTTCAATTATTTGTATAAGTTTAAATCATATTTGCTCATCGTATGGTAAAAGAGCATGCATACTTAGGACAAATAAATATTTATTTTTTATTTTTTAATCGCTATCAAGACGGGACTATATGATGCGTATTCATTCAATTATTTAAGTTTTGGAGTGTCTTGACGAAAGAGGCAAAAAGAGCCGCTGCGGCTGATTTAGAAGTCAAAATCAATTTAAGTAACTGATTTTATTATTATAACTGATATGATAAAGTCGTAATTTTGTCTTATTCGGTTTTTATTCTTCCCTGAATTGAGACTAGGAGTAAATCATGAAACTTCACCTCTTTGCCATAGTGATCGGTTTTTTTGGAATTACATTTGTTGCGTCTGCGCATACTCTAGATGATCATCAGCATTATCATTGTCATAAGAGCATAGATTGCCATTCGCATGTTCATCATAATGATCACCACTAAATAAATTAGGATATGCTTTTATATGATAAGCAAGAGCCGTCTCTTAGCTTAATGGAGCAGGCCATATGACATTGAAGACAAACACAATGCAGCGTATCACGATGACCTTCGATGATGAACTCATGGCTGAGATAGATGAATATATGGCGGAAACAGGTCACCAGAATCGATCTGAAGCAGTACGTGATCTCGTTCGCGACAGTTTAAAAAAGCGCCCTAATGTTGATGATGCTAATCGTTCATGTGTGGGGGCGGTAGTATATGTCTATGATCATGAAACACGAGAGCTTGCTAAGCGTATTTTGCACGATCATCACGGACATAGTAATTTGTCGATAGCATCAATGCATGTTCATATGAATGAACATTCTTGTCTAGAGGTCTCATTACTAAAAGGGCCTAGGGGCGAGGTTGAACATTTCGGTCGACATGTGATTGCTGAAAAAGGTGTACGTTATGGCGAATTAGTTATAGTGCCCTCAACACTAGTCCAATCAGGATCAGAAAAGACGAAGAGCCATGCTCATAGTCCTGGCCATAAGCATTAATGCGAGAGACTATTGAAACTAGAGTCTTAATTAGTTTTGGTATTAATTTATTTCTCAGTTCGATAAGTAACAAAAGACAAGGCCGTCTATTTTAAGTTTGAAGGCTAAAGCGCATAATAAATGCGCAAGAGTGAACTTGGCTTAAGCAAAAAAGTGCATGTATATATCGTGAAGTGATTAAACTGCAAAAATATGATATATTTTTTTTAATAAATTCGCTTCGCTTACCCCGCATAAATCACGAACGACAATCTTAAAGGACATCGGACAGTGATGGACTGTGAAGATAAATTAAAGAGCATTGGCGAAACAAAACGCAAGAAGGTTAATCCTGCTTGGCAAAAAGGTGGCGTGTCACCTAATCC